>CAZVLG010000220.1:0-2797 GCA_964627835.1 uncultured Bacteroides sp.
TTTTCCATCTGAAATAGCTGCTTGGTTTATAACTAATCTTGCTGGCCATAATATGCATCCTTCCCGTGTTTACGGAGGTAATGCTTTTCGAGGAGAAAGGGATCAATGGCCCGGGTGTTCCCCAGGGCTTCGTTGCGAAAGGCCATTTTCGCCACTTCTTCCATCACCTTGGCATTGTGGACGGCTTCGTAAGGATCCTTTCCCCAGGCAAACGGTCCGTGCTGACCTACCAGGACACCGGGAACCGCCATGGGGTTCGTTTCCCCGATGGTTTCCACGATTACTACACCGGTATTGTGCTCATAATTTTCCTTGACTTCCGCTTCGGTCAGGGGCCTTGTACAGGGGATCTCCCCGTAAAAATAGTCTGCATGCGTAGTGCCGTATGCGGGGATGGGGCGCCTGGCCTGGGCCCAGGAAGTAGCCCATTCGCTATGGGTATGAACGATGCCGCCCAGACCTCCGAACATACGGTACAGATATAAATGGGTCGGGGTATCCGAGGATGGCTTCAATTCCCCTTCCACCCGGTTTCCCTCAAGGTCAAGTACCACCATGTCTTCTGCTTTCAAATCGTCATAGGAAACACCACTGGGCTTGATCACAATCAGCCCGTTTTCGCGGTCTATGCCACTTACGTTTCCCCAGGTAAAAATAACCAGTCCGTATTTCACCAGGTCAAGGTTGGCCTGACAGACTGTTTTCTTAAGTTCTTCCAGCATTGCATTTAATTTAAAGGTCAAATAAAAATCCCTCCTTGAGGAACTTGTTATACTTCTGTTTGTCGAACCTGTAAAGAAAAGCGCCTTTTTTGGATGTGGACTTATCCTTAATTTCCAGTTTCTCCAGAATATCCATAGCCAGTAATTTTTTTCTGAAATTCCGGTTATCGAATTTTTTCTGGTAGATCACTTCATAAAGATTCTGTAGCTGCGGTATGGTAAATTTTTTCGGAAGCAGTTCAAACCCGATGGGCTGGCTTTTTGCCCTTCGCTGAAGCCTCTTCAGGGCTTTTTCCTTCATTTCGTTGTGGTCGAAGATCAGATGACTGCATTCATTGATCGGGCACCAGCGGGCTCCGTGCTTTTTAACATGGTCATGGTCAAGGTCCTGTGCCTTCAGCAGGGCATAATAGGCAACCGAGATTACCCTCTCACCGGGATCCCGGCCGACTTCACCGAAGGTATACAATTGCTCAAGGAAAACATCCTTTAGGCCGGTCAGGTCAAAAAGGATCCGCCGGGCAGCTTCATCAAGGCTCTCATTTTCCCTGACGAATCCACCGATGAGGGAGGATTTGCCTTTCCCGGGTTCAAAATCACGGGTAAGCAGAAGGATCTTTAGTTCGTTGTTCAGAAATCCAAAAATTATGCAGTCGACTGCCACATAAATCCTGGTATGCTTTGCATAATATTTCTTCTGGCTGCTTGCAATCCGGGTTGCCATAAAAACTGAATTTATGTGAGGCCTCAAAGGATAAAGATAAAAATTTAAGCGTAAATCTCACGCTTAAATCCAGGCAAATGTTACCTGACCTGAAATTTCAGTATTGAGCCGGAACGCTCTCTGGAAGTGGCCGGGATTATTTCTCCCTTAATGGCCTGAATTTGGCTGTGGCGAGCATGAAGATGCCCACTGCCAGCATGGCAAGGCCTGTCCACAGATTGATATTTATATCAAGGGAACGCCTGTACAGTTCTGTATCCCCAGCCGTTGCCAGGCCGAAAATGGTGAGAAGCAGGCCAAGGATGGTGAACATTAATCCGATCGGTATTTTTATATCTAAACCCATTGTTAAATGTTTTTACCAGAAGAGTAAACTTAAAACTATGGCCAGGATCCCAATGAGTATCGCCAGGGGAGCAGGCCGCCTATACCATGCGATATCCTTTTCCCGGATCCTCGGGGTAAGCGAATAGACAAGCCCCTTCATATCTTCATCGGTTTTCTGCTGCCTGGTTGCCAGCGAAATGATGATGGTGAACACCAGGGCGGCTGTGAAGGCATATATGGCCGTCCAGAAATTCTGGGCCATTTCGCTGGGATAGGTATGCACAACAGTACCCAGCCATCCGCCTTTAACAAGGGTTTCCGCACCTGCCGGAGCTGTAAGACCATGATGGATGGCTGCAGCCAGTGTACCGGAAATCAATCCAAAGAAGGCCCCGTGACCGGTTGATCGTTTCCAGAACATACCCAGCAGGAAGGTTGCAAAAAGGGGTGCATTGATAAAGGCAAAAATAAGCTGCAGAAAATCCATAACATTGTTGAACATCCGGGCCACGTAGGCTGCCCCAATGCTCACGAGCACGCCGAAGATCGTTGTCAGCTGAGCGACCCGGAGATAATGCCTGTCGGATTTGTTCCGGTTGATATAGCTCTGGTATATGTCGTATGTCCAGACGGTATTAAAGGCAGTAACATTTCCGGCCATGCCGGACATGAAAGATGCCATCAGGGCTGTGAGCCCGAGTCCCAGCACCCCGGTCGGGAAATAATGACCCAGAAGCACTGGGATTACCTTGTCATAATCGTAGCTGGCTCCCTTTAGCGGTAATTCGAATCCGGCTTCCGGCATGGATGTCAGCCCGATAGCGATCATCCCGGGAATGATGACAAGGGCGGGCAGGAACATCTTTGGAATCGCCCCGATCAAAGGTGTCTTTCGTGCCCCGGCCATGGAGTCTGCCGCCATGGCGCGCTGAACGACCAGGAAGTTCGTGCACCAGTATCCGAACGATAGGACAAATCCCAATCCCATCAGCACTCCGAACCACTCCACTCCCATTGGATTGGA
>CAZVLG010000221.1:0-1903 GCA_964627835.1 uncultured Bacteroides sp.
TACCCTCAGGATCGGATCGGGGAAATATCTATTTAAAATTATATCACAATAATCATGAGAAGAATTGCATCAAGGAATACAGGAGCCATCCTTGCTGGTTCCATGATCCGGAACCCGGGATTGTCTATAGAATTACGCCCGCTTTCAGCAGGTTTACTGATGCTCCTGTACTCTTTTACCTGTACAGGCCAGGAAGCAACCGGCCAGATCCTCAATGAACATAAGTATTTTCAGGAAGCAACCGGCCTGAACCTGAATGAACAGGAGTATTTTGAGGCAAGGGGACTCAATGTGCTGGTATTCAGCAACTTGTACAACGAGAACTTCAGCGATTCCAAGATCAGCGGAATAGAGATCATTCATCACGATGTCCGCACGGCAACCAACGGAGATGTTCGTTTGAGGCCCACACCCGAGCAATGGGATGAAATCCCCCGGCTCATTGAACGCAGGGTAGTGAAGGAGGAGAACACCATCGAGGCTTTATTAAGCTACGATGCGTATGATTTCGAGTTCAGGATCACGGTACGACCGGATGGGACCGGAATTCTTATCGGGATTCACCTGGATGATCCCCTGCCGGACAGCCTGGAAGGCCGCGCCGGTTTTAACCTGGAGTTCCTGCCGTCCGCCTACTTTGAAAAAACCTACTTGATCGACGGCAGCAGCGGGTTATTTCCGCTCTACCCCACCGGTCCCATGGAATACAGTCCCACAGGCACCGTTGAACCACAAGCTTTTGCCAGCGGCAAGACCCTGGTGCTGGCACCCGAGGACCCAGCCAGGAGGATCCGAATAGATACACGCAGCGGGGAATTATTATTATATGACGGCCGCAACAAGGCCCAGAACGGATGGTACGTTGTTCGTGAGCTGATTCCCCAAGGGAAAACAGGACAGGTACTCGAATGGCACCTCCAGGCCAGCACTCTCACCGGCTGGGTCAGGTCCCCGGTCATCGCCCATTCACAGGCAGGTTATCACCCTTCCCAGCGCAAAACGGCAATTATTGAACTTGATCCGGCCGACACTCCCTTGACAGATTGCCGCTTGCTGAGAGTTTCGGGACAGGGTGAACCGGATGAGACATTCAGGGCTGACCTGGTAAAATGGGGAAGATGGCTCCGGTATGATTACTATACCTTTGATTTCACCCCGGTGGAGGAACCGGGCATTTACATGATCGAATACGGCACACAGCGAACCAAAGCCTTCAGGATTGCCGGGGATGTTTACGAGAAAGCCTGGCATCCGACCCTGGATGTTTATTTCCCGGTCCAGATGGACCATATGTTTGTAACCGAGGCCTACCGTGTATGGCATGGTGCCGCCCACCTGGATGATGCCCTGCAGGCCCCTGTCAATCATGAACACTTTGATCTGTACGCACAGGGCCCTTCGACAGACACACCCTACAAACCCGGGGAACACATACCCGGATTGAATGTCGGAGGCTGGTTTGATGCGGGGGACTACGACATACGGACCCCTACGCATTATTATGTGGTCCAGAACCTGGTACGGACCTGGGAAAGTTTTAGGCCGGACAGGGATGAAACCACGGTTGACCAGGACGAACGTTTTGTGGAGATCCACCGTCCGGACGGGAAACCTGACCTTCTTCAGCAGATTGAGCATGGCACACTTGCTTTGCTGGCGCAGCATACGGCGGTGGGCCATGCCATCCCGGGAATTATAGTCTCCGATCTTTCCCAGTACACCCACCTGGGGGATGCCATTACCATGACCGATAACCAGGTTTACAACCCGGACCTGATGGAGAACGAGACGGATGGCTTCAGCAGTGGAAGGTTCGATGACCGCTGGGCATTCACCAGTAAATCCACGGCTCTGAATTACGGCTCTATCGCAGCACTGGCAGCGGCCAGCAGGGCTTTAAGGG
>CAZVLG010000222.1:0-10867 GCA_964627835.1 uncultured Bacteroides sp.
GATGAGGATAGGGTACTGAAAATCAGCGGTTTGGAAGCCCTCGCCCTGTACCCGGGGAGTAATTTCATAAACATCGGCGAACGTACCAATGTAAGCGGGTCCCGTAAATTCGCACGCCTGATACGGGAAGGCAACTACGAAGAAGCCCTGTCCATAGCACGCGACCAGGTCGAAGGAGGAGCACAGATCATAGATGTGAATATGGACGACGCCATGCTCGATGCAGAAAAGGAAATGAGCACCTTCCTCAACCTGATGATGTCGGAACCGGATATCGCCAGGCTTCCTGTCATGATCGACTCCAGCAAATGGTCGGTAATTGAAGCGGGACTTAAATGCCTGCAGGGAAGGGCCATAGTAAATTCAATCAGCCTTAAGGAAGGAGAAAAGGCCTTCCGGGAACAGGCATCGAAAGTCCGGGATTACGGGGCGGCAGCCATCGTCATGGCATTCGACGAGGAAGGACAGGCCGTTACATTCGAACGAAAGATCGAGATCTGCCAGAGGGCCTACCGGATCCTGACCCAGGAAGTGGGCTTCCCCGCTGAGGATATCATATTCGATCCCAATATCCTTGCCATCGCTACCGGTATCGAAGAACATAATAATTACGCGGTGGATTATATCCGTACCGTTGGCTGGATCAAGGAAAACCTTCCACACGCGAGGGTCAGCGGCGGAGTCAGCAATCTTTCCTTCTCTTTCAGGGGCAATGATACAGTGCGCGAAGCCATGCATTCGGCCTTTCTTTACCATGCTATCCAGGCCGGCATGGACATGGGGATCGTTAATCCCGGCATGCTGCAGGTTTATGACGAAATTCCACCCGACCTGCTCGAACTGGTGGAGGACGTGATACTGAATCGCAGGGCGGATGCCACCGAACGTCTCATCAACCATGCAGAACAGATCCAGCAAAAGGATGCCAAAAAGGCAAGGGTGGACGAATGGAGGGAATCCCCGGTCCAGGAAAGGCTGAAACATGCATTGATCAAGGGAATTACCGATCATATCGAAGCGGATGTCCTGGAAGCGAGGGGGGCATACGATGCTGCACTTGAGATTATAGAAGGGCCCCTGATGGATGGCATGAATGTGGTGGGGGACCTGTTCGGGGCGGGAAAAATGTTCCTGCCGCAGGTAGTGAAATCTGCCCGCGTCATGAAAAAAGCCGTGGCAACCCTCCTGCCTTTCATCGAAGAGGAACGGGAGGTAGCCGGTGACCGGAAAACGGCAGGAAAAATCCTGATGGCAACCGTGAAGGGAGACGTCCATGATATAGGAAAGAACATCGTCGGGGTGGTCCTGGCCTGTAATAATTATGAGATCATCGACCTGGGTGTGATGATACCCGCCGAAAAGATCATCAGCACGGCCATCGAGGAAAAGGTGGATATCGTGGGACTGAGTGGCCTTATTACACCCTCGCTCGAAGAAATGGTCCACGTTGCCAAAGAAATGGAACGTCAGCACCTGGAAATCCCCCTTTTTATCGGTGGAGCAACCACCTCCAGGATCCATACCGCTGTTAAAATCGAACAGCACTACTCCCAGCCCGTGGTACATGTCAAGGATGCATCACGAAGCGTCGGGGTAGCCTCCCAACTGCTTTCGGAAAACCAGAAGAGCGGCTTTATCAAACAGATCCGCAAGGAATACCGGGATCTCAGGGAGAATTACAGAGGTGCCGGCAGCCAGGTGGAATACCTGACAATCGAAGAAGCCCGGAAGAACGCCCTGAAGATCGACTGGTCGGATTCCCCGGTTTACAAACCTGCTGAATTGGGGATCCGTATTTTCAACGATTATCCCATCGGGGAGATCAGGGAATACATCAGCTGGATCTTTTTCTTCCTCGTATGGCAACTCAGGGGCAAATGGCCGGATATCCTGAAGGACCCCAAACAGGGAAAGGAAGCCAGGAAGCTTTACGAAGACGCAATGAGTATGCTGGATTGGATCGAGGAGAAACGGATCCTGAGGGCAGATGCTGTGCTGGGATTTTATCCTGCCAATGCTGTCGGAGACGACATTGAGGTATATTCCGGCGAAGACCGTTCCGGGATCATTGCCCGGTTCATAAACCTCAGATCACAGGAAAGAAAAAAACGGGGTTTGCCAAACCTGTGCCTCTCCGATTTCATTGCACCACGCGACAGCAGGAGGATCGATTACCTGGGCGTATTTGCAGTGACGGCCGGACTCGGCATCGAGGAGCAGTTGAAAAAGTTCGAAAAGGATCACGACGACTACAGCAGCATCATGCTCAAAGCCCTGGCCGACAGGCTTGCAGAGGCATTCACAGAACTGCTGCATGAAAAGGTCCGCCGTGAAATATGGCGATACGTCCCGGATGAAAAGTCAAGCCTGGAAGACCTGATCCTGGAAAAATACCAGGGGATCCGGCCGGCACATGGTTACCCTGCCTGCCCGGACCATTCGGAGAAGGAGACCATTTTCAAGTTGCTTAATGTACCTGAAAACGCGGGAATAACACTGACCGAGAGTCATTCCATGTTTCCTGCCGCCTCGGTCAGCGGCTTGATATTCGCGAATCCGGAATCGAGGTATTTCTTCGTAGGAAAGATCGGCCGCGACCAGGCTGCTGATTATGCCAGGCGAAAGGGTACAAACCTGGAGACCGTTGAAAAATGGCTTGCCAGCAACCTGAATTATAAATAAAACGCAGCGATTGGCCGGGTACAGATCTAATTTCAAAATTGAGCTATGAAGGTAATTGACAGAATCAGGGAAACGAAGGAAACCCTCTTCTCATTTGAATTGCTTCCTCCCTTGAAAGGGCACAGCATTGAACGGCTCTATGCTGCGATCGATCCCCTGATGGAATTCGGGCCGATGAACATCAACATCACCTACCACCAGGATGAAGTGGAATACAAGTCGATCAAGGGCAAGCTTGTGGAAAAAAAGGTCGTGCGAAAGCGGCCGGGCACGGTAGCCATTTCCGCCGCCATCAAGTACAAGTATAAGATCACCGTCGTCCCTCACCTGATCTGTGGCGGGTTCACCAGGCAGGAAACAGAAGATGCCCTGATCGACCTTCATTACCTCGGAATGAATAACCTGCTTGCCCTTCGTGGAGACCCGCCCAGGGGCGAAAAACGTTTCATACCGGAAGAAGAAGGCCACGCGCATGCCATCGACCTGGTTAAGCAGATCATGAACATGAACAAAGGCATCTATCTGGCAGAGGACCTGGCAAATTCCACCCCGACTGATTTTTCGGTCGCAGTGGCAGGCTACCCGGAGAAACACGCCGAGGCCCCGAACATGAAATCAGATCTTCAATACCTGAAAGAAAAAGTCGATGCCGGTGCGGATTACATCGTAACCCAGATGTTCTTCGATAATACTAAATATTTTGACTTTGTCAAGCTTTGCCGCGCGGAAGGAATAGAGGTGCCGATCATTCCCGGATTGAAACCCATCACATTCCTGAACGATCTTCGCCTTTTGCCTCAGACTTTCAACATCGACCTGCCCGATGAACTGGTAAAGGAACTCCAGAAATGCCAGGACACCCCTGCAGCCCGCCAGGTCGGTACGGAATGGGCCATCATGATGTCGAAAGAGCTTAAAGCGGCCGGCGTGCCCGTATTGCATTATTATTCACTGGGCATCTCCGACAATATCCAGACGATCGCCAGGGCAGTATTTTAGTCCCCAATCTACTTCTCGGGTACCTCCGCGAGGGTCAGAACGAGGTAATCCCAGAATTTCTTTACGCTTCCGATATGTACTTTCTCGTCCGGGGAGTGCGGGAAGCGTATGGTGGGACCAAACGAGATCATGTCGAGTCCGGGATAGGCATCCCCGATGATCCCGCATTCGAGTCCGGCATGGATCACCTTGACCTCGGGTACCTTTCCGAAGTCTTTCTCATAGATCTTTTTCATGGTCGCCAGGATGGGTGAATCCACGTCAGGTTTCCATCCCGGATAGCTTCCGCTGAGTGTAACCTCTGCTCCGGCCAGTTCCATTACACACTGAATGGAATATGCCAGGCTGTCCTTTGCGCTATCCACCGAACTCCTGACCAGGCAAAGGATATCGCTTGCTCCCTCTCCTGATTTGACAATGGCAAGATTGCTTGATGTTTCGACCACCCCTGGCATTTCAGCACTCATGCGGATCATCCCGTTCGGCAGCCCGTACACGATCCGGATCAACCTGTCCTGTGCGCCGGCATCGATCAGGCCGGCCGGGAGATCTGCTTTTTCGGCCTTAAAGGACAGGCCGGGTTCAACGCTGCCCAGTTCATTTTTATAGATGGATTCAAATTCCTGAATAGAAGCCAGGAACCCTTCTTTCCGGGTTTCCGGAACGGTGACAAGGGCAAAGGATTCACGTGGAATGGCGTTTCGAAGGCTTCCGCCCTCGATGCTGGAGAGGCGCATTCCGAATTCCCTGACTGCCTGGTATAGGAAGCGGCAGAGCAGGAGGTTTGAATTTCCCCGGCCAAGATTGATATCCAGTCCCGAGTGCCCCCCTTTCAGTCCCGTGAGCGATAATCTGAAAGCAAGGGATCCGGCCGGCACAGCTTCGAAGGAATGCTTCAGTTTGCCGCTTACATCTATTCCCCCGGCACAGCCGATGTAAAGTTCACCCTCGTCCTCCGAATCAAGGTTCATAAGGATCTTTCCATCCAGCATCCCTCCTTTCAGCTCGAAGGCCCCGGTCATCCCGGTTTCTTCATCGACGGTGAGAAGCACCTCTATGGGGCCATGTTTCAGGGTCTTGTCCTGCAGCACGGAAAGCGCGGCAGCTATTCCCATGCCATTGTCGGAACCCAGGGTGGTGCCCCTGGCAGTTACCCATTCGCCGTCAATGTAGGCTTCTATCGGATCCTTTTCGAAATCATGCTTGGTGTCGCTGTTTTTCTGGGGGACCATATCGAGGTGTGCCTGCAGGATAACTCCCTGCCGGTTTTCGTATCCGGGACTGGCAGGCTTCTTGATTACCACATTTCCCGTCGGATCAACCAGGGTTTCCAGCCCGAGCTTCTCCCCGAAGGACCTGGCGAATTCAACCGCCCTGCCCTCCTTTTTCGAGGGTCTTGGTATCTGTGTAAGTTCGTAAAAGATCTCCCATAAAGCTTTGGGATCCAGGTTTTTTATTTCAGTACTCATTTTTATTATTATTATTATGATCTCAGGGTTGTGGGATACCGGCCTGTCCCGAAGGCAGCTCAAGACCGTAGCCTGCCTTCTTGTCTGCCAGCAGGAGTTTGTAGGCCAGGTATATGGATATAACCCCGCAGCCAACCAGCATCAGGATGGGTGTAGTATAATTGTAAACCATTTCCCCGGCACGGATGGCTTCGATGTCGGGTTTGTTTGCCAGGTCGAGCACTGCTCCGATGCCCCAGAAGAACAGTCCCAGTCCCCAGTTCTGTATGGTAAACATGGTCGCATAGGCTGTACCGAGCCGGCTTTCAGCGATGATCTTGGCAACGGAAGGCCACATGGCGGCCGGAACCAGCGAGAACGCAATACCCAGGCTCAGGAGTCCCATGTAACCCAGGGCGACACTGTTGAAGACCGAGAGCGAGATATGTGCAAAGATCAGCAGAAAGGATCCCAGGATCATCAGGGATGCGGCTCTCCCCTTCTTGTCTACGATATTTCCGAATATCGGTGTGAATAAAATGGTTCCGAGCGGTATCAGGGAAGATGTTTTGGGGCCGTTCTTCAGCCAGACACTCAGAGTATCCTGCCATAAAGAACCTATGAACAGGGCAAACAATACCAGCAGGACGGCTATGGATATTATTTTCGTCCGCTGTTTCCTGATATTGGCCGGGACCATCGAAAATGCAAGCCCGAAGGCCCATATAGCCACAATGATAGAGGCGTTCCCAAGTGCCCTCGAACCAAACAACACAACATCCCCGCTCCCGTCCGCCGGCAGGTCATAGGTAAACCCGAATTTATTTACAAGCAGGTCAGGAGCGTATTGAATGAATGGGAAAACAGCGGCATAGAATGCCAGGCAGAGGAATGCAATGTACATGAATGACGGGGTCCTGAGCAGTTTGAAAAAATCGGTAAATTTAAATTCTTCCTTGGGACCCGTGTCAATTTTGGCATCCTGCCTGTCGAGTTTCAGGTCCATCATAATATAGACCACGAACAGGATCAGGCCGATCCCGATCAGGGTTGCCGCAAAGCTTACTGCCGGCGCAACCATTCCCTTGGCAATATCGATGGAAACGGCCATACCGATAGCCGTTCCCAGCCTGCCGAATCCCATGTTAATGGCCATGGCCAGGGCCAGCTCGTACCCCTTGAACCACTTGACAATGGTACGGGTGGCAACAACACAAACCACTTCGAGCCCGGAGCCGAACATGATCCTTCCGATGATCATCATAGTCAGGGTTATCTGGTGGCCTTCACCGAAGAATCCATGTGCAGCCGCAGCTGTGATGCTGGCACCCAGAGTGGCCAGTCCACCAAACAGCAGCCCTGCCGCACGTATGCTCCATTTATCCAGGATCATCCCACCCACGATGATCATCCCGAACATATTGGCAATGGTTGTAAGTCCGATCAGCCGCCCGAATTCCTCGGAGGTAAATCCCATCTGGCTCTCCATGAGTCCCTTCAAACCGGAGAAAAAATCCTGGAACCAGTAGGTCCCGAACATAAGTGCACTCACAAGTACCAGAGCTATCCATCGCATGGCAGCGGAGTCCCTCAGGGTCTGTTTAACTTTTTCCATCTTAATTGGATTAGATTAATATTCCGGGGAAACCGTAAAAATAAAAAAAAAAACATGCGGGATACCTGACCCGCATCAGCTAGGTATAAATAATTGTTAAAAAGCCGGCGGGTCATATCCATTTCCGCGGTAAACATTAGATTTGGAACAGATTTTGGAAGTTTAGCCATAAAATTCACATTATGAGAAGCCCCATTATCCTGCTGCTTGCTGCAATCCTGCTTGTTCCTGCGTCCCTGTTCGCTCAGAGTGCAAAAGTCAACTGGATATCGATCGAAGAGGCAGAAAAACTGAACAAACAGAATCCCAGGAAAATAATGGTCGATGTCTACACCGACTGGTGTGGCTGGTGCAAGAAAATGGACAAGGAAACCTTCGGCCACCCGGTAATCGCCGAATTCATAAACGAACACTATTATGCCGTGAAACTGAATGCGGAAGGAAAATCCGATATCACCTTTATGGGGACCACCTACAAGTTCGTGCCCCAGGGGGCCAGGGGATACCATGAGCTTGCTGCCGGGCTCCTGAACGGAAAAATGTCCTATCCCTCGATCGCATACCTTAACGAAAACCTGCAACTGCTCGGTGCCGTACCCGGTTACATGACCCCCAGCTCCATCGAGCCCCTGCTGAATTATATTGCGGAAACAAAATATACCACCCAGAGCCTGGAAGACTATCAGAAAACTTTCCAGAGCAAGCTGGGGCAATAGGACAGAGGGTCCCGGACCCTACCCCTTCCTTTCCCGGAACGTATATAGCCTTGACAAGTTGTCCCGGCTGTACCACCTGCTTTTTTCGTATATTTGATATTGTACGTAAACCAGCCGTATGAAATGGCAAGGGCAGGATCCATCTTGTTCCTGGTTCTGTGGATCTTCACAGCAAGTGTTTACCCGCAGACCGATACTGCAGAAACCAGCCTTCAAATAGACCTTCTGCAAGCAGAAGATCTCGTTTTTTCTGTAGATTCCAGTAAATTGAACGTGATCTCTGCCGGTCGTATTTCGAAAAACCTTGATGAACTTCCGCTGACTGTCTATGTCATATCGCATGAAGATATCCTGCGTAACCAGTTCACCTCCCTGATCGATGTGCTGAACGCCCTTCCCGGCATCAATACGGCAAAACCCGGATACGGGGAACTGGGTGAAAGTTTCCAGATCTGGGGACTGACAGGGAATCTTTACACAAAGATCCTTATTAACGGCCAGCCGGTAAAACCTTCCGTGGTGGCAGGGATGCCGATTGGCAGCCAGTTGCCGATCCGGCAGGCGGAAAAGATCGAGGTCGTTTACGGAACTTCTTCCGCTGTTTACGGGGCAGATGCAGTCTCAGGCGTGATCAATATTATCACCAAAGACGCAGACAGGGGCACATTCGTGCGGGGAGACCTGGGCCTGGGAGAAGACGGATACAGCTACTTCAATTTTTTCCTGGGAGGCAAAGGGGGGAAAAACAACAACATTCTTCAATACAGCTTCTATGGCAGTCATTCCAGTTACTCCCAGATGGATATTGGCAATACCGACCAGGATATTTACAATCCCCTGAACCATTACCAGCAGAAAGGAACCACATTCGAATTCGGGGGCACGGTTTACGAGGCCCTTGAACTGGATGAAGGCATACTTCTGAGGAATGGGATTGACCCGAAGCAATTCGAGGAAGACTATTACGGAAAAAACTATGAGGGCACGCTGACCCAGCCCGAAGTGGAATCCCTATCGGCTTCGTCCAACATGCTGGGACTGGATCTGGAATTCCGGGGTTTCGGCCTCTCCTATAACAAGATGTATCGCCGAAGTCACAGCAGCCTTGGACTCTCACCCGTTTATTACAAATACAATAATCCCCAGAATTTCTGGGGTGAAAATATTCACAGGTTCACCCTGAGCTATATTAAGGAATTCAAGCGATTCTCATCGTCAACCAATTTGAGTAACCTGACCTACCGGATGGACAATAATTCGAATCTGGGAGTGACCTTCATCTACCGGACCGATAAGGTCTACCGCTATTCGGCTTCGGATGATCTCATTTTCGAGCAGGTATTCTCGGGTTCTCCTGCAAAAAATCTCGAGCTGGTGGCAGGCTTTTCCTATCAGCAATCCGGCAACCTGCCGGTTACAAATTACCTGATGGCACCGTTTGATAAAAAGAATTATCAGCCCTATCAGCAACAGGTCAATGTCACGGATTCAGTGCTGGGTGATTTCGGACTGAACCCGGTGAATTACAACAACCTGTCCGGATTCATGCAGTTCTTTTACAAACTGCAGAAGTTCAGGTTTCTGGGCGGGATCCGGTATGACAGGAACACACTGTACGGAAACGATTTTAGTCCCCAGATAGGCATACTCTATAAATCCGGGGGACTCCTATCGGCTCATTTTTCCTACGGAAGGGCATACAAGGCTCCTCCCGCCTCCATTGTATTTAAATCCCTGGCATATCTCCAGGAAGATGGCCGGATCTACTATCAGGTAGTCCCGAACCGCTCGCTGGAACCTGAGCAATTCAATTCACTCGAGCTGGGAATCAGCCGGCCTGTCTTTAAGAAAAGAGGCATGCTGCACCAGACCTTTTATTATTACAGGATCACAGATCATATTGTGCCCCAGACACTTCCCATGGATAATTTCAACTATTTGAATGCCGCCAATGATTCTGTTAAAACCTGGATAAACAACACGGAGTCGGTTTCCAATGTAGTGGGCAGCCAGACCACCCTTAAATTCACCGATCTTGTCCGTTCCATCCACCTGGATACAGAACTGAGCCTCAGCTTTCTGAACCGTCAGGACCACCTTCCCAACGTGATTGACATTGCGAAGGAATACATGACCCTGATGCCCAAACATTCAGGTAAGCTCAAAGTCTCTCTCGTACCCGTAAAAAACCTTTATGTTTATGTTGAGAGCCACTGGATGACTTCCTGGCTGCGCGTGCTGATACCTTTTGAAAGCCTTTACAATGAACTGTTCGACGATGCAGACGGGTACTATGTTATGAATGTAATGACAGGTTATAATATCAGTGAAAACCTGAATATATATCTGAAAGTAATCAACCTGTTTGATGAGAAATACGGCAGTGTAAATGCCACGATCCTGGAGGAGAACCTGGTATATAACCCGCAGTTAAGACGAAGCATACACTTTGGCTTGTCGTACAGGTTAAACTAAACGGGACCGATTACCCGCAGAATGGAAAGACAACTCAGCATCAATAGCAAAATCAACAGGAAACGCATGGGAATAATCGTGCTGGCTCTGTTTGTGCTTTTTCCCGTTCATGCACAGGTGCCAGGGCTGATGATGCCTGAATTTATCTCACGCGACTCTGCCATGGCGCTTACACTGTATAAGCAGGCAAAGGACCAGTACGAGCTGGATCAACTGGACCAGGCCCTCGACCTGGCTGGGGAAGCCCTGCATTCATCCATGCGTTCGAACCTGGAAGATATTGAGATCGCCAGCCTGCACCTGATTGCAGACATCTATAAAGTCCAGAACCTTCCCGGCGATGCCATCCCCTATTACATGAGAATCGCCAATATCCTTGAATCCAGGGAAGATACCCTGGCCCTGTCGGAGATGTATGCCCGCATTGCATACAATTATCACCTCGAGGAAGTATACGTCAAGGAAGCGGAATATTACTTTTACGCACTCCGGATGAGCGCTGGAGACAATCTTTCGAAAAAAGCAGAACTGACCGAAAAGATTGGCATCGCATGGATGCTGGAAGGCCTGCCTGATTCCGCATTATTTTATTTCCAGGCTGCCCGATCCCTGGCTGGAAAAGATCAGGAAACCAGGATCCTGAACTACCTTGCCCAGACCTCTAACAGCGCGGGGCGGTATGAAGAAGCGCTTCAATACAACGGGATACTTTTCGACAGGTACCGGGAGGCACAGGATTATGAACGGATGTCCAGGCTGAAAAACAATATGGGCTATAACCTGACTATGCTGGGGGAATATAGGCCGGCAGCGGATGCATACCTGGAAGCCATCGATTACGGAAAAACCGCGAATATCCCCCGGATCGACCTGGCCGGTCTGATGGCCAATACAGGGATCTGTTATCAGAATATGAAACAAAGCAACGAGGC
>CAZVLG010000223.1:0-1899 GCA_964627835.1 uncultured Bacteroides sp.
GGACGAGGAGCTTATGCTCCGGATGTCAACTGCCGTTTCCGACGAGGCCCGCGCCAAGCACCATGAATTCGCAAGGAACGACAAGCGGCTAATTTACCAGGGACTCACATTCTGGTCCCCGAACATAAACATCTTCCGCGACCCGCGCTGGGGCCGGGGACAGGAAACCTATGGCGAAGACCCCTATCTGAGCGGCCGGCTGGCCGTCCAGTTTATCAGGGGACTCCAGGGAGATGACCCGGATTACTTCAAGACCATCGCCACCGTGAAACATTATGCCGTGCACAGCGGTCCCGAACCCGCCCGCCATGCCTTCGATGCCGTGACCAGCGCCAGGGACCTCCGGGAAACCTACTTGCCCCAGTTCGAGATGGGGATCAAAGAAGGCAAAGCCTATTCCGTCATGTGCGCCTACAACCGCTATAAGGGCGAAGCATGCTGTGGCAGCGACTACCTTTTAAAAAATATATTACGCGAGGAATGGGGATTCGACGGCTACATCGTTTCCGATTGCGGGGCCATCCGGGATATCTACCGGGGCCACCACATCGTTGAGACCCCGGAGGAAGCAGCCGCCCTGGCCGTTCGTTCCGGTACCGACCTGGAATGCGCAACCGTGTATAGCCACCTGCTGGAAGCCGTGGAACTGGGACTCATAACGGAACAGGAGATTGATGTCGCGGTAAGCCGCCTTTTCACCGCCCGCTTCAGGCTGGGCATGTTCGATCCTCCGGAAATGGTGAAATACCAGAAGATACCTTACGAAGTCGTGGATTGTAAAGCGCACAGGGAACTTGCCCTGGAAACCACACGTAAATCCATCGTCCTGCTGAAAAATGAGAACAACATGCTGCCCCTTCGAAAAGATATCGGAACCCTTGCGGTCATCGGTCCGAACTCGGACCAGTGGATGATGCTCCTGGGCAATTACAACGGGGTACCCGCGGACCCTGTAACACCCCTCAGGGGGATCAGGGAAAAACTTGGTCCGGATGCCGATGTCCATTATGCACAGGGCTGCGAACTGGCCGAAGGAATACCCCTGTTCGAAACAGTCCCCCCGGAGGTTCTGTCACACGAAGGTCAGGTTGGACTTAAAGTCGAGTATTTTTCAGTACGCGACCTTAGCGGTCCGGTTACCTGGAGCTCGGTCGACAGCAACCTCGATGCAAACTGGCATAACAAAGCTCCCAGGAGGGATATGGACGAGGATGATTTTGCTGTTCGGTGGACCGGTGAGATCTGCCCCGGACTGAGCGGAAGTTATCAGCTCGGGATTATTACCACCTGCAAGGTTAATGTTTACCTGGATGACAGCCTCCTTGTGAATACAGTCTACCATTTCAGGGATGAGTTCGGGGATCCCAGGCTGAGAAAATCCAGGACACTCCAGCTGGAGGCCGGGGAGAAATACATGATCCGGGTGGAAGCAGGAGAATCCTATGGGGATGCCCAGGTCCAGCTCGTATGGGCCAAACCCAGGCCGGATGCGAACCGGAAATTAATGGAACAGGCGCTGGAGGTAGCAAAAAAAGCGGATGCTGTGATCCTCTGCATGGGACTTTCTGCCAGGCTGGAGGGTGAAGAAATGGATGTTCATATCGATGGATTCGAAGGGGGTGACCGTACCCGGCTGGACCTGCCCGATGTTCAGCAGGAATTGATCAAATCCATCCATGCTCTCGGAAAACCTGTAGTACTGGTTCTCTTAAGCGGAAGTGCCCTGGCGGTAAACTGGGAGAGCGAACATATCCCTGCTATTATCGAGGCATGGTACCCCGGGCAGGCAGCAGGTACTGCGATTGCGGATGTGATCTTCGGGGATTACAATCCCGGAGGCCGCCTCCCGGTAACCTTCTACAAATCCGTGGAAGATCTGCCCCCCTTTGAGGACTATAA
>CAZVLG010000224.1:0-5237 GCA_964627835.1 uncultured Bacteroides sp.
GTACGCCTTGCTTATCCCATAAAGGGTTTCCTTCTCACGCACAACATGGATGTAGTAGATCTTGCCTTCCAGGATGACTTTGTTTTCCGAGCGGTGGACCTGGAATTCCGGTTCCTGGGCCTCCATCATCGATGAAAACAGGAGAAGCGAGCATGTGAACAATATGTTTAAAGGGATCTTCCTGATCATATGGACCTGAGGAAATTGAGTACATTTCCCTCGATTCGTTTCATAACATTTGAATAATCACTCCGTACAAATTTTTCACCGGTGATGTTTTCGTACAACTCGATATAGCGTTCCGTGACTTCATTTACAAATTCATCCGGCATTTCCGGAACCGTCTGCCCCTTGAGTCCCTGGAAATCATGATCCATGAGCCATTCCCTGACGAATTCCTTCGAAAGCTGTTTTTGGGGCAGTCCCTTATCCTGCCGTTCCTGATATCCCTCGGCATAGAAATAACGGGATGAGTCCGGCGTATGGATCTCGTCAATCAGGTAAATTTTGCCATCGCGCTTACCGAATTCGTACTTGGTGTCGACCAGTATCAGGCCTTTCTCTGCAGCCATTTCCGTTCCCCGCCTGTAAAGCTTGCGGGTAAAATCCTCCAGCTGGATGTAATCTTCCTCTTCTACATATCCCCTTGCCAGGAGATCCTCCCGGGAGATGTCCTCGTCGTGCCCCTCTTCTGCCTTTGTCGCCGGGGTGATGATGGGCTCGGGGAAACGGTCGTGCTCCTTCATCCCTTCATGCATGGGGACCCCGCTGAGTGTTCGTTTACCGGCCTTGTATTCCCGCCATGCATGTCCGGTAAGGTATCCCCGGATCACCATTTCGACCCTGAAAGGTGCGGCAAAATGACCAACTGTCACATTCGGATCCGGAGAAGCAATTTTCCAGTTCGGCACAATGTCCTTTGTAGCGTCCAGGAACTTATTGGCGATCTGGTTCAGTACCTGTCCCTTGTAAGGTATCCCCCTAGGCTGCACCACGTCAAAGGCAGATATCCTGTCCGATACGACCATCACCAGGTATTTGTCTTCTATGTTATACACATCTCTTACCTTCCCGTGGTATAGATCCTTCAGCCCGGGAAATTTGAAATCGGTACTTTTAATTGCTTCCATTTTAATGTTCTTGTTTATTTGGTTTGCATTATTTGGTTCCATAAAGCCTGGGGCCTGGCCTTATTGTCATGCTCCGGGTCTCATCCTGACCTGGCCCCGGTCCTACCCCTCTTTTCCGCCTGGCCTCTGTTCTTTTTCCTGTTCCTCCTCATAAGCTTTAACGATGTATTTCACAAGTTTATGTCGTATGATGTCTCTTTCGTCGAAATAAACGATCGAGATCCCCTCTATTTTCTTCAGAAAGTCAATGGCCCGGAGCAATCCCGAATCCATCCTGTTTGGAAGATCGATCTGCGTCAGGTCGCCCGTAATAATGAATGTGGCATTCCTGCCCATTCTAGTGAGGAACATTTTCAGTTGCATGGCTGTTGCATTCTGGGCTTCATCCAGGATGACAAAGGCATTGTCAAGGGTCCGGCCCCGCATGAAAGCCAGGGGTGCAATCTGGATGGTATTGTCCTCAAGGAAGTCCCTCAGCTTTTTCGACGGGATCATGTCGTTGAGCGCATCGTAAAGGGGCTGAAGGTAGGGATCCAGTTTCTCCTTGAAGTCGCCCGGCAGAAAACCAAGCCTTTCTCCGGCCTCCACTGCAGGCCTGGTCAGTATGATCCTCTTTACCTGTCTTTGTTTCAGCGCCCTGACTGCCAGAGCAATGGCTGTATATGTTTTTCCTGTTCCTGCGGGACCTATGGCGAACATCAGGTCGGTCTCCTCGCAGCTTTTTACCAGCGCTTTCTGGTTCACCGTCCGGGCCCGGATGGGCTTCCCGCTTTCACCGTATAATAATACATCTCCGGGAGCTTTGTTGTTTTCAAGAACCTCTTTTCCGTTCCCTTTCAACAATTCCTCTATTTCCTGGTCATCCGGTTCGTCGGTTCGCTGCAGATAATCAACCAGGAAGTCAAATATCTGTTCAAACCGGAGCAGTTCTGTTTCTTCCCCTTTGAGGATTAATTCACTGCCTCTTGAAATGACCTTTATCCGGGGGAAACCCGCCTTAATCCTGTCAAAGCGGGAATTGTTGATTCCAAACAATTTAACCGGATCAATCCCCTCCAGATAAATTTTCTTTTCAATCATCCAATATGCTCAATATTGATTACTTTTGGTTAATACAAATTAAATCGAAATTTTTGACTTCACAATAATAATTTGTTCCGGGTTGAAGCCGCATAAATGAGCATCGTTACTCTTACAACAGACTGGAAAACAGATGATTACTATGTCGGGGCTCTCAAGGGAAAGATCCTCAGCCAGTGTGCCCGGATCCAGATCGTCGATATATCCCACCAGGTTCCTTCGTTTAACATAAGCCATGCGGCATTTATCCTGCGGAATTCCTACCATAATTTCCCGGCGGGTACTGTCCACATCATAGGTGTCAACACCGAAGGCGGTGAAGATACTCCCTTTCTGCTGGTGGAATATAAAAAGCATTTCTTCATGGGCACCGATAACGGGATTTTCGGTTTGCTTTTCAGCGAAGAACCGGACAGGATTATCGCCCTTACTTCCCCCAGGGATCTGCAAAGTTTTACAAGTTTCAGCGTTTTTGCAGATACCGCCTGCAGTCTTGCCAACGGGGAAAAGCCGGAAACCCTCGGCAAACCGGTAAAAGAATTCCGGCAGCGTATTCCCATCCGGGCCGTGATCGATAAAAATGTACTTAACGGATCGGTGATCTACATCGATTCATTCCGGAATGCCATTACCAATATCTCGAAAGACCTGTTCGAACGTATCGGGGAAGACCGTGATTTTGAGATTTTCGTGCAGAGCAACCATTACGTGATCAAGAAGCTTAACAGGTACTATCACGAAACCCCGCCCGGTGAGATCCTGGCGCTTTTTAACAGTGTGGGACTCCTGGAGATTGCCATGAATAATGGTAACGTGGCCGATTTGCTTGGCCTGTCGACCAACTCCAGTATCCGGGTAAAATTTGCCGAAAAGGAAGAGAAAAGCAAACCGGTTTCTGCCAAAAGCAAAGCCCGTTAATGGACGAAGCATCAAGTTACAATTGCAGAGAAGTACAAAGGAAGGAAAAATTGGATACAAGAATTCAGGGGGATAGCTTATGAACAGTATGGAAAATAAATTACAGGTATTCCGTGAACTGCTCGAAATCATGGACCGGCTGAGAGCGGAATGCCCCTGGGACAAAAAGCAGACCAACGAAACGCTGCGCAACCTGACCATCGAGGAGACCTACGAGCTGGCGGACGCCATCCTGGAGGGAAAGCCGGATGAAATTAAAAATGAGCTGGGAGATCTCCTGCTACATATCGTTTTTTATGCAAAGATCGGTTCCGAGACCGGTGATTTCGACATAGCGGATATTGCCCGTAACCTGAACAAGAAACTTATCTACCGCCACCCGCATATTTTCGGTGATACAGAGGTAAGCAGCGCCGACGATGTGAAAAAAAACTGGGAAGAGCTCAAAATGCGAGAAGGCAGGGCCGTTCTGGAGGGTGTCCCGAACTCCCTGCCTGCCATGATCAAAGCCAACCGGATCCAGGAAAAGGTCAAGGCCGTGGGGTTCGACTGGGACGAGCGTGACCAGGTATGGGACAAGGTCCGGGAAGAACTGGACGAACTGGAAACCGAGGTTAAAAAAGAAGACCGCGACAAGATGGAATCGGAATTCGGCGACCTTCTGTTCTCCGTCATCAATGCCGCCCGTCTTTACGGCATCGACCCGGAAACCGCCCTGGAAAAAACCAACCTCAAGTTCATCAAGCGCTTCAACTACCTCGAAAAAAACACCCTGAAAAAAGGCCGGAAGCTCAGGGACATGAACCTCGACGAAATGAACGGGATCTGGGAGCAGGCCAAAGATTACGACTGAAACCTCCCCAGCCCTACCCCCACCATCTTCCTGGAGAAAACCCATGTTGAATTTCATACTGCTGTACTAATTTCACTCGCTGAACGATGCATTTGATCCTGACCCATACGGATCACCAGGATCCATGAATTCCTGTCGCCTGAGGCTGCCCGTCCTTTATTTAACCCCGTCTCCCGGAATCTCTGGCTTCCATCAAATGTTAAATCCTGAAATTTTCATCAAAAAGTTGTGTTTTGACCGGCTACCTTTTTCACTTTTCCCGATTAAGCAATAGAGGGCATAAAAAAAATGACCAGGAAACCCCACACAATTACGGACCTCTGCCGGGTCGAGGTTGACGATGTCTGTGGATTATGGGAAGTGATAAGGATTTACAAGGATGAGGATCAGACCGTATCCTATCCCTGGGTGAAAGACCGCTTCAAGTTCAACTTCCTGCCGGAGATGCTCTTTTTATGCCTGAAAGATGGCAGAACCATCCACGGTACATGGGAACTGGTTGCGGAAACCGATGATTCACACGTTCAGCATTCCATTATACTGAACGAGTCCTATGAATTCATCATATTGGATATCTGTGAAGATGAGATGACTCTCCACGATCGCAGTAAGAATTACTTGTTGGTTAGAAGACTTTGATGCAATAATTGGTAATGGTCAATAAATTTTTAGTAGTCCAAGGACATAATTTTAAAAATGAATTCACTGAATAAGTGTAGTTAACATAGGAAAGTAGATACCTGTACACCGATGTCCAAAATATGCTAATTTATTTACGCAGACAAACATGTTACTGCAAATAATTAGGATATGAGCCATCCAAATCCAGAGCATAAAAACCAGACTATTGAATGGGCCAGAGGTGTAGTAAATAACCCTGATCAATATGCGATTCTTGATACTGAAACAACAGGCTTAGGTAACAAGGATGTTGTATTTCAAATTGGGATTATTGATCCGAATGAGAATATATTATTGGACACTTTTATCAGGCCAACTAGCCGCAAAACAATCCCCAAAGATGCTACAGCAGTGCATGGTATTACCATTGAAATGCTTCAAGATGCTCCCACATTTCCTGAGGTATACCCGAAACTCAAGAAAATTATCAAAGAACGAAACTTGATAATTTATAATGCAAGTTTTGACACTAATATGATCGTTCAAACGGCAGTTTTAGAAAAGAATCCTGAAGATTTCAAAATTGCCGCAGATTGTGCAATGTTGGTCTACTCAGCGTATATTGGAGAATGGTC
>CAZVLG010000225.1:0-21238 GCA_964627835.1 uncultured Bacteroides sp.
ACCCGAACAGGCTTGCGGTAACCCGGTCGCATGCCGAGGGGGTCCCTCCCCGCTGTATATGCCCGAGTATGGAAACCCTCACATCGTAATCCTGAAAATCCTTCTGGACCTTTTTGGCGATTGCGAAGGCACCCCCTTCTACCTCTCCCTCGGCAACGATGATGATGTTGGCTGACTTCCGCCGCTTGAATCCTTTTTCCAGGAAATCCTTGAGGTTTTCGACCTGGCCTTTTATTTCGGGGATCAGAATGGCCTCTGCACCGCAGGCAATACCACTGTTATAGGCAATGAATCCGGCGTCACGTCCCATGACCTCCACGAAGAAAAGCCGGTTGTGTGAGCTTGCCGTATCCCGGATTTTGTCGATGGCCTCGACGACCGTATTGAGCGCCGTATCGTACCCGATGGTATAATCCGTTCCGTATATGTCATTGTCAATGGTCCCCGGGATCCCTACAAACGGGAAATCAAATTCTTCGGAGAACTGCCTTGCACCTGCGAGGGTGCCGTCACCACCGATCAGTACGACCGCATCGATCCCTTCGGCTTTCAGCTTCTCATAGGCCTGCTTCCGGCCTTCAACGGTACGGAATGCCTTACTCCTGGCGGTTTTGAGTATGGTGCCCCCTCTCTGGATAATGTCGCTCACGCTATAGGCTTTCAGTTCCTTGAAATGGCCGTTGATCATGCCTTCGTAGCCGTGCCGGATACCGATCACCTTGAGGCGGTTGTAGATTCCGGTGCGAACGACAGCCCGGATTGCTGCGTTCATCCCGGGGGCATCCCCGCCCGAAGTAAGCACCCCTATCTTTTTAATTTTAGCCATACAATACTGATTTGCAGAGTTTTATTTTTTAATCCTCAAGTAAACGGAAACCAAAATTAAGCAATTTTTATTAATAAAATAGGAGATCGATATTAAGTCCCATTAATATTTATTCGTTGCTCCAGGCGCATTTTTACGGCCTGAAGGAGCCATCCGGGGGTGGATGTTGCCCCGCAGATACCGATGCTTGTGATCCCCTCAAGCGGGAAATTGTCCGACTCTTCGGGATGGCTTATAAAATAGGTGTTTTTATTGATGTCCCTGCAAATCTTATACAGGGCCTTGCCGTTGGAGCTCTCCTTCCCACTGACAAAAAGGACCAGGTCATAGGGCCTGACAAAAGCCTTCAAAATACTTTCCCTAGATGATACCTGCCTGCAAATGGTATCATGTACATGCAGGTCATGTCCCGGGTCCATGCCCAGTTCTCCCATACGCTTTTTCAAGGATTCCCGGAAACGACCGTATTCTTCCGTGTTCATTGTGGTTTGTGAAAAAAGGAATATTGGGGACTGCAATTCCTGCCGGGGTAATTCCCCCGGGTCCCGCATCACGATGGCGGTGCCATCCGTTTGCCCGACCAGGGCCCTCACTTCCGGGTGGCTTGATTTGCCAAAAATCAGTATGCTTCCCTCCTTCCCCTTCAAATCCACGTAGCAGTCCCTGATCTGTTGCTGAATCTTTTTAACGATGGAGCAGGTAGCATCGATCAGCCGGATGTTCCGCTCCCTGGCCATATCGAAAGTTTCGGGGGGTTCACCGTGTGCACGAATCAGCACAGGTATGTTTTTAAGATCGTTGAACTGCTCATAGGATACGGGCTTGAGTCCCCTGGCTCTTAAGCGTTCCACTTCCTGCGGGTTGTGCACCAGTTCTCCCAGGGAACAAAGGCTTTCGGTGTCCTCAAGATGTTTTTCTGCTGCTTTTACCGCCTTAATCACCCCGGAGCAAAAACCGGATTTCTCATCCACCTCGATCCGGATCATGATGATTCCCTTCTCTTTCGTTCAAGCAGGTTCTCAAACCAGTCCATCTGCTCCTCCAGGGTCATGCTTGAGTTATCCAGGTCAATCGCGTCTTCGGCGCGGACCAGGGGACTGGCCTGCCGGGTTGAATCCTGGTGATCGCGGAGCATGATGTTATCAAGGACCTCCTCATAACTTGCCGACAGGCCCTTTTCGGTCATTTCCCGGTGCCTTCTTTCAGCCCGGATCTCGGCCCCGGCGCTGAGAAAGATCTTGATATCCGCCCGGGGGAATACCACTGTCCCGATATCCCGGCCGTCCATGACCACGCCCCTGTTCTCGGATATCTTTCTTTGAAGGTCAACCATGGCGACCCGGACCTCGGGTATCGCGCTGACCGTACTTGCCCACCTGGAAACCTCCACGCCCCTTATCTCATCCTCGATGTTCCTGCCATTCAGCCAGGTTTCATATCGTTGTTCCCGGTCGTTGAACCGGATCTCAATGTCTATTTTTCCGAGCTGTCTGATCAGCTCATCCTTTTTTATGCGCTCCTCTTCTATCAGCTGCTTCTCAAGGGCATACAGCGCCACTGCCCGGTACATGGCCCCGCTGTCAACATAGGTCAGCCCGAGTTTTTTGGCAATGGCTTTTGCGAAGGTGCTTTTCCCCCCTGAAGAATGTCCGTCGATCGCAATAACCAGATCCTCTTTCTTCTTCATCCCTTTACTGGATTAAGAACGCTAATTTACGAAATTCTACTTGCGGGAGAAGGAGGAAATATCGGTGGAAAGGGAAAAATGGTTGGAAGCGCCGGCCAGGTGATAGCTTGCCCTGCCGTAACTCAGGTGGAATTTTGAGATCCGAATGCCGAAACCCCATGAAAATCCAACCATAGCGGTGCGGGTGGAGATCTTGAGTTCCTGCCTGCGCTGGTAATTATAGCCCGCCCTGAGGTAAAAGTTCTCCAGGGGGGTGAATTCTACCCCGAAGATCAGGTGCCGCATAATATTATCCCCCAGCATTTCCCATTTATTTTCCGGCAACGGCTCACCTGTAATGGGGTCCAATTCGTCCTGACTTTTCGAAGGGTCCCGATACCTCATGTCCGGCTTCTGAAGGTTGTGGGCAACCACCGAGAATCGGAAGGGAGCGTGCCTGAGTTTCTGGGAGAACCCGAGGAGGATCTCGAATGGGACCGGTTCCCGGTGTCCTTCATGATAGGGTTTCACCTGGAAACCGGCATTCCGGATTACAAGTCCCGCAGAAAACAGCTTATCCCTGTTCGTATAGGTCAGCCCGATATCAGCCAGCAGGCCGAAGGACTGATAGGACTCGAGGACCGAATAGACCGGCTTTACATTGATCCCTATCCGGAACAGGCTGTCCAGCGCCCTCGAATAGATCATGTTAAAGGAATACTCCGCAGCCCTGAATTCCCCGGTGATGTTCCCTACCCTGTCGGCCGCAATAAACTTCCCGTAATTGATATAGTTCAGTCCCGCAGCAAAATCCCCGATACCCTCAAAATTCCTTGCGTACGACACATACCCGAAGTTAATGTCGGCGAAATAGTTCACATAATTAATGACCAGGTGGTTGGACATTCCCTCGTGCAGGGTGGAGGGATTGTGATAAGTAAGATTCAGGTCATCATCGGGAATGCTCACGATCTTTCCCCCCAGGGAAGCGACCCTTGCGGAATGGGTAAGGTTCAGGAATGCATAGGTGGCGTTCCCTCCCAATTGTGCTCCGGCCGGGAAGGCCGGAAATAGAAGCAACAGGGTTATAATGGAAACAGTGATCCTGAACATGCAGGGAATTTAGAAATAAAAACGTTAAAATCGGAATTTTATTTTTTGCGGGACTCAGGGGGCCACAAGATGTTTGAAGGGTTTTTTGCGGGACTTTACCTGCGAAAGGAACAATCCTGCCAGAACAACCGCAATTCCAATTATTTTTTTTAACCCGAGCTCCTCCCCGAGCATGAACCAGGCAAAAACAGCCGTAAGCACCGGGATAAGGTTTGAAAAGGTTTCGGTGCGTGTGGCCCCTATGTTCTTTACACTGTAATTGAACAGGATAAAGGCGATCGATGATCCGAAAATGGCAAGGTTCCCAAGGTTCAGGATGGCCCTCAATGTATGCTCTGCAGCCGCAAAATCCCGCAGGTCGAATATAAGGAACAGGGGCAGGAACATGAATGTTCCGAATATATTCTGATAGGTAGTGATGCTGTAAGCATTGTAGCGTTCGGTAAGTTTTTTCACCATAAGGGTATAACCGACGGCGCATAATACAGCCACCAGCATCAGGATCATTCCCAGGGGTTCTGCATTCAGGGAAAAATTACGGTTCATGATCACGATCAGGACCCCCATAAAAGAAACCAGTATCCCCAGGATATTCAGGGTGGTGACGCGTTCGTTCAGCAGCAGGTAAGCCCCGATCGGGATAAAAAGCGGGATCGTCGAGATGATCACCGCTGCCAGGGAAGCATGGATCCTGCTGAGGCCAATGCTTTCGGCGATGAAATAGACGAATGGATAAACAAAAGCAAGCAGTATGAATCTCAAAATATCCTTGCGATGTAACCGCTGCAGTATGTTCGCAAATCCGGCGATGCCGACCATGATCAGGGAGGAAGCCAGCAATCTCAGGAAAACTATGGCAAAAGGTGGATAAACTTCATTGACAATCTTGAACCATACAAAAGTCATGCTCCACATGACCATGGCCGCGATCACGCTGAAATATACGGCTGGCTTTGTTCTCTCCATTCCGGTTCAGAAGTATAAGGTAACAAATATGTGAAAAAGGTTTGGAACTTATACTCCCAGGCCTTTTTTAAATGCAGAGATCTTTTCAGGCAGGCTTCCTTCTTCAGACAGGCTTTTCATAAACGCGCTCCCGATGATGGCTCCATTGGCATGTTTACAGGCCTCGTGGAAGGTTTCCCCGGAAGATATCCCGAAGCCTATCAGCCTGGGGACAGGCAGCTTCATTCCGCTGATCCTCTTAAAATATTCAAGCTGTTCCGGCAGGAATCCCTCCCGGGTCCCGGTTGTTGAGGCCGCAGAGACCATATACAGGAAACCCCTGCTGAGCCCGGCAATGCGCCGGATCCTGCCTTCAGTCGTCTGCGGGGTGATCAGGAAGATCATATGCAGGCCGTGTATTTCACAGATATTCCGGTAGGATGAATCGTACTCGTCGACCGGCAGATCCGGCAGGATCAGTCCATCGATACCCACTTCTTCAGCCTTCCTGCAGAATTGCTCAAACCCGTAATTCAACACCGGGTTCAGGTAGCCCATGAGGACCAGGGGAATTTTCACCGTCTCCCGGATGTTTGCTATTTGCCTGAAAAGCAGTTCCAGGCTCATACCGTTAACCAGGGCTTGCTGGTTGCAAAGCTGGAGCAGGGGACCGTCAGCCAGGGGGTCCGAGAAGGGCATCCCGATCTCGATCAGGTCGGCACCCGCGGAAACCAGTTCACGGATAATGGCAGTCGTATCCTCCAGGGCCGGGTAGCCTGCAGTCATATATACCGACAGCACATTCTTCGGTTTATTCTTAAAGAGCAGATCGAGTCTATTCATTGGAAAATGCTTTAATGTAGGTTGCCATATCCTTATCGCCGCGTCCGGAAAGGTTCACTACGGTCACGTCCTGCGGCCTGGCCCCGGTCCTGCCCAGTACCGCCAGGGCATGGGCCGTTTCCAGTGCCGGGATGATCCCTTCCAGGCGTGTCAGTTCAAGGGCGGCATCCAGTGCCTCTTCGTCCGTAACGGAAAGGTAACGAACCCTGCCTGAAGCCTGTAATCGTGAATGTATGGGGCCAATGCCCGGATAGTCGAGTCCCGCAGAAATGGAATACGGCTCCAGAATCTGTCCATCATCATCCTGCATCAGCATGGTATAGGATCCGTGAATAATGCCGGGACGGCCACAACTCAGTGTGGCCGCTGTTTCGCCCGAATCAATTCCCTTGCCGGCAGCCTCCACCCCGATCATCTTCACCTGCTTGTTGGGAAGAAAATGGAAATATGCCCCGATGGCATTGCTTCCTCCTCCCACGCATGCAATAATCCAATCGGGATGTTCTTTCCCGGTCTGTTCGGTGATCTGCCATTTGATCTCCTCAGATATCACGGATTGCAGGCGGCTCACCAGGTCGGGATAGGGATGCGGGCCCACCACCGAGCCGATAATGTAATGGGTATCCCGGGGATGGTTGATCCAGTCCCGTATGGCATCATTGGTTGCATCCTTGAGGGTCTTGTTGCCGCTGTGGACCGGCACGACCTGGGCACCCAGCATTTTCATTTTCAATACATTCGGCTGCTGCCTTTCGACATCGAGGGCTCCCATGTATACAATGCACTCCAACCCCGTCAGGGCGCATACCGTGGCTGTGGCAACCCCGTGCTGCCCGGCGCCTGTTTCCGCAATGATCCGGGTTTTTCCAAGCATCGCCGCCATTAATATCTGCCCGATCGTGTTGTTGATCTTGTGTGATCCGGTATGGGCAAGGTCTTCCCTTTTCAGGAAGATCCGGGTCCCATATTTCTCCGAAAGCCTCCGGGCATGGAACAGGGGCGTCGGCCTTCCTGCATAATCCCTTAAAAGGGAGCTGAAATCCTTTTTGAAAGATTCGCTTTCAAGGATCCCGAGGTATTTTGTCCGGAGCTCCTCCACATTGGCATACAGCATTTCCGGGATAAAGGCACCGCCGAAATCACCGTAATACCCTTTTGCGCTTACATTATAATCCATTTTGGTCATTTTTTAATTTTTTCCTGCCGGTGAACAAGCGTCCAACACTGCATTGAAATCATCCTTCCCGTATTTTCCTGATAAATCCTGCAAGCTCATGCCGGTCTTTCATACCCGGTTCCGTTTCAAACCGGCTGTTCAGGTCCACCCCGAAAAGGTCCGGGTGATCCAGGAGAAGAATCCGGCCGGCGTCTTGGGGACCAATACCTCCGCTCAGGAAAAAGGGCTTGTCCAGCTCATATTCGGCCAGCCGTTCCCAGTCGAACTTTTTCCCGGTACCGCCAAATCCATTCCCGGCGGTATCCAGAAGGAAAAGATCGCAGGATTCCCGGTATTCCTTCAGGTGGCCGAAGCCGGTTTCGTTACCGATGTTAAAAGCCTTGAACACCTCAAATCCTTCATCCCTCATCCGCCGGCAGTAATCCGGGGCCTCTCTCCCATGCAGCTGGACGGCGTGGAACCCCATCTGTGCGCAGGTAGCCAGTACCTCCCCGGAAGGTTGATCGACGAAAACACCAACTTTCCGGATACTTTCCGGCAAACCTTCCGTAGCAGCGGCCGGAAGTGCCCCAGCATACCGCCTGGAATGAGGATAATAGATAAATCCCATATAATCCGGCATCAGCCGGGAAATCTCCTCAATATTCCCCGGATCCCTCATTCCGCATATTTTTATTTTCAGTACAGACATTCACCAATTTTCATCTTCATCCCGCGTATCTGCCAGGTTTTACGCGTGTACGGGGCGCAGGTGTCTATGTACCCTGCATCTTCCCGATAAATTTCCTGCAGGCCTTTGCAGGATTTTTCTGCTTCATAAAATATTCCCCGATCAAAAATCCTTTGTAACCCAGACCCTTTAAAAACAGGATCGTCTCAGGATCATGGATCCCGCTTTCGGAGATCATCGTAATATCTTCCGGGATCATGCCGGCCATATCAATGGAGTACTGCACATCGGTCTCCATTCGATTGAGATCACGGTTGTTCACGCCCACGATATCGATCCAGTCATTGAGATAGGCCAGCTCGGAAGGCCCGTGAACCTCGAGGATCACCTCCAGTCCCACAGCATGCGCCTGCCGCGCAAGTTCCCGGATGCTTGAATTGCCAAGCACGGAAGCAATCAGGAGGATTGCATCGGCGCCGATTGCCTTTGCTTCCAGGACCTGGTATTCGTCGATCACGAAGTCTTTTCTTAGGATAGGACAACGATTCACCTCCCGGACCCTCATCAGATCGTCTCTCGTTCCGGCAAAGTATTTCCGGTCCGTCAGCACGGACAGGGCTGAGGCACCGGCCTGGACATACCCGCGTGTGATGTCGACCGGATCGGCATAACGGTTGATCCGGCCGGCCGAAGGGGACATCCGCTTGAATTCTGCAATGATCCCGCTGGTTTTCTTTTTAAGGAGGCTTTTTTCAAGAGAAACCGTATCCCTGCTGAAATAAGGGCATTTTTCCAGCCGCTTGACAGGGGTTTCGGCTTTTCTTTGCCGGACCTCCAGCTTTTTGTCTTCAATGATACGATTCAGAATATTACTAAGCTGCTTCTGCATTGCTTATTTATTTAATTCCATAAGGACCTTAAAGACATTTAGCGCCGAATCACTTTCGATGGATTCCCTGGCCATCGCAAGGCAATCCTCCAGACTCCGGTCCGGGTAACAGACCTGAAGGGCAAGTCCCCCATTGGCAACCACCACATCCTTCCTGGCCTGGGAAGTCTTATTTTCAAGGACTTCCATAAAGATCTTCATGGCTTCGGCGACTGACTTTCCGCCGCTGAGCTCCCGGGGATCATAAGTGGGCATGTCCAGATCGGAGGGTTGATAGATCCTGTCCAGTTCACGAGTGATCACCTTGCAGGGCCCCGTAAGCGATACTTCATCGTAACCATCCAGGCTGTGAAGTATGGCATAATGCTTATCGGTTGTCTGGTAGAGGTAAGAGTACAGCCTGGCCAGTTCAAGGCTGTAAACACCTACCATCTGTCTTGACGGGGAACTCGGGTTGACCATCGGGCCCAGCATGTTGAAGAATGTTTTCATCCCCAGTTCTTTCCTTACCGGGGCCACATTTTTCATGGCCGGATTGAAAAGGGGAGCATGCAGGAAGCATATCCCGGTCTTGTCGATTTCCATTTGCAGTTTGGATTCCTCATTCGAGAACCGGTAGCCGGCATGCTCCATGAGGTTGGATGATCCGCAGGCAGAGGAAACCCCGTAGTTCCCGTGTTTCGCAACCCGGGCGCCTGCCCCGGCAACGACAAAGGAAGTGAGGGTGGAGATGTTGAAGGTATCCTTCCCATCGCCGCCGGTCCCGCATAAATCAATGGTATCATACCCTGACAGGTCGACTGGAATACAAAGGTCAAGCAGGGCCTCGCGGAACCCGGACAATTCCTCCACGGTAATGCTGCGCATCAGGTACACACTGATGAAGGATGCAATCTGGGAGTAATTATAGTTCCCTTTGGCAATGTTCGTAAGCACATGCCTGGCGGCGTCCCGGTCAAGGGTTTTATGTTCGTACAGGTAATTCAGGATCTCTTTCATCTGGTTTTCAGTTTTTAAGGGATTACCCGGGCAGGGATCTCCAAATATTATATATCCTCTTCCTCACCTATGATCCAGTTCGTAAGCATATCGGTCCCGCATTTGGTCAAAATGGACTCCGGGTGGAACTGGACGCCTTTCACATCGTATTCAATATGGCTTATTCCCATGATCTCCCCGTCTTCGGCCCTCGATGTGATCCTGAGTGAAGAAGGCAGGTCTTTGTCCGATACGATCCAGGAATGGTAGCGCCCGCCCTCGAAATCGTCGGGTATGTTCCTGTAGAGATAATCCTCCCTGTCCAGGATCCGGATCCGTGTCGACACTCCGTGGAACACTTTCCGGATATTTATCAGTTTCCCGCCGAATACCTCTGCAATCGCCTGGTGCCCGAGGCAAACACCCAGCATTCGCCTGCGGGGGGCAAATTCCCGTATGATTTCCTTCAGCATGCCTGCTTCGTCGGGTATTCCCGGACCGGGAGAAAGGACGATATGGGAATAGGGGTCCAGGTCGGAAAGCTGCAACCTGTCATTCCTGAACACATCCACCCCGGAACCGGTGATCTGGCTCAGGGCATGAACCAGGTTATAGGTAAAGGAATCGTAATTATCAATGACAACAATTTTTTCCATTTCAAATATCTTTTACCGTTTCTATGGCCGTTTTCAGGTCATCCGTTTTTTAATCTTCGTTCTTAAATTTTTTTTGCCATGTCGATGGCCGTTTTCAGGTCATCCGTTTTTTAATCTTCGTTCTCAAATTTCTTTTGCCATGTCGATGGCCTTATTCAGGGCCGCCAGTTTATTATTCACTTCATTCAGCTCATTCTGTTCGACCGATTCGGCCACGATGCCTGCACCCGCCTGGTAATAAAGGGTATTGTTCTTGCTGAGAAAGGACCGGATCATAATGGCGTGGTTGAATTCCCCGTTGAATCCGAGAAATCCGATTCCCCCGCCATAAAATCCACGGTTCTGGTTCTCGTACCGGTCAATCAGTTCCATTGCCCTGTATTTTGGGGCTCCCGAAAGTGTTCCTGCGGGAAAGGTATCCCCCATGACCCGGACCGCGTCATAATCTTCGGGCAGCATACCCGAGACCCGTGAGACCATATGGATCACGTGGGAGTAGAACTGGATTTCCCTGTAATTTTCCACTGTCACGTGATCGGCATTCCGGCTGAGGTCATTCCTGGCCAGGTCGACCAGCATGATGTGTTCCGCATTTTCCTTTTTATCACGGGTCAGGCGGATGGCGGTATCCTTATCTTTCTCATCATCCCCGCTCCTGGGAAAAGTGCCCGCAATCGGGTGAATATAAGCCACACGGTCCTTTATCTGAAGCAGGGCCTCGGGTGAAGAACCGAAAATGCGGTAGCTCCCGAAATCAAAATAGAACAGGTAAGGCGAAGGATTGATCGAGCGAAGGCAGCGGTAGACATTGAACTCATCACCGGTAAATCCCTGGCTGAACTGCCTGGAAAGGACGATCTGGAACACATCTCCCCGAAAGCAATGTTCCTTGCCGCGGGTGACCATCTCCATGTATTCGGCGTCTGTCATATTGGATTCTTCCTTCCTGTCGGGCTTGAAGGGGTAGGTGGCAAAGTTCCGGTTAGACAGCAGGGATTCGATATAATCGATCTGGCTTTTGTAAGCCCCGGTCTGGTTTTCAAGAATAGTAAGGGTATTCTGGAAATGATTAATGGCTATGATGATCCGGTAGACCGAGTATACGATTTCAGGAATGCGATACGTTTCCGAAGATTCCGCCGCCACGCGGATGTCCTCGAAATACTTCACCGAATCATAGGCGGCATAGCCGAAAAACCCGTTCGTCCTGATCCTGGGGTCCGGGTTGACGACCTCGAAGGACCGGAAAAAGGTATTCATTTCATCGCTTACGGAACGACCTGGGCCAATCGCACTTTCCTGCATATTGCCGGATTCGTCAAGCACCGTGATCCTGCCCCGGTCAACGGTAAACGATGCGAAGGGCTGCAGGCAGATGAAGGAGTAACTGTCTTCACTGGTATGGTAATCCGAGCTCTCGAGCAGGATGGACTGGGGGAAGATATCCCTCACCCTGAGGTAGACGCTCACCGGGGTTATGGTGTCGGCGAGTATCTGTTTCATCTGGGTTTTTATCCGGATTTTTTTCATCTTTTTCGATAGGTGTTTATTTTCGGAATGCATGGCACAAAAAAAGGCCTGCCGTGATCGGCAAGCCTTCCTGTATCTTCATTTTTCCAAAAGAGGGGCTAACGCATCTCACGGGATACCCTGTAAGCGTTTTGCCACCACCAGACCTTATGGAAATTTGAATTTGTCATTTCTTGTTGTTGCAGCAAAGAAAAAGATTTTATTTATAAAATCAAAAAATTGATTCCGGCTTTTTCCGGCTGATCTGCGAAAGCAGGACAGGCATCCGCCCTTCCGCACCGGGATCAGGCGGCCCGAAGCCTTTTAATATCCGTTTTCTCGAATTTTTGTTTCGCGTAATCAAGATCCACGTTGATCTCCTTGATCTCCTGGGAAGGCATATCGAACATGGCATCGATCATGATGGCTTCGCAGATGGATCTGAGTCCCCTGGCCCCCAGTTTGAACTCGATGGACTTTTCCACGACATAATCCAGCACATTGTCCTCGAAGGTAAGGCTTATCCCGTCCATCTCGAACAATTGCTCGTATTGCTTAATGATGGCGTTTTTGGGTTCTGTAAGGATATTCCTCAATGCTTCTTTATCAAGGGGATCCAGGTAGGCCAGCACGGGAAGGCGGCCCACGATCTCCGGGATCAGCCCGAATGCTTTCATATCCTGCGGGGCCACATACTGGAGCAGGTTGCTCCGGTCCACCCGGTCGGCTTCCTTGACAGCTGAATAGCCAACGGTTTTGGTATTAAGGCGCTGGCCGATCTTTTTTTCTATACCGTCGAAGGCACCCCCGCAGATGAAAAGGATATTCTTGGTATTGACCGGTATCATTTTCTGGTCCGGGTGTTTGCGCCCGCCCTGGGGTGGGACGTTGACAACCGATCCCTCCAGCAGTTTTAAAAGCCCCTGCTGGACCCCCTCACCGGATACGTCTCTGGTGATGGAAGGATTGTCTGATTTCCTGGCAATCTTGTCGATTTCATCGATGAACACGATGCCTTTCTCAGCCGCTTCCACGTTATAATCGGCCACCTGCAGCAGCCTGGTCAGGATGCTCTCGATGTCCTCACCCACATATCCGGCCTCGGTGAGAACTGTGGCATCGACAATGGTGAAAGGCACGTGGAGCATCTTGGCAATGGTCCGGGCCAGAAGGGTTTTGCCGGTTCCCGTTTCCCCGACCAGGATGATGTTGGATTTTTCAATTTCCACTTCGTTCTTGCCCTGGTTCTTCACGTGGACAAGGCGTTTGTAGTGATTGTATACGGCCACGGAAATGTATTTCTTGGCATAATCCTGGCCGATCACGTACTGATCGAGAAATTGTTTGATCTCCCCGGGTTTGGAGAGCTTGATCTGGTTGACATCAAACTCGGAGTTTTTCTTCAATTCCTCCTGCAGTATGCTATGTGCCTGCTCAATACATGAGTCACATATATGGCCTGATATGCCTGCTATCAGCAGGTTGGTATCACGCTTTTCCCTTCCACAGAAAGAACATCTGTCCATTTTCAGAGGTTTTACTGGTTATTTTTTCTCTTTTTGGAGTATCTCATCGATCATGCCGTACTCAAGCGCCTCCTTGGCAGTCATCCAGTGGTCGCGATCGGCATCCTTCTCAATCTTATTGTAGTCTTTGCCGGAATGATCGGCAATGATCTGGTAAAGCTCCTTTTTCAATTTCAGGATCTCCCTGGTGGTGATCTCAATGTCCGATGCCTGTCCCTGTGCCCCGCCCATCGGCTGGTGGATCATGATCCTGGAGTGCCTGAGTGCAGAACGCTTGCCCTTGGTCCCCGCAGTCAGCAGGACGGCGCCCATGGATGCAGCCATACCGGTACAGATACTTGCCACATCGGAACTGATGTACTGCATGGTATCGTAAATTCCGAGTCCCGCATGAACAGAGCCTCCGGGCGTATTGAAATAGATCTGTATGTCTTTGGAGGGATCGGAGGAATCCAGGAAAAGCAGCTGCGCCTGGATGATGTTGGCAACATAATCATCGATCGGTAATCCGAGGAAAATGATCCGGTCCATCATGAGCCTTGAGAAAACATCCATCGTCGCGATGTTCAGCTGCCGCTCCTCAATAATGGTCGGAGAAATATAATTGCCCCAGATGGAGGTATAGCGCTGTAATGTCAGACTGCTGATACCCATGTGTTTGGTGGCGTATCTATTGAATTCGTTCGGTTCCATAGTTGAGATATTTTTACGAAATTAGTTATTCTCGAACAATTTATTGAATTTTTCGACTGTAATTTGCTTATTATCAACTCTGACGCTTTTACGGATATACTCCATTGTCTTCTTTTCCAGGATCCTTTCAATGCTTTTTCTTCGTTCCTCTTCGTTCTTGAGCATTTCACCGGCATAGTTCTCAAGATTCTCCTCGGGAACATTCATCATGCCGTACTGCTGGAATTGCATCAGGGCCATTTCCTTGGCGGCAGCTTTTACCTCATCGGCTTCTACCTTGATCTCCTGGTCTTTCACGATCTGGTCGCGGATCAGCTGCCATTTCAGGTCATCCTCAAATTTTGGAAAATCCTCTTCGATCTGTTCGGCCGTGAATTTGTCCTCATTGACCAGGGTCAGCCAGCGTTTGAGGAATTTCACCGGGAGCCCGAACCTGAATTTTTTCAGCATGGCATTTTTCGCATCGATTGTAAACCGGTATTCGCTGTCGCGGGCAAGCCCTTTTTTCAGGTCTCCAGCTATCCGTTCTTCAAACTCCCTGGTTGAGGTAACCTCGTCCTTGCCATAAAGCCTGTCATAAAGTTCCTGGTTGATCTCCGCCTTCTGGAATTTGGATATCTCCTTTATGGTGAACCGGAAATTGGGAGCTATTTCGGGAACTGCCGATTTATCAATCTTAAGGAGGGAAGCGATCTCGGTTTCATTGGGGAGGGCCCTGCGAATGTCCATATCGACGGATTCACCTACCCGGCGGGCAATGAATGCGTTTTTTACCTTCTCATCCTTGACCACCTCCAGGGAAAAGAATGCATCGTGGGAATGGATGCCTTCCTCAATGGGATTGCCTTCCCTGTCGATCTGGATGAAATCCCCCTTCAGGCTCTCGGATCCCTCAATCTGTTCTTTGGGAATCATCTGGCCCATCCTGCCCGCGTAAGATTCCTTTGTCTCCTCGATCATTTTTTTATCGATCGTGATCTCGTAATACGGTATTTTATCTTTCTGGCTCAATGAGATATCCAGTTCAGGGGCGAGTCCCAGATCAAAATTAAATTCAAATTCGGTCTGCTTTTCCCAGTCAATTTCCTTGGCCTGTTCTTCGCTGGGAAGGGGTTCCCCCAGTATCCTGATGTTTTCCTCTTTCAGGTAGGTATTGATCGATTCGCCAACCAGTTTATTGATCTCCTCGACCATGACCGGCGTCCTGTACATTTTACGCACCAGTCCCGCAGGCACCTTCCCCGGCCTGAACCCGTTCAGCGTGACTTTCCTGCGGTAGTCTTTCAGTACTTCATCCACCCGGTCGTTATAATCCGTTTCCTCGATCCGGATCCTGAGTGTTGCGTTCAGATCATCTATCTTTTCTTTTGTGATATTCATGCTTTATCCTTTCAACTGATGTATTTGATTTCCGGCTTATTCGTTTTCTAACTCCCTGTAAAAAACCGCCAAGTGAACGACAGGGGATCGTTCGGTTGGCGGCGTGCGTTCCTGATCAGTGCGGATGAAGGGACTCGAACCCCCAAGCCCGAAGGCACCAGATCCTAAGTCTGGCGCGTCTACCAATTCCGCCACATCCGCAAAATTCGACCGCAAATTTATCCTTTTTTACTGAAAAAGTCAACGCAAGTTCCTTATTGATTGCCAGACACTTGGAAAACGCCCGGCCCGCACGGGCTTTAAGGATTGCCCCTTGTATCCGGGAAAGGGGCGCGACTCCCGATGAAAACTTCGTATCCCGTTCCTGAAAAAGTCTATCGCCCCCCGAATTTCTGGCCCGGTATACCCGCCTTACCTGCCCTTCATGTGCGGGATCGTCTGCAGAGCCTCATCGCAGCTCGAATTTCTGGCCCAGGTATACCCGCCTTACCTGCTCGTCCTGTGCAAGATCGTCTGCAGAACCGGATTTCAGGATATTTCCCTCGAACAGAAGGTAGGCACGGTCGGTGATGGACAGGGTTTCGTGCACATTATGATCCGTGATCAGGATGCCGATGTTCTTGTTTTTCATGCTGGAAACAATTTCCTGGATGTCCTCCACGGCAATGGGATCGACCCCGGCGAAGGGTTCGTCCAGGAGGATGAACTTGGGACTCAGGGCCAGCGCCCTGGCAATTTCGGTCCGCCGCCGCTCCCCCCCGGATAACTGGATGCCCAGGCTTTTCCGGATCTTGACCAGCCCGAATTCCTTGAGAAGGGACTCTGCACGATCCATCTGTTCATCTTTTGACAGTTTCGACATTTCGAGGACGGCATAAAGATTATCCTCCACACTAAGCTTCCGGAACACGGATGCTTCCTGGGAAAGATATCCGATACCGAGCCTTGCCCTTTTGTATACGGGCTCCTTCGTGATCTCACGGTCGTCGATGAATATCTTTCCTTCGTTGGGGGAAATCAGTCCCACGATCATATAAAAGGTCGTCGTCTTACCGGCTCCGTTGGGACCCAGCAGTCCCACGATCTCCCCCTGTTCCACCTCGATGGAGACCCTCTTGACAACCGTCCGGTTGCGATATCGTTTGACCAGTTTGCTTGTATGCAGTCTCATGTGCCAGATTTACCTTTACAACGAAATTTTACGAACTATGTTTCCCTTGATTCTTCAAGTTTTTCTTCCGTTTCACGTTTCCGGACGATCCGTTTTGAAATCGATATGCCGGCTTCATACAGGACGATCAGCGGAAAAGCGACCAGTATCTGGCTGAATATGTCCGGAGGCGTAATGATGGCCGAAAGGGCCAGGATGAGGACCAGGGAATGTTTTCTGTACTTCTTCAGGAAAGCGGGTGTGACCAGTCCGGCTTTGGTCAGGAAATACACCAGGATGGGAAGCTCGAATATGATACCCGAGGCCAGTATCACAGACGCAATGGTTGAAACATAGGAGATCAGGTTGATCTGGTTGGTCACCTGGTCGCTTACGCTGTAGGACCCGAGAAAATGGACCGAGAGGGGAACAATTACAAAATAACCGAAAAGCACCCCCAGGATAAACAATGCGGAACTGTAAAAAACGGCACCCCGTGCATGCGATCTCTCCTTTGAATAAAGGGCCGGTACGATGAACCTCCAGAATTCGTAAAAAACATATGGAAAGGCAACCACGAATCCTGCGACCAGCGAAACCATGATATGCATGGTAAACTGGCCGGCCATTTTGATGCTGATTACCTCCAGCGGCCGGGAATTTATGCAAAGCTTGAGGATGTTGACCTGCCTGCCGAAATCACAGAGTAACCGGTTGGTAATGAATTCAGGCATTTTGGGTGCCAGGAGTATCCGGTTGAAAACGATATCCTTGAATATGAATGCAATGATTGCAAAAACCAGAATGCCCAATAAAGCCCTTATCAGATGCCACCTGAGAACCTCGAGATGCTCCAGGAAGGACATCTCGTTTTCATTCTTCTTTGCCATGTTTCCTGTCTCCCGTCATGTAATTTCCCCTGCTTGGTGAAGAGTCGCTGTTATTCCAGATTATTTTTGTAATTTGGTAATACAAATGTATTGATATATTTTAAAAGTTGAAGATGTGATTGCACAAAGGCCTTACTATTATTAGATAAGGTAGATTTATCGGAAAGAATTGTTATTTAGAAGTTAAATTCAACATCACAGTTACTTCCATTTCCTAAAATTTTCATAACTTAATAGTTAGGATATTTCTTGTCTTCTGATGAAGGTGAGTTCTGACATATCGTTACTGGATTACCTCAAGAAATATTTTGGTTTTGACAGTTTCAAGGGTAACCAGGAATTAATCATCCGGAGTGTTCTGGACGGGAACGACACTTTTGTCCTGATGCCAACGGGGGGAGGAAAGTCAATGTGCTACCAGCTACCCTCTTTAATAATGGACGGGACCGCCATCGTTATCTCCCCGCTGATCTCACTGATGAAAAACCAGGTGGATGCCATGCGCAGTTTCAGCACGGATGACGGCATTGCCCATTTCCTTAATTCATCGCTTTCCAAAGCACAGATCGAACAGGTCAAGGGTGATTTGCTGGATGAACGTACGCGCCTGCTTTATGTGGCACCGGAATCCCTTACCAAACTGGAAAACATCGAATTCCTCAAAAGAATAAAAATATCCTTTTACGCCGTTGACGAGGCCCATTGCATTTCTGAATGGGGACATGATTTCCGGCCGGAATACAGAAGGATCCGCCCCATTATCAACCAGATCGGGCCGGCCCCGATCATTGCCCTTACAGCCACGGCCACTCCCAAGGTTCAACACGATATCCAGAAGAACCTCGATATGCTCCATGCTAAGGTCTTCAAGGATTCATTCCGGAGGGAGAACCTGTATTACGAGGTCCGTCCCAAGGCCAGTGCCACCAAAGAGATCATCCGCTATATTCTCAATAATCCGGGCAAATCCGGTATCATTTACTGTCTCAGCCGGAAAAAAGTGGAAGAGCTTGCCGAGACCCTCAAGGTAAACGGCATCAAGGCGCTTTCGTATCATGCCGGTATGGATTCGGCCACCCGGTCCTCCAACCAGGACCAGTTCCTGATGGAACAGGTGGATGTGATCGTCGCTACCATAGCGTTCGGGATGGGCATTGACAAGCCGGATGTCCGTTTCGTCATCCATTACGATATTCCCAAAAGCCTGGAAGGATATTACCAGGAAACCGGGCGCGCCGGAAGGGATGGCGGAGAGGGCAATTGCATTGCATTCTACAGTTATAACGATATCCAGAAGCTCGAGAAGTTTATGCAGGGAAAACCTGTAGCCGAACAGGAAATCGGCAAACAACTGCTCCTGGAAACGGTTGCCTATGCCGAATCCTCGGTTTGCAGGCCGAAATTGCTGCTGAATTATTTCGGGGAGGTCATGGAAGGGCGCTGCGATCATTGCGATAACTGCCTGCACCCGAAGGAGGAGGTCCAGGGGAAGGACCATGTTGTCAAGGCCTTAAAACTAATCCTGGCTGTCAAGGAAAAATTCAAGGCCGGTCATATAGCCAACATCCTGGCCGGCAATGCCACTTCCTCGGTAAAATCATACAAACATCACCATATCCCCGAATTCGGATCGGGAAGTGACAGAGATGTCAAATTCTGGAATGCTGTTCTGAGGCAATGCCTGGTTGCCCAGCTGATTACCAAGGATATCGAGAACTACGGGCTCCTTAAACTTACGGCAAAAGGTCATGAATTTCTCAGCAAACCGGCTTCCTTCATGATCACACTGGATCATGACTACGAAGCAGAAACGGAGGATGCGGCGATGGCCAAAGCCGGAAAAACAGCCACGGTAGATGAGGAATTATTCCGGATACTGAAAGACCTGCGCAAAAAAATGTCACGCGAACTGAACCTGCCTCCTTTTGTGATCTTTCAGGACCCCTCGCTTGAGGATATGGCCATCCAGTACCCCATTACCATGGAAGAGCTGCTGAATATACAGGGTGTAGGCACGGGCAAGGCACAGCGTTACGGTAAGAAGTTCATCGAGCTGATTAAAACATATGTCGATGAAAAGGAGATCATCCGGGCCCAGGATATGGTGGTAAAATCGGTCGTGAACAAGTCCGGGCTGAAGGTCTATATCATCCAGAACATTGACCGCAAGGTATCCCTGGATGACATTGCATCTGCCAAAAGCCTGGAGATGCCTCTCCTTTTGGATGAAATTGAGGCCATCGTGAACAGTGGCACCAAACTGAACCTTGATTATTATATCAATGAGATCCTGGATGAGGACCACCAGGAGGAGGTCTTTGAGTATTTCCGGGAGGCAGAGACAGAGTCGGTCTTCAATGCCCTGGATGAACTGGGTGAAGATGAATATTCCGAAGAAGACATACGCCTGATGCGAATTAAATTCCTCGCTGAACTGGGTCATTAATACTGCAACATTTCAAAGGACATGATCGTCATACCATTAAACCCCCTGTTATTTGGAAAAAGTACTTGAAATAAACAATCTCTCGAAAAGTTATGGCCGGATCACCGCCGTAAGGGATCTTTCGCTTGATGTGGGACCCGGTCATGTTTTCGGTATCCTCGGGCCGAATGGAAGCGGCAAGACGACGACATTGTCCGTCATCACCGGGATCATTGCATCGGATTCAGGCTCTTACCGCTGGTTTGGCAGGGATCCCGAAGCCAGGATGCGAAAAGACCTTGGCTCCCTCATCGAAGTCCCGAATTTTTATCCTTATCTCAACCTGGCGAGAAACCTCAGCATCGTGGCCAGGATCAAGGATAAGCCCCTGGATGACATCGATCGCGTGTTGAAACTGGTGCGTCTCTGGGATCGAAGGAAATCAAGGTACGATACCCTTTCGCTGGGGATGAAGCAGAGGCTGGCCCTGGCCGCGGTCCTGCTGGGCGAACCTTCCGTCCTGGTACTCGATGAACCTGCGAACGGACTCGATCCCGAGGGAATTGCCGAGGTAAGGGAGATCATATTGCAGGAAAGGCAGAAGCAGAAAACCATCATTTTAGCCAGCCATATACTCGACGAGGTCGAAAAGGTATGTACGCATGTGGCCGTCCTGAAGAACGGGGAGTCCATTGCCCAGGGCCGGGTCCACGAATTGCTTGCGGTGGATGATCCGGTGATCGTTTCATGCAAAGAAGCGGAGCGGTTAAAAGAGGAGATCGTACGTGCCGGACTGAGCCAGAGCATCGACCTCATCGGGAAGGAGCTGGTCATTGTCCTGAAGAAAGGCAAAGAGGCGAGGGATATCAATGAATTTGCCTTCTCAAAGGGCATTGTACTGGATCATCTGGAGACCCGAAAGAAAAGTCTCGAATCACAATTTCTTGAACTGGTAAAATAATCTGAGCCCATGCGTTCCATCTTCCTGAATGAAATTACCAAGACCTGGTCATACCGGGCATTCCGGGTTATCATCCTGCTGCATTTCATCCTGTTTTTCCTGGTGGTGCTTGTTACCTCCCGCATGAACATTACGATACCCGGGTTCAGCACCGATTATCTGTATCAATTTCCGAATATCTGGGAATTCTTCCCCTGGGTTGCCAGCTGGTTTAACCTGCTGCTCGCCATCCTGATCATAGTCATGACCGGGAACGAGTATACATTCCGCACCTTCCGCCAGCATGTGGTGGATGGACTCAGCCGAAGCCAGCTGTTGTCGGGCAAAGCCATGCTGATCCTCATGATCGGCATTTACAGCCTGTTGATGGTCCTGTTTTTCTCCCTGATTTTCGGATTTATTTTCAGCAGGGACTATTCCGATGGGGCGTTTGTAAACAAAACCTACATCCTGCTGGTCTATTTCGTGCAGGCTGTGGCTTACATGTCCGCCGGATTATTCCTGGCCGTGCTTTTCAGGAATACGGCCCTGGCCATTGTGCTGTTTATTTTATACCGCCTGATCATTGAACCGGTGGTCCGCCTGTTCTTCCCACCCGGCGCCAGGTTGTATTTCCCCATGAAAGTGATCTCAAACCTGACGCCGATGCCGGAATTCCTGTCCATTTCCTCGGGGAACCAGCCGGGGACGGACCAGGTTGATACGTTGAGTTTCAGGGAAATGGGATTGATGTTGGAGGACCTGCCCGTGTACGCGAACCTCTTGCTGGCCCTGGGCTATACGGTTGTCTTCATTGGATTGGCCTATCTGCTCCTGAGGAAGCGAAATCTCTAAACACCACTCATTCCTGTCATCTTCTGACATCCAGCGCATCCCGGAGGCCGTTGCCGACCAGGGTGAACGAAAGCACCATGAGCATAATGGCCAGTCCCGGGAGGAAT
>CAZVLG010000226.1:0-3248 GCA_964627835.1 uncultured Bacteroides sp.
CATTGACCCGAGTAACGGAGTTGGTGCAGATTTTGATGGACTTTCTGCCAACTGGTCACTCGGGGACCTGTCTGCCTGCATAAATACCGGTACATCAACAAGGGATCTGTCTCTCTTACCAAGGATTGACATCGCAGGAAATCCGAGGTTGAACGGTTCTGAATATGACATTGGAGCCTATGAACACCAGGGCAAGCTTCCCGTTATCCTGAGCCAGCCGTTCGGCGGAACCCGATGCGTTGGAACTGATTTTCTACTGGAGGTTGAATGCTGTGATACGGCGCATTTCTCCTGGAAAAAGGATGGGATCATCATACCAGGTGCCAATACATCCAGGTTAATCATAGACTCCGTCTTGATGGCCGATCAGGGGAATTATCACTGCATTCTTGAAAATCCCTACGGAACTGTTACCAGTTCTGCAGTGACTTTATTTGTAAACGAATTACCACTTTTCATAACTGAACCTTCTGACAGATGGGCTGCAAAGGACAAGGAAGTTAAATTCAGTACATTTTATGCCGGCACCAATCCTGCATTTAAATGGCAGAAAGACGGAGTCCTGATCCCCGGAGCCATTAGTCCCGAGCTGAGCCTGGCCCATGTTGACTATTCAGACGAAGGCCAGTACAGATGCATCATCAGCAACACATGTGGAACAGACACCACGGATGCAGCCATCCTTTACCTGGCTCCCCAGATCTGTATGGTCACGGTCGACAAGGAAACCGGCCAGAACTTGATTGTATGGGAAAAGAATTCCATTGCTCCTATATTATATTTCAACATTTATCGTGAAAGTGGATATTCGGGTATTTATGATCTGATCGGGACAGTGCCTTATGATGACCTCAGTGAATTTACAGACACTGTTGCCAATCCCATCGTACAGGCCTACCTGTACAAGATTACCGCTTTGGATGGTGAGGGATTCGAGAGCGATCCTGATCTTTGCAAGATCCACAAGACCATCCACCTGCTGGTTTCTACGAATCCGGAGCTCAACACAACACAGTTGGAATGGGATAAATACTTTGGTTTCGATTATTCTTCCTATACCATATACCGCAGTGAAAACAGTATGGATTTTGACAGTGTACACACCATTTCGGCTTCGCTGAATTCGTGGACCGATCCGGACCCGACAGGTGGCGATCTTTATTACCGGATCGCCGTTGAAAAGCCCCAGCCATGCACTCCCACAGGAGGCGGTAAAAAAGCCGGAACCGGACCCTATCATCATTCCCTCTCGAACCTGGACGACAATAAACTGAAGTCGGATGAAGGCAACCAGTCCCCCACCAACCTTACGCTCTCCAATAACACGATCCTGGAAAACCAGAGCGTGGGGACACTGGTCGGAAGATTGTCCACGGAGGATCCCGATACCTCCGATCACCATATCTACAAACTGGTCAGCGGCACGGGCGATACGGACAATATCCGGTTTACCACCCTCGGGGACATGCTGATCACGGCCGAGACATTCGATTACGAAACGCAGGACACCCTGTTTGTGCGCATCAAATCAACCGACCAAGGTGACCTGGCCATCGAGAAAGCATATTGGATCCTGGTTGCCGATGTGAGCGAAGGGACGGGCAATCTTGCCCCCACCGGTATAAGCCTCAGCAATACAGGTATCGATGAGAACCAATCCGTCGGTACCCTGATCGGACGCCTGTCAACCGATGATCCAAATCCTGAGGACGGGCATTCATACCGTATTGTGGATGGACTCGGGGGAGACGACAATACCAGCTTCACCCTGCTTAGTGATTTGTTGATCAGCGCAGAAGTATTTGATTATGAAGCAAAAAACAGCTATACCGTAAGAATCCGTTCAAGCGATGACGGGGATGGTAAACTGTCCTACGAAACATCCTTCACCATTACCGTAAACGACGGAATCGACGTCTCGGTAGAAAAGCATGAGGTAAATTCCCTGCTGGTTTACCCGAATCCGTTCTCGGAAACGGCCCTCATTCACTTCCCGAACCCCGGCCATGATGAATACCTTTTAATCCTCAGGGATGCAACCGGGAAAACGGTAAGGCTCATGGACGGGATCACCGGACAGGAGGTAGAACTCAGGCGCGGTGGACTGGCCAGTGGACTTTACCTGCTTGAATTGAATGGAAAACAAGTGTACCGGACCAGGTTGCTGATTGAATAGGATTTCGTGGATTAAGCCAGTAATACTCCCCCGCAGGGGAGCAACGATATTGGACTCTCATCGGGCCTGCCGGCATTTTCATCCCATCTTATAAATTAAAGGCAGATCGGCAAGTTTATTTTCGATGATTATACTTCGGTGGCTGGAACAAGATCTATTTCAACAACGGTCACCCGGGAGGAGCTTCCCGCGGGATTATACCTGATTGAATTAAGCGGTCCCAGGATCTACAGGTCCAGGGTTATGATCGAGTAGCCTGAATGATATTACAGCTTATTTAACACCCTTTCACATGCCAATCCGCAAACCCCGGTTCCTCCTGTGCATATTGATTTGCCTGCTCTGGATTGACACTGGTCTGGTGGCACAGGGCCCGGCCGGGATTCCTTTCCAGGGCCATGATCGGCTTATGGAGCATTTCCCCGTGATCAAATCCATTGTCGGGGAAAAACCGGTACCCCTGTTTTCAGTTATGGTAAACAAGAAAACTGTCTTTTCCGAAGAATTTGATCATGTCTCAGACAGGTTTATCCATCCCGAATGGCGCCTGGAAGTTTCCGTGTCGGAACCGGTGCCGGGAGATCCATACCACAGCCGTATCATAAGGATGAGGAACCTTTCTGAAGACACCCTTGAGATTGAAAACCTTGTTCCGCTGGGGATCTCGGATGAAAGGCCTTATATCACCGGGGATGGTCCTGAGGGACTTGCACGCGCAACGCTGTTCCGGCCCGGGAAGGGGCCTGTGGGACTGATCCTTCCCGACAATGCCTGGGAGATGGGGTTCTCCTCCTTTGATTTTTCTGCCGACAGCGGAATGGCCCTGCTTGCCCGGCGCGATTCCTGGGAAAACGCCGACCGCAGAAGGTATTCGACACTGGTTTACCCGGGGGGTGAGGTAAGGTACAGGATATTCATGGATAAATATGCAGGGGACTGGAAAGCGGGGCTTTGTATGGTATTCAGAAAGCGATGGCTGTATGACCTGGATGAATTCGACAATACACTTTATGAGCGGAAAGACCTTCAGTGGATCAGGGAGGATTACCTTGCGGTTCTGCAGTTTGCATGG
>CAZVLG010000227.1:0-10623 GCA_964627835.1 uncultured Bacteroides sp.
GTTGAATTAACCGATGAGTTGATCAATCCTTCCAAGACTTCTATGGACGGGGTTTTTGTTGCCGGCACAGCTTCCGGACCAATGGACATTCCGGATACCATCCTTAGTGCAAGCAATGCCTCTGCGGAAACTGCCAAATACCTAAAGAGCCTGTCATGAAGAAAAAAATCGGCGTTTATATCTGCCAGTGCGGATCGAACATATCCGATGTAGTGGATGTGGAAAGAGTGAAAGCTGAAATCTCCAAGATCCCGGATGTGCATGTATTGAAAGTCACCATGTTTGCCTGCTCCGACTCGGCCCAGAAGGAGATGATTGATGACATTCAGGAAAATCAGCTCGAGGGACTGGTCGTTGCTTCCTGCTCGCCCAAATTGCATTTGCCCACTTTCCGGAACGTGGCAAAACGGGCCGGCCTGAATCCCTATCAGTATGTCCAGGTAAATATCCGGGAACAGTGTTCCTGGTCACACTCCGACCAGCCTGAGCAGGCGACCCAAAAAGCAATAAGACTGGTGAGGGCCGGGTTTTCAAAAGTGCAATTCGCCCGGGCCCTGAATCCCATCGAGATCGAGGCGGAGAATGCAGTGGCCGTGATCGGCGCGGGGGTAACGGGACTGCGGGCTGCACTTGGACTGGCCGCTTTGGGAACCCGGGTTTACCTGCTTGAACGGGACCATTTCGTGGGCGGACGGATCCCTCAGTGGGGCAAACTGACAGGCAGCGACAAGACCGGGAAGGAACTGATTGAACGGCTGTACCAGGAAGTGACAGAGAACGAGAACATCGAGTTATTTACCGGTGTCGAGTTCGAAACCATGAACGGAAGCGTGGGCAATTTCAGCCTGAACTTTATTGAGAAGCCAAGGTTCATCAAAGATTCGGCCGGACCGGAGAGAATCAGGGAGCTCATGGAGGCCTGCCCGGAGCGTATCCCCGATCCGTTTAACTTTTACATGAAGGAGATCCCCGCTGTGTATTACAAATACCCGGGAGCAAAACCCGATGTACCCGTGGCGGATATAACGGCACTCAAGGACGAAACCGAATACCTGAAGAAATTCAAAGACAGCATTGATCCCGGCCAATCCGTCAGACAGCAACAGATACAGATCGGAGCCGTGATCCTGGCCACGGGTTTTGATCCCTATTCTCCGGATACGGGAGAGTTTGGATATGCCACCCTGCCTTCTGTAATAACCCTTGACGAGTTAAAAAGAAAACTGGAAACAGAAGGTCCGGTTTCAGACTGGAAGAAACAGCAGGTCCGGCAGATTGTTTTCATATATTGCGTCGGAAGCTGCCAGGTGGAGGGGGATAACAAATACTGTTCCCGGATCTGCTGCACAATGGCCCTGGATACATCCGTTCAGATAAAAAAATCAAACCCGGATGTCCAGTGCATCCATCTTTACCGACAGATACGAACCTACGGCAAGTATGAACTGATCTACGAAGAAGCCTGCAGGAACGGGGACCTGTTCCTGAAATTTGAGGACGACGATCCGCCGGAGGTCAGCATGCAGGACAAACAGCTTTCGGTTAAGATGAGGGACCAGCTGACCATGGGCATGGAAATTGAGATAAAACCCGATCTGCTGGTGCTCGTTACCGGGATGGTCCCCGCCAAAGGATTTGAAAAAACAGCAGAATTGTTCAAAGCACCGTTGGGAAGGGACAAGTTCTTCAACGAAGTGCACCCCAAATTGCGGCCGGTAGAAACCGTTATCGACGGGATCTTCATCGCGGGAACGAGCCAGGGACCTAAAAACATCCCGGAATCCGTCAAGTCAGGACTGTCTGCAGTAGCCAAGACACATGCCCTGCTGAGGGAGGAAAAGATCGAACTGGATCCGACCATTGCCTATATCGATCCGGATAAATGTGACTGGTGTGACCTGTGTTCAAACATCTGTCCTTTTGACGCCATTCGGATGGAAGACCGAAATGGGCATAAAGTTGCTGAAGTGATGTCTTCCAGCTGCAAAGGATGCGGCATGTGCAACCCGGTCTGCCCGAGCGATGCCATCGACCTTATTGGATATACCAACGATGAAGTGGAAGGCATGATCGATTCAATCATCTCGAAAGAATAATAAAATGGAATCAAAAAAGACATCGACCAGGACCCTTGATGTGATCAAAAAAGAACGCCAGGTTCCTGCTGCCGTGAAGGAAGAGCTTAAGCAATACAACCGGATGAAAAGGGCTATCCGCCAGGCTCTGGAAGACGGACCGCTAAGGATCCCGGAGCTTGCTGAAAAACTCAGTATCGGCAAAGATGAAGCGACCTACTATCTCATGAGCCTCCGGAAATATGGCCTGGTCACTACCGGGGAACTCGATGAGATGGATGAATATTATTACTATCAACTTAAAAAATAGCCATGGCAGTATTAAATCCGGAATTGGCCCGGGAAATCCAATCCTATGGTACCGTAGATTTCAGTGCCTGCTACAGTTGCGGGAATTGTACCGCAATCTGTGAATTGTCGGAAGAGAATGCATTCTTTCCGAGGAACCTGATCCGCTATGGAATGCTGGGCATGAAGGACGAGATCCTGTCCAGTAAAGAGCTCTGGCTTTGCTATGGATGCGGCGAATGCTCCCAGACCTGTCCCAGGGAAGCAGAACCGGGAGATTACGTGGCGGCCCTGAGAAGGTATGCCATTGCCCATTTTGAGCCCACGGGACTGACAAGGCTTATGTTCCGAAATCCAATAGCCTTTACCGGAATTACCCTGGCCGTCGCCCTGCTCCTGTTTTTCTCCCTGATGACCATGCGGCCCGATCATGCAGTCAGCAGGTGGATCTTCGAGCTCCTGCCTTTTGATGTTGTTCATGACCTTGGCATGTATATTTTTATATTCCTGGGAATTGCAACCGCGTTCGGCCTCTATAAAATGATCAGGCGTTTACGCAGGAGCGTGAAGTCTGAGCCGGAACAAAAGCCTGGCTGGCCGGTAAGGACATGGAAAGCCACCCTGAAGACAGTCCAGGAAATAGTAACGATGAACCGGTACAGGGAATGCGACAGGCAGGACGATGCCTACTGGTCACCGAAACCCTGGTTCGTAAAACCATGGTTTGTCCACTGGATGATCATGATGGGTTTTCTTGGCCTGCTCCTGGCAACCATCCTGGATTTTATACTGAAGGATCCGGCGACGGACATCTGGCTGCCCTCAAGGATCCTGGGAACCATCGCGGGTTTGATGATGATGTACGGGGCAAGCCTTGCTCTCTGGTACCGCCTCAGGCGGCCGACACATTTTTATGCCAAAAGCAGTCCGGCGGACTGGTCCTTCCTCCTGTTCATCTGGCTGGCGGGCTTCACCGGTTTCTGGCTTGAAGCCGCCGTAACCTTCCACGCGGATTCCATTTTCAACCAGGTTGTATTCATTGTCCATACCGTTATCTCCATGGAGCTCGTGCTGCTGCTTGTCTTCTCCAAATTTGCCCATGCCGTCTACCGGCCTGCAGCCCTGTTCGTACATTATATGCAGGAATCCCAGGACAGCAAGTGATCCTTAGCCACGGGACCCGGCGCACCTGTTCACGGTGTACCGGGCATGCATGCCATTGCCCGGGATCGACCCACCTGAATAATTAAACATGCGCAGAATAATGGTCGGGATCTACGAGCTCCCGGTACTTGAAAACTATTTTCTTGAAATCTTCCCAGGTATCCCTTTTCAATGACGGGTTCCTCAACAACGCGGAGGGATGGTAAACCGGTATGCACAGACGACCGGCCAGTTCAATCCAGTGACCCCTGACCCTTGTTATCTTCATTTCCGGGCCCACCATGCTCCTGAGGGCAGTTGCACCGAGCAAAATCAGGATCTTCGGGTCAATCAGTTCGATCTGCTGGATTAAAAACGGCTTGCATTCCCCGATCTCATCCGGCAGGGGAGTCCGGTTGCCGGGCGGCCTGCATTTAATTATGTTGCTGATAAAAACATGGTCCCTTCTGCTAAATCCGCAGGCATCCAGGATCTTATCCAGCAACTGCCCGGATTTCCCTACGAAAGGCCTGCCCTGCAGGTCCTCATCCCTGCCCGGAGCTTCCCCGATAATAAAAATCGGGGCATGGCTGTTGCCTTCCCCGAAGATCACATGGTTCCTGGATCCCGCCAGGCTGCATCTCCGGCATTCCATCACTGTTTTTTTAAGAGTTTCCAGCGTCATGGCTTCCGATCGAATTTCCGGACATAAAATTTCCTGCCCGTATGGTTGATTTCAGCGAGTTTTCCTTCCTCAATCAAACTCCGTACAATTCCCCAATCCGCGTCTGAACGGTCAAGCAGGTCCCTCACTGCATCTTCCCGCATTGGGTGTACGGCCGTAATATCCAGTATATCCTCCCGGACGTTTCCGGTCCGGGCAAAGGCATTGCCCTCATAGCCGATCAGGGTTTCAACAGATTCAAGATATTCTTTAAATACCAGGAAGCTTCGGGTAATGACTTCTTCTGCCGGGGACTGGATCTTATCGACCGCCGGTGGCCTTGTAGGTATGGAAAGATAGGCCCTGGCCGGCCTGAGCGATGAAATATATCCGGCAATCTCCTCGATATGTTCTTCTCCGTCATTCATGTCTTTTACCAGCATCGTCTCCGTGCAGAGTTCTCCCCTGTATGCCTTTGAAAATTCAAGTATGCCCTGCAAGATTGAATCCAGGTTTAAATGCCTGTGCGGATGGTTTATCTTCCGCCATACTGCTTCACGGGCAGCATCTACCTTCACAGAAACCCAGTCTGCTTTCATCAGATCTTCCCTGACGTCTTCACGATCCACCAGGGAAGCGTTCGTGATCACTGCCGTTTTTATTCCGAACCGGCCGAGCATTTCAAGCTCCTTCCCGAGGTTTTTGTCCAGCGTCGGTTCCCCATCCGGCACGAAGCTAAGGTAATCGATGGTGTCCCCCCCCGCCAGCACCTCTTCGATTTTGTTCCCTACTTCTTCGATGATCCGGTCGACCGGATAATATTCACCCCGTTCCGCCTGCATTTTAAGGGTGCGGCCTGCCTGGCAATACACACAGGAATATGTGCAAATCTTGGGCGGGATATTATTAATGCCCAGGCTTCGCCCCAGGCGTCTGGATGGAACAGGGCCAAATGGTATCATAATCTATCGGGTTTTTTTACCAGGGAGGGTCCTTCCGGTACCTCCTTTTTTCACTATGAATTCTCCTTTTCCGGTACCCAGCCGGTCTGCAATCAGATCACATTTGGTTACCAGCAGGAAATAGATATTCCGGTGGGGGACGTCCAGCAACCCCTCCAGGTTTCCCTGGCCTTTGGATATAATAATATCCGCCTTTTCAAAAATATCCCTGAATTCCTCGGAAACCGATTCCCAGACCGCCCCGGGGGCATCATCACCGGTGGTGATCACCTCCGCTATATGATCCATGCCCGTCATGGTTGCATCTTCAATGGTCGCATCGTTTATCACGGGACTGTCCCGAACGGCAAAATACTTCCTGTTTACGTCCACCAGACTCAGCAGCAGCTTGTCCACCACGATCTCACCGGCGTTATCACCGATATAGAGCAGCGAATCAGCCTGTGCCAGATCCCGGCGAAGCTGCAGGGTGTCGTCAATGGCCAGTTCGGCCTCCGCCACCCGCCTAATGGTATCCGAAACATCCGCCTGGTGTTGAGGACCCGAATCGATCACGTTACCCGCAATGGCCAAACGTATTGCCGTATCAAGAGGATCCTCCGATCCTTTTATAAGTGCCTCGAGCTTCGGATACATCTCCATCATTATCCGGTTGTATTTCTTCTTGATCAGACGATACGGATCGTTATCCCCTAAACATTCACGTATCAACCTGTGCATCCTGCGTCCCAGCACCGGTGGTGATTGATCATAATCAAGCCCGGTTAAATCCTCCAGCAAGCGACGCAGGATGGGTTCCTGCCGGGATTCCGGAACGATACCGGTCCCGGCCAATCGCAGATAACTATTTATCGTACACGGTATGCATTCCAAATGGATATTCATACGCCTGGATTCATTTTCTGCAGTCCAGTTTGTAAATAAGAAAAAGTGAGATTAAAATAATCAACATAAATAAAATAAAGAACAAGGGATACCCCGCCCGTACGATGACCCATCCTCCAAGCAATGGAAATACAGCCGGTATAATATTACCTGCCCCTGCAATACCGATATACAGGGTCCTGTTTTCTGTATTTGATATTTCAAGCAGTATTCCATTCATGGATATCATATATATGGAAATGATGATCCCTCCTGTTAAAAATATCAAAATAAATGGTGGCATCTCTTTTGACAGCAGAAGAACAGCCAGCAAGCCAATAACCAGGAATGCATTGATATAAAGCAAATAACGGTATTTGAACCTTTCTTTCAGGAAAAAAAGGATGAAACCAATGGAAACGCTTCCGATGACCTTGGACAGCAGGAATAATCCTGTATCGTAACTCCGGGTATGGTACATTTCCTTGGCATACAGGATAACAAAGGGCAACAGGGCAATGCTTATTCCCATGGTATTGATGAATCCCAGGAAATACACCAGCCGTTTGTTATGTGCCAGTTCAGTTTTAACCAGCGACAGGAAATGCCCCGGGCTTTTGATCTCCATTTTTGAGGGGATATCTTCCTTCAACCGCCAGAATCCCAGAGATGCTATTAAAAGGGCCCCAAAGCCTGCTAATAACATGTATCCATAATTAATGGGAAATACCGCAAGTGTGAGCACCTTTTTGGCAAGCAATGCCGAAAAGAACAATACGGTTCCGGCAAGGACCTGCTTTATGGAGAAGAAAGATTTTCTTGTGGATTGATCAATCAATTTTCCAAGCATATCCGTATAACTGACATTTGCAAAGGCACCTCCAAGTGAAAAAACAGTAATGAGTAAAAATATCAACCAGATCATGTACTCACCCCAAATGGAAAAATATAACAAGATGCTAAGGAAGAACAGAGAGATAACCCGGGAATTGATGCCCAGCAGAAGGAATTTCTTTTTGTAAGGATGATTGCTGATAAAGGGTGCAAAGATCAATTGTGTAAAACTGGAACCTCCAAGCATAATGGCTGTCATCAGGCCGATGTGCAATCCATTGCCTCCTGCTTCCACAAGCATGGCGGGCATGATTGTATCTACATCCATGAAATTCCTGGCCAGGGCCAGAAAGCAAGCATGCCAGAGGAAGGAATAATAATTATGCCTGGAAAATGTACTGCTTGAAATCATCTGTTCGGGAACTAATTTGATACACCTCTCGGCCCGTATCTACACTATTTTTTATTAGCGCCGCAACAAAGTCGCCTTGTCCATATCCTTCCGGAACTTCCCTTCAGAACTCCTTCAATTCGTTTTTCCTGTATGCCTCCAGGGCTTTTCGCACGGTTAGCTGCCCTGCCCCGATAAATATCCTGAGGCCTGCTTTTTCAAGAACGCTCGCAGCATTGTTGCCCGGACCGTTCCCGGTGATCAGTATCTCCGCTCCCATTTCGAATAATTTCTGAGCTGTCTTCGGACCCGCACCGTGCGCCTCGCCTTCAATATCCCGGTTATCAAACTCCGTGAACTCTTCATTCTGATCATCGTACACGAGAAGAAATTCAGTCCTGCCGAAACGGGGATCCATCATGGAATCCCAGTTGTTTCCCTTTGTGGTAAAAGCAATTTTCATAGTACCTCCATTATTTTTTTCCAGCCATTAATAATAATATCTTTCAATGGATTGTCGGAATATTCAACGATGGTCTTACCATACGTCATGGATCTTGTAAAAGCTTCATCGTAGGGCAGGGTCGCCAAATATATAATTCCTTCATCATTAAGGTATTTTTCAATTTTTTCAGTCATCCTGAGATTCAGATCCGATTTGTTGATGATGCACCCGGTCCGGATCTTAAACTTTGTGACCAGGCTGTATACCCTTTTCAGGTCATGCAGGCCGGAAACCGTTGGTTCCGTGACCAGCACAACAAAGTCTGCCCCGGATAATGAAGATATTACGGGACACCCGATGCCCGGAGGACCATCGATAAGGATTATATTTATTCTGTCCTCTTCCGCGGTCTTTCGGGTCTCTTTTTTAACTTTTGCAACGAGTTTCCCGGAATTCTCGGCCCCGATCCCGAGCCTGGCATGCACCATCCTGCCACCCGTTTTAATATCCGATCTGTACCACTCACCGGATTTGAGTTTTTTGTTGCTTATCGCCTCTTGGGGACAAATACGGGCGCAATATCCGCATCCCTCGCAACTCAGGGGGTCCACATTATACCGGCCATCTGCAAATGTAATGGCATGGAAACGGCAGGCATCTTCACATTCTCCGCATTGGGTACATGCATCCTGGTTGATCACAGCCCGTTCACCGCTGTAAAAATCTTCCGATTCCTTTCGATCGGGTTCCAGCAGAAGGTGCATATCAGCGGCATCCACATCGCAATCCGCCACCATGATCTCCTTTCCCCCAAGAGAGGCAAATGCAGCCGCTATGGACGTTTTGCCAGTTCCCCCCTTACCCGATATGACCACGATCTCCTTCATGCGGATGCAATATTAAGTATAAGGTGGTTCCATATCTTTTCAAGCGCTGATCTTACTTCAGGAATTTCAGGGTAGACCAGTTCTCCCCTGGAATACAGTTCGGCAATCCGCCGGTCATTCGGTATGCTGGCAAGAACAGGTATGTTTTCCTTCCTGCAGTATTTCAGCACATCATCATTACCGATCCCGCTGCGGTTTATGACCACTCCGTATTTATTCTTCATCGAATTCATGGTTTCAACCGCCAGCTTCAGATCGTGCAGGCCAAAAGGGGTTGGTTCCGTCACCAGGATTACATAATCTGCATCTTTTGTTGCTTCTATAACGGGACATGAAGTCCCCGGCGGTGCATCATAAATTATCGGGATCTCCCCGGGAAAATGCGTCTCGATGTACTGTTTGGTCTGAGAAATAAGCTGAGTTGCCTGTTCCTGGCCGATATCAAGCCTGCTTTCTATCAAGATCAATCCGTTCTTCTCGGCATGCCTGAGTTCTCCCATTTTTTGAGGCAGCATGGGAAGGGCGGATGTGGGACAGAGTTCCGAGCAGGCATAACAGCCATGGCATAATTCAGGAAACACGAGGATCTGAGCACCAAGTTGAATCAGGGCATTGTAGTTACAGACTTCACGGCAATTCCCGCATAATTCACAGGCATGCTCATCCCATTGCGGAATCATTTTATATTTATCTTCCCGCTTGACCGTTCGGGCCTTGATAAATAATCCGGAATTTGGTTCCTCTACGTCCAGATCTGCCAGCACGACCTCTCTGTTCCGGGCTATATAACTTGCCAGATTGGTGGCCAAGGTTGTTTTTCCGGTTCCTCCCTTACCGCTTGCGATGGCAATTTTCATTTGTTAAAATTCATGAGCAGGCCTGTCTTTCACCGGTCAGGTCCCGTCGCCGTTCATACCGTTTATTATTGTTTGCCCCGGGTTTTTGCTTTGAAATACTTAAGGGTTTTTACCAGTGTCATCCGGGCCAGGGTTCCATGGTTCTGATTGAACATCCTAATGGTCGCATAGGTTTTCACCTGTCCTGAGCTGATTATTCAGATATTGCTCCACAAGGGATTCGGGCGAATCACTCGATACACCGATGCAAACTTCAATGTTGTTCCTGGTAAAAAGGTCCTGGGCCTTGAATCCCATTCCCCCCGAGATGATGACGCTTACACCCTGTTCTGCCAGGAAACGGGGATATGTTCCCGGCTGGTGAGCAGGCGGGGTGAGATAAGTCACATTTAGAATCCCTCCATTTTCGGTTTCAACAATGGCAAATTTTTCACAATGTCCAAAATGCGGTGTTAATACATTGCCTACCGTTGGAATGGCAAACTTTCTTTTATTTTTCATATTCTGCTGATTCCTGCTGATATTATTATAAACTCCTGACAACCAAGGTTCAGATACTCTACCTGGTTCAAAAATAACCACGCGCTTAGTGGCTGAAATGATCCAGCCGGGATCTATTCCTTCCCTTTAAGCAGTTCTTCCCTGATCATGGTATGCCCGCAATCGGGACATTTTATGGTGGTGCATTTGACACCCTGCTGGTGCGGGATTTTTTTGCCGCATTTTGTACAAACACAAAATCCTCCCGGTCCGAATGCACCGCCTTTATTACGACCCCGGCCACCCCCCTGGCCGGATCCCCGGCCCTGGCCCATATTTTTACCTTTTCCAGATGGATCCATATACATCGGATTTAATTAATTTTAGTTACACAGATGATCCCTGATACGCGGGATCATCCGTTTTCTTCATTTATCTTCCAGCTTGGAGAGTCTTTCCTCCAAGGCGGACAACTGATCTTTGAGTACCCGGATCTGGTTCTCAATCATGGTTCTTTCCGATACATCAGCAAGGCCCTCCCAGTGCTGGCTGGTTTGACCGTGCCGGAATCCCAGACCGTATCCTCTTCCATACGCAGAACCACCGCGGAAACGCCTGCCAAAACCCCCTCCGCGGGCAGTTTGCATATTCATGTAGCCCGGTACGTCATACCCGGCACAAAATCCCATTTTTCTTCCTGTCAAGGGACCTTCTCCCCATGGTCCCGTTCTGT
>CAZVLG010000228.1:0-2787 GCA_964627835.1 uncultured Bacteroides sp.
TTGAAATCAATCCCCGTACTAGCAAAATCACTGGGGGTCCAGCTTGCCCCCTCCCTTCGTATCCAGTTCACGTTGGGCTCGATCACCGGGTCACTGAATCCCTCGTCGAATGTCTCAACGGGATGGTTCACGTCCCCTTTCCCTACCTCGCGGGTTACCTGGACGAAGAAGTCCCCATCCACCGCTGCGGGCAATTCGAAGGTATAGATCCCCGGGATCTCGATGTATATCCCTTCCAGGCTGGCAATCAGATTGCTGAGTTCATCCCCGGCAAAATTCTCATATACATGAAAATCCAGCACCGTCTCCGGGTCCGGCACGCAGACACCGACGTGGGTGACCAGCTCCTGCGACGGTGCAGTGAATTTAGCCAGTTCATATACCTTCTGGGCGTTAATGGCCGGGAATTTTGCCGTAAATCCAAGGTTATCATACATATAGGTCGTATCCACATCCTCCTTATCCCAGCGAACGGGAAAATAAGCTACTTCATCGGCTGCAAAGCGGGCATCCTGGTAGGCTATGTAGAAGAAGCCGCTTTCCCCCCAGCCTGTACCCCAGGAGTTTTTCACGATCCAGGCACCGGTTCCGCCGGCAGTCACCTTGTCATCGTCCCAGCCGCAGACCAGTACTGCATGGTTCGCCGCGTCGCTGCCACTGTAATAATAGGTATTTTCAGCCGCATTGAAGCTGCTGCCGGTGACATCCCAGTGGATCCCTGCATACACCGCTCCATAATAATGAATCGTACGTTTGAGCAGGTCAAAGTCCCGCACCGGGAGCCAGCGCGACTCGGGAACCAGGGCCACCGGGCTCAGGTAATCCCTGCAGAAGTGAACGATCAGGTTGTACGGGTCCTCCGATTCCAGAACGGGACCGTCAAAACGTGTCAGGTAGGCGCTGCAGATGAACTGGTTGGCACCCTGTCCGTATCCCCAGTTCTCCTCGTCAAAACCGTTGCATGCCGCCATGTTCTGCTCCGAAAGATTTAATTCAGCAAATCCCATGCTCATCCACCTGGACTCAATCGCCCCGATGCTGGAGAAGGAAGTACAGTTCCCGCCAGAGCTCCCGCCTCCCTGGTCCTTTGCCGGGCTTACACGGGCTTCGTCGCGCAGGTCGAATTTTGAAGGCAGGGCCGCAGCGCTTTTGTATCTCTGATCCCCCGGGTCCCTCTCATGAAATTCTATCTTGAACGGTGCCGGTTTGTACCCAAGGGTGATATCGGGGTCTCCGGGAGGCAGCTGGCTTTTCAGGGCGGATGCCGGATCTTTGTCAAACGTTTCCCCCATACTTCCGGGATGCGCTCCTGACTGAGCCATAATGGGAAGTGCCGGCAAACAAAAGAGAATCAGATGCAGAACTGTCTTTTTCATGGGTGATTTATTTCATGGTCCTATACAGGATTACAAAATAATCAAATTTGACGGGAATCAGGGCAATAATCTGCATAAAAATTGACAGGAAGCCAGGAACAACAAATCACAGGATAAGATGGAGAAATTCTTAAAATAAACTAATTTTACGTTCGTTTTAAAATGAAGAGAATAAAGACAAGAGAATGAGCCTAATTGATAAAGTTGCAGGGAGAATATTTGGTTCTAAGTCCGAACGCGACATCAAGGAGATCGAGCCGTACCTGGTGAAGATAAATGAAGAAAGCGCGAGGATTGAGAACATAAGCAATGACGAGCTCAGGGAAGCTTCCATGGAACTGAAGGAAAAAATCCGCGGGTCCATAATTGAAGAACAGAAAGAGATCAATGAATTGAAGTCCGTCATGGAGGATCCCCAGATGGACGTAGACGAGAAGGAACGGATCTACGAGAACATTGAGAGGCTTGAAAAAAATATTGATGAAAAGTTGGTCGATGTGCTCGAAGAAGACCTCCCGCTTGCCTTTGCGATCATGAAGGAAACTGCCCGCAGGTTCAAGGAAAACGAATTCCTGGAGGTTACGGCCAACGATTATGACAGGGATCTGGCAGTGGGCCGGGACAGCATAGTTATCAAAGGGGACAAAGCCCGCTGGATGAACGAGTGGATGGCCGGGGGCAACATGATCACATGGGACATGATCCATTACGATGTCCAGCTGGTCGGGGGAGTGGTCCTGCACCAGGGAAAGATCGCAGAAATGGCCACCGGGGAAGGGAAAACCGTTGTTGCCACCCTGCCTGTATTCCTGAATGCCCTGACCGGAAGGGGCGTGCACATGGTTACCGTGAACGATTACCTGGCCAAACGCGATGCTGAATGGATGGGGCCGCTCTATGAATTTCACGGCTTAAGGGTAGACTGTATCGATAAGCACCAGCCCAATTCCGATGATCGCAGAAAAGCTTACATGGCCGATGTTACATTCGGGACCAATAATGAATTCGGGTTCGACTACCTTCGGGACAACATGGCCATATCCCCGGCCGATCTTGTCCAGCGCCCCCATAATTATGCCATCGTTGACGAGGTTGACTCGGTCCTGGTCGACGATGCGCGGACCCCCTTGATTATCTCCGGACCGGTTCCACGGGGGGACAACCAGCAATTCCAGGAGCTTAAACCGAAGATCGAAAAAATCGTGAACGCCCAGCGGAAACTGATCAATAATATCCTTCCCGAGGCCAGGCAGAACCTGAACAGCGGGAACGACGAACAGGCAGGATTGCTGATGCTTCGTGCCTTCAAAGGCTTGCCCAAGAACAAGGCCCTGATCAAGATGCTGAGCGAGGAAGGCAACAAAACCCTGTTGAGGAAGACCGAGAATTTCTATATGCAGGAGAACAGCAA
>CAZVLG010000229.1:0-3962 GCA_964627835.1 uncultured Bacteroides sp.
CCAAGAAAGACACCGGAGAAAAGGGGCAAGTACAAACGGACCAAGGGAAGAAATCTTGTGGAACGATTAATAAGGGAAAAAGAGGCGGTACTTGCATTTGCTTTCAACAAGGTGCCATTTACAAATAACCTGGCCGAAAGAGATATCAGGCCTGTTAAAGTAAAACAGAAAATCTCGAACTGCTTTCGTACCTTTTCCGGAGCAGAGATCTATGCCAGAATTGAAGGGTTCGTTTCTACTGCCAGGAAACATAACCGAAATGTCTTCTCTGAATTATGCACTACATTTGAGGGACATAATTTCATAACTGGGTAGCATACCCTGGTAAATAATTACGAAAAATGATAAAATAAACCTTATGAATAATGCATAACCACAAATTATGCCAGATTCAGGAAATTGGCCGGCAAAAAGGTATCGGGAGCCCGGCATCTTCAGGAACCGGAATGACCTTAAGGATAGGGAATAAAAAAAACCTGGCAGGAAAGTATTGCCAGGGTTTACTGAATCTTATTATTTGGCTATTGCAAAACGAAGTTAATCGGGAAGGTGAACTGTACCTTGACCGCTTTGCCCCTTTGCTTGCCGGGTGCCCATTGCGGAGAGGATATTACAACACGGATCGCTTCTTTATCGAGGGCAGGGTCCACACCACGAACCACGACCGCATCCACAACCTGTCCCTTGGAATTAACCGCGAACTGGACATATACCTTTCCGCTTATTCCATTTTCTGCAGCAATTTCAGGATATCGGAGGTTTTTTGCGATCCACTCGCGGAATCCTTCCTGTCCCTTGCCCTGAAAACTTGGCATATCCTCAACGATAAAGAATACTTCTTCTTCGGCAACTTCTTCCTCCTCCTCGAACTCAACGATGTTAATGGACATATCCTGGTCCGACTCGGCATCTTCAATGATCAGCTCATTGTCGATTTCGACATCGTCCTCGACGATATTCAGAACCTCGGTAACCTTCGGCGGAGGAGGTGGAGGCGGAGGTTTGACTTCCTGCTGCCTGGTGATCGGGATGATCTCTTCTTCCAGGTCCATGTCGGCCAGTTCACCCAGTTTATTCTCCATGTTTGGCTTGGTGCTCCATTCAAAGGCAGCAAGCATAATTGCCAGCACAACAACAAGGCCTATCTGAAGGAAGATCCCTTTTTTGTTTTCCAGATCAGCTTTCTGTGTTTTTTTTGGTTCCATGATCGAATTTGTTTAGGCGCCTAAAAATAAGGAATAATCTTATGAAAATCAACATGCTTCCCTATATTTAGAACGATTTAAGTATAGCTTTTATTTTAAAGATGCTTTCCATTGATTTATTCCATAAAGAATTCGGGTGAAAAATTTCAGGGGGTAATGAAAAAACGAATAAAAAACCGGGGACCCGGGTTTCAGGCGATGGTGGTTAACCGGAAATCCGGTATTTTTAGGTTGGTATCAATCAGGGGATATAAAACAAGCTGAAATGATGAAAGCTAAATCAGCCATAACAGCCCTTCTGGCACTTGGCCTCAGTCAAAATTGTTTTCCTTCAGATCAAGGTGCCGTGCAGGATACCTGTAAATTCCTGTTTATCGGAAGCAGTTATTTCAATACCAACAACCTGCCGGATCTCTTTAAGAACCTCGCCGCAAATTCAGGAAAGGAAGTTTTTACGGACCAGTTTATTCGCAGCGGGATGTTCCTTGATCAGCATGCAAGCAGCCCCATTACCGATTCAATGATCAAAATGGAATACTGGGATTATGTTATCCTTCAGGGGTCACCGACGGGAATTGCCTATCCGGATTCATTCCCTGAGCATCCTGTGTATCCGGCGCTGATAAGCCTTCGGGATAAAATATACGATAATTGCAGCACTACCAGGATCATAATTACCATGCCCTGGGCATTCGAAGACGGAATGATATGGCTGGAGGGATGGACGGACCTGTACGATGATATGCAGGTAAAAATATATCAGAACATCCTTACGCTGGCCAAATCTGTGGGTTTTGCTATTGCACCGGTTGGATGGGCCTGGGTAAGCGTTCTCGATGAAAAGGACTATCCCCTGCATTACCTGCATATGGCCGACTGGGTGCATCCTACCATTCAGGGTTCCTATCTCGCTGCATGCGTGATCTTTTCCAGTATCTATCAGGAAAGTTCAGTGGGCAATGCATATTTAGCCGGATTGGAGAAGGATGAAGCGGATTATTTCCAGGAGGTCGCGACCAATACCGTCCTGGATGATATCAAGCTATGGAGGCTCACAAAGTATACCGGTTACAAAACGGAGTCCATTATTCCGGAAGGATTCCGGCTGGATCAGAATTACCCGAACCCTTTCCATACATCCACCGTGATTGCATATCAAATCCAGGAGGCGGGTTATGTGCGGATCACTATTTTCGACAAATCCGGGAAAACCTGCGCAAGGCTTGTAGATGGACATCAGTCACCCGGTAATTACAGTATCATTTTTGACGCTGGTTCTCTTCCACCCGGGTTGTATTTTTATACCCTTCAGACCCGCAGTGGATCAAGGACCAGGAAAATGGTGCTGATCAAATGATCTTTGAAAAAAAACACCCCATTGACACTTTGTGGAGGTAAGGGGAGTCGAACCCCTGACCTCGTGATTGCGAACCACGCGCTCTGGCCGTCTGAGCTATACCCCCGGGAAGGCATGGGTTTGGGTGTGGGTGTGTGTGTGTGGATAAAAAAAGCGTCTTTCAGGACGCTTTGTGGTGGAGATAAGGGTTCTAACACCTATCCATAATTACATATCATTTCATTTCATAAATTTAGGATAAATCTTTAAAATAATAGGGTTTTCAGGAGACTTCATTTTATTAGATTATATTCGATTTCATTTGATTATGTAACAAACTGTATGTAATCTAGTATGTTATTTATTGAAGTCTTAATAAGCCCAAACCGTCTCAAATCTTGCTATATGGGATTTGTTTAGCCATCTTTTTCTTTTTTTCTCTTCAAATAATCGGGAAAAAGTAATTACGGGGAATTACTCGTAAAATACTTCCCGTACAATTCTTGGAATATTACACCAATATGATATATATTAGATTGATATAGAACGACATAAGCCTGTTTAGCCGAATCTAGTGATCATAATACTTATTATACGTTTTTTAAAACAAAGTGCTGATATTCAGGCATTAAACTTTATACGAAATTTCTTTTTAAACAAAAAGGGGGTGGGGTTCGCAAATTTGGTTTTTCTTTTCAGAAGTGCACCCCCTCCTTTGACCTACAAGGTACAACCACCTTTTATAGTTCCTGTCAGCAGGCGAAGACCTCTTTGAGAGGAGATGAATGGATCAAATCTCGATAATAAGGTTTGACATTCTAAACCTATTGAGGTAACTTTATTTAAGAATTCATTCCCACTATTTCAGACTTCGCACCTGAGGTTTATTACAGGGTAGTTTCATTTTCAATTCCTGGTATACTAAATCACAGAATTATGAAGAAATCTATTCTTTTCATAGCGATCATTTCTTTAGCTGTTTACCTCCATGCACAAGAAACAGATTCTATTATCGACATGCGTGATGACCAACAATATAAGATCGTAAAGATCGGCCAGCAATGGTGGATGCAGGAGAATCTTGATTTTGGAATCATGATTGATAGCACTATTAATGCGACCGATAATAATATCATAGAAAAATATTATTACCGTAACAGTAATAGCTTGGGTAGTATTTATGGAGGCTTATACCAGTGGAATGAGATGATGGATTACAATTCTTCAGATAATGGAAATCCCGGGAAAACCCAAGGTGTTTGCCCTATCAGTTGGCATCTACCCACCACTAATGAATGGGCTGAACTGACTGATTTCCTTGGGGGAACATCTATTGCAGGAGGAAAGATGAAAGAAACTGGTTCAATACATTGGCTAGGTCCCAATACAGGAGCAACCAATGAGAGCGGTTTTACAGCCCT
>CAZVLG010000230.1:0-7718 GCA_964627835.1 uncultured Bacteroides sp.
GTTCTTCGAGATGTCTTTCTGGTAAATTCCGTCTTCGCTCTGATTCCTGGCAATTTCCACCATCGCCCTCAAACCGTACCTGGTTTTAGTGTTTACTTTCAAGACTGGTTAATTTTAAGCCGGATTGAAGCCCGAATACAAGGCTAAAATTAATTAAAACGCTGTCATTTACTTTAACCATTCCCTGGAATTTTTCCGGGGGATCAAGGTTGAATTCCGTCAATTTGATCTCCCTGGATCCCGTAACATGAACATGCTCATCGCTGCAGTTCCATACCCGGCAGGGGATCCGGTATTTATTTGTCACACCTGCCAGGGTGATTTCAAACTGTGGAACCGTGCCCCCGCCCCCGGTAAAGATCCGTTCAAGGTAAGGATAGTGGACACCGATGAAAATATGCGGGTATATTCTGGCGTTTACCAGTTCAAGAAAATCTCTGTACATAAAGGGATTGTTTGTCCTGAACTCTTTTATGGGGATGGGTATCTCAATGATTGAAGAATCCGCCCCCGGTTCATTCTGACCGGTTCCGGTTATCCGGATATAGGAGAGCTCACTGGAAAAATTGAAATGGTTGATATTGGTTGTGCCGGATATATTGATATATCCCAGGCAAATGCCCTGGGGAAAGCACAATCCGGTATGCAGGACCAGAACGATATACAGGACAATTCTTTTCAAGGCTAAAATGAAATGACTCCTTCGAACATAATCCCGCTGAACTTCGCCCCCTGGTAAGTCTGGCCTGTCCAGCCATCTCCGGAGTATGCCTGCGATACATATTCCACCTTCGCCAGTATGTTATCGGTGATGAACCATCCGCCGCCAATATTAAGCCTGCTGATTGCCCGGTTCGGGGAGCCTTCCGTTTGTTTTCCTGAAACGAGGTTGTACCTTCCTCCTCCGTAAAACTGCTGTTTCCCGCCGAAACGGTACAGAAGATCCCCGGCAACCTGGGTAAAGCTGCCATTGCCGTCGTCATCACCACCCATGGCCATTTCAAAGATGCCGAAAAGTTCAAGTCCCCTGAACTTCACGAATGGATTGATCTGGAAGGCAGTGATCTGGGCAAAGCGCGGATTGAACCTTCCGCTGGTGAAAACGTCGTCTTCACCATCCACCACCAGTACCGAATAGTACCTGGATCCTGCACGGTCACCTCCGTACAGATAGGACCCTGTCGTGGTTCCGCTGTTCAGGTACCATGATCCGGTCAGCCGCACGCGAAGGTCCCTGCCCAGTTGGTTGTCATACCCAAGCTTCCCGTAGAATGAAAGTTTATTGTCCCCGTTGTACCGGTTGTTGACCGTGACATTCTGGTTCAGTTTGCCATTTGAGAGTCCAAGCATTCCAATGCTCCCGTTCGAGCGGACCAGCACCTCACCAAAAACCTCGGTGGTAAATGCATCCATAATGTAGTTGCCCACAAACGGGTTCCGGATCGCCATCGCATTATCGCTTCTCCGGAAATGCGCATCCCCGTAATTGATCTCATCCATCCCCATCTTGAGGGTAGTGACGCTCATTACCCCTGAAAGGAATCCCCCGGACAGGAAGTCGAGCTTATCTATCTTTATATACCCTCCCTTCACCCATGCTTCGTTATGATGCCGCGCGGAAAGGTAAGTCCTCAGATACAACTTCAAACCGTCTGCAAGCCGTACATCGAGGTTCAGATTGGCGGTGGGAAGGTTGAAGTTGGTTACCAGTTCATACAGGGTATCCACTTCACTGCTGTGTTCGAGGCCCTGCAGCTGCAGGGCAAAATCCCCGCCGACTTTGACTTTCAAACCGTTAAAAGATACGGTATCCGTCTTGGGCTCTTCAAATTGCTGTCCGGTTGCAGATAAGGAAATAACCAGGACCCCCAGAAGTATTATTGTTTTTTTCATGTTGCTGTGATGGTTAATTGATTTGGATATTAAGTGTTCTTTTTCAATACAAGACTGAAGGAAATGGTAACCTCATCCCCGGTCTTAAGTGTGCCCAGGATTGCCGTGGGCGGGTCTATATCGTAATCGGACATCCTGAGGTCCTTCGATCCCGATATCCGGATCTCATCTTCGGATATGATGTTACCGGAAAAGGGAACGGAAACCGTTCTGGTCCTGCCTGCCAGGAACAGATCACCGGATATCATGCCTTCAAATGATTTGCTGTTGACGGGAATTTTCCGGGAGAATGTGCCGGTAAACCGTATTTCCGGGTATCTCCCGGCATGGAGTGCATCGTATGTCTTATTGTCCATAATCGAGCTGTGGCTCTTTATGCTTTTTGAGGTTCCCGTGAAACTCACCGATTGTATCAGCAGTGATGGATTCCCGCCTTCCAGGGTCAGGGAGCAGTGAAAATTCTCCAGGTCCATCTCCCAGTCATGCAGGTTGGAAGTACCCGAAATACGCATACTGCCCTGCTCATGTACCGAACTGTATTTCTGCTGGGCTGCAAGTCCCGCATGCATGCCGATCAGAAGGAACGCGACCAGGCTTTTTTTAAGAGTTTTCATTTCTATTTTCCTATATGTACTATTAAACCTATCTAATTAGTAGTACAAAAGTAAAAGTCTTTTTCCAATTAACCACAACCCGGCTTAATTTGGAATCATTCTAAATAGGTATTTGTCTTGTTAAGGTTGTGAATTCACCGATAATATGCACAGGTTGGCCGATCATTTACCTGGAAACGGAAGCCAACCGTTATCATCTGGTCCTTCCCGGCATATTCAAAGCAGCAGTGGTGCCAAACGAAATACTTTTTCATATCAGGGGGTGGATTTTCTTCATACCCTAAAGGTTTGATCCTTTCTCAGGGCGTAAGGGGAAAAAAGAGAAAAAAAACGAGCAGCCAAAAAAGAGAAAGGAATTTAAATTACGATCGGGGAACATTCAAATAATTACGGAATCGTTTCGTTCATTCCGGATCAGGAAATTGCACCTGGATCTTGATACGGATGATATCATCCTGAATGCATGGCTGGCACCGGCCTTTTCATTTCTTAATACCAGAAACATCCGACTGAGGGTGAACTTTGAAGGAACTTCATCCCTGGTGCTTGATCTCAGGACCCGCCTGGGCTCCTTACTATGGATTTTCATCAGGAAAAAATATAAATCATTCTTTAACCTTTAAATTTTATTAAAATGGAAATTAAAATCGATGAATTACTGGACAAGCTTTCCGGGCACGTTAAAAGCCTGGCCAACACGGAAACCGTACTGGGTGAGGAATTCACAATCGGAGAATTCACCTGCAGGCCTGTTATTAAGTTTGGAACCGGGTTTGGCAGCGGCACCGGAACCGGCGATGACCCAAAAGGCAAGTATAAGGGATCCGGCGGGGGAGCAGGCGCAGGTCTCGGCGTGGTTCCCCTGGGATTTCTTACCTCGAGAGGGAATGAGATCTCCTTTATCCCGGTTGATAAAAAATTAACCCTTTCAACCCTGTTTGAAAAGGTGCCCGACCTGGTAGAAAAAATGGCGGAGATGAAAACCAAAAAGGAGGAGGAAGGCGAGAAAAAAGAAGGGAAGAAATAAGCGTTGAAGCCGGCACCATGCCAAACCGTGACAAGTCCCCGCAGGACACTGATCTGCGGGGATTTTTCACTGGGACTTATGTATCCGGAATTTCGCGGGGGATTTAAAGGGCTATTGACGCAAATATACTCCGTCTAACTCCCCGTAAGGTTTCTTGTCATAACTTTCGTTCAAGCCATGCGGGGTGCAAAAAATCACACAGTCCCCGTACACATTATTTACAGGGACTGTAAAGGATACCGGGAAGTCATGAAAAGTGAATGACGGAACAGATTATTCCGGGATGCCGAAGGCGAAATAGATTTCCCCGGGGTAATCCTCGTACAGACCCTGGATCAGGACGCCTCCTTTCTGCTTTTCCAGGGATTTCCGGACATCATCGACCGTGGTTACCTTGTTTCGGTTTATACCTGTAATGATGAATCCTTCGGAGATCCCGGTCTGGTTTTTCAGCAGTCCGTTATGCAGTTCTTTTACCCTGACACCCCCTTCAATGCCGAGTTTTTTTGCTGTTCCATTGTCAAGCTCTTCGAAGGAGGCTCCCAGTATATCAAGGATGTCCTGCTTATCCCTGGATACGAGCTTCCGGCTTCCCTTCTGATCGGCCAGCTTCACCGTGAAGGACATTTCTTTCCCCTTCCGGTCAACGGTAACGCTGACCTCATCACCTGGCCTGTGCCTTCCGATCTGCTCCAGCAGGTCAGCCGATTGACGGACCGGGGTATCGTTTACCCGGGTTACTACATCCCCTGCATGTATGCCTGCCTGAGCTGCCGCGCTTTTTTCTATAAGACTGTCGACAAATGCACCTTCGGTGATCTTCAGATTTTCATCCTTCACGAGTTTGCCATCGATGTCCCGGATCATTATGCCCAGGAATGCACGCTGGACCATACCGTATTTCATAAAATCTTCGACGACCTTGTTCACGATATTGGCCGGTATTGCGAATCCGTACCCTGCATAAGCTCCTGTGGGACTGGCAATGGCCGTATTGATGCCGATGAGTTCCCCGTCCAGGTTCACTAGCGCACCACCGCTGTTCCCGGGATTTATCGCAGCATCGGTTTGAATAAACGCCTCGATGGCCGATTTGTCATCTATGATGTTGATGTTCCTGCCTTTGGCACTGATGATGCCGGCAGTAACGGTTGAATTCAGGTTAAAGGGATTCCCGATGGCCATGACCCATTCACCCACCTCGACCTGGTCGGAATTACCGATGGGCAGAGCCTGCAAACCATCTTTTTTAATCTGCAGAAGGGCAACATCGGTTGAAGGGTCGTTGCCGATGACCTTTGCCTTGTAGGTATCGTTACTGTGCAGGGTGACTTCGATCTCGTCTGCTTCCTCGATCACATGATTGTTGGTTACGATATACCCGTTGGGACTGATGATAACGCCGGACCCTGTACCCATCTGGACAAAGGGCTCGGGTTTTCTTCCCTGTCCACCGCCGGATTCGGGCTCCCCCCAGAAGAACCTGAAAAAATCATCTCCGAACATATCGCCGAAGGGATTTCCCCGGTAATTGTTGTATCGATTCATTTCCGGCTGGATCTTACGGATCGACCGGACGTGAACGACAGAGTTCATTACATTCCTGGAGACATCTGTGAAATCAAGGGGTACATATTCCCCGTTTTCCTTGACGGTGTAGAGTGCATGGTGCACGGGTAAGGGATCCTGCTTCTGACTCGTAAAACCAGCATTTTGCTGATTGATGCCTGTTAACAGGAAAATAGCAATCGTTAGGCCGCTTCCAATGATGGAAGGGACCAGGACATTCAGTAATTTTTTCATTTTAATTTCCTCCTTATCATTTTAATTTATGTACTTTCTATCTTCCCTGGATGACCGGTATCTTAAAATAATCTTGATCAAGCCTGAATTGACAATCTCAGAGGATACGATACGGTAATTGTATCCGGGGTTCAACTTTATTTCCGAGAAACCGATGACCGAGTCATCGTATTCATAATACGGATTGTATTCCCGACCTGCCAGGTGGATCCTGAACGGCTTGCCATAATCGGGCTCAAAGGCCGCCTCCAGGATCAGATTGGGTCCTTTCATCAGGGCCTGGACCTCGCCAATGAGCGTGTAAGGGCTTTCCATTAAAAGGATAAATTGACTCTTTTTTTGATCCCTTATCAGGTCGATTTTTTGAATCCCAAGATGATTATTCGACTTTGGGATTCTGTATTGTAGTTCGTTAAATAGATGATGAACCAAATGATTATAATGCATGACTTTATAATTTAATGGGATGAATCGTGAATAATATGTTTCGCCGGGCAGGATGGTCCGGGCAGACGGAAAGAATGTGACTATCCTGATCTAAGATGACACAAAAATGGCCGGCGGAGGCGGACGGTCGAGGAACAAAGGATCCAGCAGGCTTTGCTGGACCGGTGGATTGGAATTGTTCCTTTCCTTGTAAGCGGATCGTTCAACACAGAAAAGCGGGAAGGTTTGATCTCTTACTTCTCCGGGGTAGTCATCGGAAGGATTCTCAATCCATAGGTTCGACGGTGCGTTAACTGCAGATTCCATTCTCAGGACATCCGACCGGGTACCTAACGATTTTACATAATGGGTATTCAGGTATGCCTGGATGACCATCAACAGGAACAGTCCTGCAAATATTTCCTTTAGTTGTCTCATAATCGTAATGGACATTTCCAATTGCAAAGTTACCTGTAGCCGGAAGGAATTATTCCGATACGGTGTTAAAAAACCTTAAGAGGACTGTTAAAAAATCTTAATGGAGAGTTTCGGGGAAGGTGGTTATTTCCCTGCCTCTTCTGCCGGCGTCCCGTGTTCCGGCTCTATGTGGATATGCACCACACAGCGGTCCACCAGCTTCAGGATTTCCTTCTCGGCTTTGTGGGAAAGGTTATGGGCTTCCTGGATATTGAGGGAAGGGTGCACATGAATGTTCACATCCACGAAGGTGTCGGCTCCCGAAGTCCTGATCCTGACGTCATGAAAATCAGAGATCTCCTTTATCCCTTTCAGGGCCGTTTCGATCTTGGCATAGGTCTGCACAGGGGCCGTATCAAGCAGTGCATTGACGGCCTTTTTACCGAGGGTGAAGGAGACGTAGATCACGATAAGGGCCACGAAAAGGGCCGCAACCGAGTCGGCAAAGAAAAAACCGAGATGTGCACAGATCAAGCCGAGCAGCACCACCATCGAGCTCCAGATATCGGTTGAAAAGTGAAGCGCATCGGCTTCCAATGCCTGGCTGTTGTATTTTTTTGCCACCCGCTTGAGCGCACGGGACCTTGAGAGATCAATGATGATGGAACTGCCCACCACAATGTAGCTCCATACCTTAACCTCGATATGTGTTTCTCCCGAGATCAGCCTGCTGATGGCTTCGTATACGATCCAGATGCAGGTAACAAACAGCAGGAGGGTTTCGATAAGGGCAGAAAGGTTCTCAACCTTGCCGTGCCCGTAATGGTGGTCCCGGTCTGCCGGTTTATCGGAGATCCTTACCGCAATAAAAGTTATCACCGCGGCCACAAGGTCGAGTCCCGAGTGAAGGGCTTCCGAAATAATGCCAAGGCTCCCGGTCAGGAATCCGACGATAAGCTTGAATCCGGTCAGAAAAATCGCGGCCAGAACCGAGATGAAGGCAACGCTTTTCTTCTCCCGTTCCATTATTGAATGTTCAGTGCCGGGTATCTCCCCCGGATCCCGGACCTGGTGCTTTATTTCGGATGTATTTTCCAATCGGGTTTGCCTGAATGAGCAGGAGAATACTAAATTAACAAAATATGGACTAAATATTATTTAAATCGACTACTTCAACATGGTTCCCAGGATTCGGTCAGGATAGTCCACCAGATTTCGTGTTCCGCAGAAGAGGGATAAGGAGATCAATTTGGTTGCAGAGAGCTGAAATTTGCGATTCATCTTTTATCGGGTCAGGGCAATTAAAGATATTTCTTTTCCGGGGAAATGCCCGGGGTGAAATTTTGTTATGTGCAACCCGCAACCATTTCACCGGTGGCAACCATCTTAATACCAGTTAAGATCCTGAAGGCAAAACAGTAAATCACCGGATGATGACTATTGATAAACACCTGAGGCTTAATAAGTAACAGTGGCTTTGAAAAATTTTAAATTGCTCCTCACTCTGTTAACGGTGTTTCTTTTATCCGTTACCTGTG
>CAZVLG010000231.1:0-5862 GCA_964627835.1 uncultured Bacteroides sp.
AAACGGCAATGTCCGGGCTCACCCGGGTGACTGCATCCGAAAGGACTTCGCTTTCCAGGATCCTGAAATCCGCAAAATCCTCCCATTCGACTTCCCGGTATTCGATGGAGTCGATCCGGGATGCGGGAGGGGCCTGGAGCCGGATCTGCCCGATGAAATCCTCAAGCATCTCCTTCTCAGCGTTTACCGACACCTGCACGTTCTCGTTTGTATTGTTCACCCATCCCTTCAGATCACAGGCATGGGCCAGCCGGTAAAGAAAGGGCCGGAACCCGACCCCCTGTACGAGTCCCCAGACAGTTATCAAATACGTTTTGTTTCTCTCCATGAATCCTTAACAACCCGAACTCAAAGTTGGCATAAACCACTTCAAATACAAAACATTTTCTTCTTAATCCTCATCCAGGAGCAGGCTGTGGTAGATCAGGGATTCCAGTTCGTGCCCGATGCAGATGTTGTTGATGGTAATGTGCGGGGGGGCCTTCAGGATGGTGGGTGCAAAATTCAGGATGCCCTTGATGCCTGCTTCGATAAGCAGGTTGGCAACATCCTGGGCCACCCTTTCCGGAACCGTCATAATGGCCGTTTTCACATCCATTTCCTTGCAGATCCTTGTCAGCTTATCCAGGGGATATACCGGTATGGGCTGCTTTTTCTTGTATTTCGTGGGATCGATATCGAAGGCTGCTACGATATGGATCATGTTCTTCTGGAAACCCTTGTACTGGAGAATCGCGTTCCCGATATTGCCGGCTCCGACCACGATCACTTTCTGTAACTCGTCTTTCCTGAAGATCTCACTTATTGTGAGTAAAAGTTCATTAATATTGTATCCGCCTTTCTTGTTGCCCTTGATGCCGAACTTGCTGAAATCTTTCCTCACCTGCTCGGGCGAGACCCCTGTTTCGCGGCCCAGGTTATAGGAATAAACCGTTTCGAAACCAAGCTCCTGCATTTTCTTCAGGGAGTTACGGTAGCGCAACAGGCGGCTTATGTTCTTATTGATTGCCAAGGTTATTCAAATTTATGGAATACATCAATTCCTCTATCCTTATTTATTCTAATTCCATATAATGCCATGTGCCACAGAATACAAATATTTCATTTGCACATAAATATAAAAAAATTATCTTTATTGTGAACTTTGTAACATTAAATTTTAGCTGATTTTTAATTATTTCACATCATTTTTCCAACTTTACAAAAACCTGTATCAACATGAGCAACGGAGTTAAAACGGGTGTCTACTTCTGCAAACATCTGAATGGGCATCCTGATTCAATCCAACTGAATGAGCTGTATGCTTTTGCGAAGGGTATGGAGGAAGTGGACCATATCTGGATGGCGGGGGACCTGGATCTCCTTGACCACCAGAAAATGGCCGGTATGATAAGCGCCCAGGGGATCAACCGGATCGTCCTGGCCGGAGAGACACCCGGGTTTATCCAACCCATGTTCTCAAAGGCCATGGCCGCCGCGGGGATGGACCCGGCACAAATCACCAACGTGAGCTTCACTGAGTATAATGCTACCCGGCAGAAGGATACGGACCTGGCAAAGGCAGTACTGGCCTGTGCCGTCCTGGATGTTCCTTTCGAACTTGCAGCCATCCCCGATGAGGTGGATGTCAACCCGGACACCCTGATCATCGGAGGCGGGATCGCCGGCATCCAGGCAGCCCTCGAAATTGCCAATGCCGGTAAAAAGGTCTACCTGCTGGAAAGGACCGGGACCATTGGGGGGCATATGGCCATGTTCGACAAGACATTTCCAACCCTCGATTGCGCCGCATGTATACTCACCCCGAAAATGGTTGAGGTCGGACAGCATCCGAACATCGAGCTGATGACCTATTGCGAGGTGGAAGAAGTTAGCGGCAATCCGGGCAATTACCAGGTAAAGGTCCTTAAAAAGGCCCGCAGGGTCAACCTGGCCACATGCATCGGTTGCGGGATCTGCTCCGAGAAATGTCCGGCCAAGGCGCCCAGTGAATTCGATACCGGTACGGCCCTCAGGAAGGCCATTTACATTCCGTTCCCCCAGGCAGTCCCCAATAAATACCTGATCGATCCAGAAAGCTGCACCTATGTCCTTAAGGGTAAATGCGGGGTATGTGTCAAGTTCTGTCCCGTGGAAAATTGCATCAACCTGGATGAAAAGGATGAGACGGTCGGGATCAATGTTGGAAACATCATCGTAGCAACCGGCTTCCAGACCTTCGATCCGAAGCGGGCAGAACAGTACGGCTACGGAAAATACCCGAACGTGCTGACCTCCCTGGAATTCGAGCGTGTGGTCAATGCGGCCGGGCCCACAGGCGGATTCATCCGCTCCAGGACACAGGACAAAAAAGGGAACTGGATCTTTACCGAGGAAGGAACAGAGCCCAAAAGCTTGGCCCTGATCCATTGCATCGGAAGCCGTGACCATAATTACAATAAATATTGCTCCAGGGTATGCTGCATGTACTCTCTGAAGCTAGCGCACCTGGTCAAGGAGAAAATCCCCAAGGTCGAGGTGTATGAATTTTATATCGATATGCGGGCCTTCGGGAAGGGATACGAAGAGTTTTCCGAGCGCATCAAGGCCGAAGGGGTCCATCTGATACGGGGAAGGACGGCCAAAGTCGAAGAGAAGGACGGCCAGCTGATGGTACGCAGTGAGGAGATCTACGAAGAAAGGATCCTTGAGACGAAAGTGGACATGGTGGTTTTGAGCGTTGGACTCGAAGCCCGTGCCGATGCCGCTGATGTCGCAGGCATGCTGGGCATTGAGCAGGGAGAAGAGGGATGGTTCGTGGAGAGCAATTACCTGACCGAACCGACGGCTACCTTCAGCGGCGGCATCAGCATCGCCGGACTCTGCCAGGGACCCAAGGATATTCCTGACACGGTCGCCCAGGCATCCGCCGCGGCATCCCGTGTACTCCAGACCATTTTAAGAGGTAAGATCCGGCTGGGGATCAAGGACCTCCCACCCGAAAAGATCATTGAGAATGCCCGTCAAATTTCACCCTTAAAGATGGAGGTAGAATCATGAGCACAAGAATAGATCCGAACTTCAATAAGAAGCTGGCAGCTTACGGTAAAGCCGACTGGAACGAATGTTACCATTGCGGCAACTGCTCCGCCATCTGTCCCCTGACGGAAACCGGGTTCCTCTTCCCGCGGAAGGGCATCCGGGCCATGCAGATGGGACTGAAGGACCAGCTGGCCGGTTATGTCGACCCATGGCTCTGCTATTATTGCGGGGAATGCACCGATACCTGTCCCAGGGACGCCAATCCGGGAGAAATGATGATGACCCTGCGCAGGTGGCTGACCTCGGTCTACGACTGGACGGGACTGTCGGGGCTTCTGTACCGATCCTTCTGGGCACACCTTGCGGTAATGGTCATCCTCTTCCTGGGAGTGATCGCTGCATTCATAGGATTTGCCGATTTCAGCATCCCGCTGAGCAGCGAGGGACTCGTGGAGATCAATGCCTTTGCACCGGCCCACCTGATCGAATCGATCGATCATGTCCTGCTTTTAAGCCTTATGTTCTTCCTTGTGACAAACATCCTGAACATGTTCAACAAGGTCATCATCAAGGATAAAAGCGTGAGAGTGCCGGTATACCTCTACTTTGTCAAGGTCTGGGAAGCAATCTTCCATTTTGGCACCCAGGCCCGTTTTTCGAAATGCGAGGAGAAGAGATGGTACTGGTTCCTGCACTGGTTCCTGATGAGCTCCTATGTAATGATGTTCATTTTTATCATTTTCTTCCTGGACTGGTTCCAGACCGATGTCGTGCATCCCTGGTATCATCCGCAAAGGCTGCTGGGATACTACATCACCACCGGGATCACCATCAGCTGTGTGTATTTCGTCTGGAACAGGATAAAGGCAAGGAAGACGATCTTTAAATTCTCGCATCATTCGGACTACATCTTCCCCATCCTGCTGTTCCTGATCGCCTTTACAGGGATCCTGGTCCATATATTCAGGCTGAACGGGATGCCCCAGGCAGTTTATGTTACCTACATGCTGCACCTGGCCGTTGAGGTCCCCATGGTGGTTACCTTCGTGGCCTTCTCGAAATGGTCGCACCTGGCCTACAGGCCCCTGGGTCTCTATTTCGCGAACCTGAAAAAGGCAGCCCTACAGAAGCAATATAAAACGCAGTTAGCTCCGGCTACCTAAAATTCATTCACAATGGAAGAAAAAAGAATAGGCGTATATGTTTGCTGGTGCGGCACCAACATTGCCAAAATGGTGGATGTTGAGGGCGTGGCCGAAGAAGTCGGCAAGCTGCCCAATGTGGTCGTTTCCAAGAACTATAAATACATGTGCTCGGATCCGGGACAGGAACTGATCATCCAGGATATCAAGGAGCACAAGCTGAACCGCATAGTGGTATCTGCATGCTCGCCACGAATCCACGAGCTTACCTTCCGGAAGGCTCTTTCGCACGCGGGTCTGAACCCGTATATGTTCGAAATGGCCAATATCCGGGAGCAGGTCTCCTGGGTGCATGAAAACCGTGAAGAAGCTACCCGGAAGGCAAAATCCCTGATTACGGGCGCCGTGGCACGGGTAGCCTACCACGAGGCTCTCGATAAGCGGACCGTGGAGATCAATCCGGCATCCCTCGTTATCGGCGGGGGCATCAGCGGGCTCTCGGCGGCCCTGGAAATTGCAGATGCCGGAAAAAAGGTTTTCCTGCTTGAAAAGGAAGACCATCTCGGCGGGCATGCGGCCAACGTTGACCTGACCTTCCCCTATATGATCCCGGCCAGGCAGGTCCTGGATCCCAAGATCAAGCGGGCGGAAAACCATCCCCACATCGAGGTATTCAAGAATGCCGCCATCGAAGAGATATTCGGCTACATCGGGAATTTCAATGCGGACATCAAGGCGAACGGGAAAAGCAAGAAGATCGAATTCGGGAACATCATCGTTGCTACGGGACTGAAACCTTTCGATCCCAGCTCGGTCGACCTGCACGGCTACGGGAAACTGCCCAACGTGGTCACATCGGTCGAATTCGAGCAAATGCTCAAATCCGGCAAGATCGAAACCAAGGATGGCAAGGAACCCAAAAACATTGCCATTATCCACTGCGTGGGAAGCCGCAACAACGATTACCATGAATACTGCTCCCGCACCTGCTGTATGCTGGGACTGAAATATGCCAACCAGCTGAGGACGGCCCTCCCGGACTCCCATATCTTTGAAATATATGCGGATATGAGAAGCTTCGGAAAGGGATGCGAGGAACTGTATGCGGAAACCGCCAAGCGGAACATCATGTTCCTTAACTTCGACCAGAGACAGGGGATCCCGCAAATCACCAAGGCGAACCCGGACGATTCCTGTGAAATGCTGATCGAACTGAAGGAAAGGCTCTCCAATACAAACATCGAGGTTCCGGCCGACATGGTTATACTGCTTGTGGGAATGGAAGCCCGTGAGGATGCCAAGGATGTGGCCCACCATGTCGGGGTTAGTAAATGCGGGAACGACTTTTTCATTGAGAAACACCCAAAACTTGATCCGGTGGCGACAACCACCGACGGTGTGTATATCGTCGGCAGCTGCCAGGGACCCAAGGACATCACCGATTCGGTAGCCCAGGCAAGGGCGGCAGCGGCCAGGGTACTGGCCACCATCACACAGGGTACGGTACAGGTGGAAGTAACCACAGCAGTGGTCAACGAGGATATCTGCTGCGGATGCCAGACCTGCGTGAGTGTATGTCCCTATACTGCCATCAGCTTCGATGAAGAGAAATCCGTATCCGTGGTCAACGAGATCCTTTGCAAGGGATGCGGAACATGCGGATCAGCCTGTCCGACCGGTGCCATCCGTTCCAGGCACT
>CAZVLG010000232.1:0-2358 GCA_964627835.1 uncultured Bacteroides sp.
CGGCAGCAGGTTCTTCTGCTTCTTCAGGCTCCTGAGCGAAAGAAGCATTGGGTGCCAGTATAATTAGCATCCCGGTTACAGCTATTAGCGCAAATAACTTTTTCATGATCTGTTTTTTGATTAGTTATAAGTTTAACGAAAATAATGATTCTTAATTATATTACTATAATAATCTGAAATTTCTTTAACATGCCCGGGCTCCTGCCCTTTTTATCACGTCCACACCCACACCCACACCCATGCTTTCATGCGGAGAGAGAGGGATTCGAACCCTCGACACCATTCCACATGGTATACACGCTTTCCAGGCGTGCGCCTTAGACCACTCGGCCACCTCTCCCGGACTCAAAATCGAGGGCGCAAAATACAAAAAAAATATATAAGTACAAGTCTATGTAACAGTTATTTCGCCGCTAATAGATTTATTTAAAAGAAGTTTAATTTCTGCAGGAGTAAGTCCCTGCCCGAGCAGAAACATCAGCTTGGTAATAGCTGCTTCGGGTGTGCTGTCAAATCCGCTGACAACCCCTGCTTTTATTAGGTGTTCGCTGGTTTCATAACGTCCCATTTCTACACTGCCCTGGAAACACTGGGTGATATTCAGAAACACAATTCCCGCCTTATTTGCAGCGTCGATCTTTTCAAAAAACCAGGGATCGGTTGGCGCATTGCCTGCACCAAAGGTTTCAAGGATGACTGCTTTTAATCCTTCCGTTTTTAATACAGCATCAAGAACATTTTCCGAGATGCCCGGGAATATCTTCAGGATGGCAATGTTGTTATCCAGGCTGGTATTGATCCTCAGGGATGAAGCCGGGTCCTTTTTCAGGATACGGTCATGGTGATATTTCAGGTGCACACCGGATTCCGCGAGCGGCGGGTAGTTTGGCGAACGGAAGGCGTTGAAGTCTTCAGCGTTATGCTTGGTGGTCCGGTTGCCACGGAACAATTTGTATTCAAAATAGACGCAGACTTCCGGAACAAGAGGCAGTCCATCCTTTTCAGCAGCTGCGATTTCAATCGATGAAATCAGGTTTTCCCTGGCATCGGTGCGCAGGATGCTTACCGGTAATTGGGATCCCGTAAAAATGACGGGTTTACCAAGGTTCTCAAGCATGAAACTCAGTGCGGAGGCTGAAAAAGACATGGTATCCGTGCCATGCAATACGATGAATCCGTCGTATTCTTCATAATGATCTCGGATCAATTCTGCGATTTTGATCCAGGTTGCAGGCTTAATGTTCGAGGAATCAACCACGGGGTGGATGGTCACTGCAGATAATCTATGTCCGAATCTTTCTATTTCAGGAACATGCTTGCGGATCTCCTCAAAATCAAAAGGGGTAAGGGAATGAGACTCTGATTTTGTGACCATACCTATGGTGCCGCCTGTATAAATAATTAAAATTGATTTCTGCATCGAGTCAGATTTTTATATTAAAAAGGGAGGCTGCATTCTTTGTGGTGATTTCGGCAATTGCCTCCAGGGGGAGATCGTGAATCCTGGCCAACTTCTCCGCTGTATAAACAAGGAAAGCAGGTTCATTACGCCTGCCCCTCATGGGTGCCGGGGAAAGATAAGGAGCATCGGTTTCCAGCACGATATGCTGAAGGTCAATCTGTTTGATTACACTGTCAAGTCCCGCGTTCTTAAAAGTCAAAACGCCTCCGATCCCAAGCTTAAAGCCATATTCAACAATCCGCCTTGCCTGGACAACATTGCCGGTGAAAGCATGAAAGACGCCCTTAAGGGATTCGTCGTTCTCCCGGTCCAGGATACTGAACAATTCATCGAAGGAATTCCGTGCATGGATGATGATCGGCAATCCGGATTCCTTGGCCAGGAAGATATGCTCTCTGAAAGAATCCTCCTGTTGCCTGGCATACGTCTTATCCCAGTACAGGTCAATCCCGGTTTCTCCGATACCCCAGTATTTCCTTGTACCCAATCCTTCCCTGATTTGCGCGAACACGTCCTGGAAGTTTTCTTTCACGGATGTCGGATGAAGGCCGATCATGGGGAGACAAAGGTCGGGATACCTGTCCGCCATCCCATGCATGGCATCAAGTGTCATTGCGTCAACATTGGGCAGGAGCATCTTAACAATACCCTTATCCAACGCCGACTTCACTACCTCTTCGCGATCCTCTCTGAATTCGCTCAGGTACAGATGTGTATGTGTGTCAATAAGAATCACCGGATCAAAGCCGTACAAATCTAACAAAAAAAGAAGAGACCCGGATCCGGGTCCCTTCATGCTGATATAACAAGGTTTAGGTCAGGGTCAAATCGAGGTCAAAATTTACCAGCCATGCTGGAGGCATTGTTGAACAAGGCGCCTTTCAAAATTTGTCACC
>CAZVLG010000233.1:0-20575 GCA_964627835.1 uncultured Bacteroides sp.
CGGATGGTAAATGGCAGCAGGAACAGGAAACTGAAAAAGATTCTGAATGCAGCAACTTGCATATGGTTATAGGACTCCAGCCCTTTTTTCATCAGGATGAAGGAAGTTCCCCATGTTATCGAAAGAAACAGAAGAGCCGTCCATTGGGATGACTTTTTTTCCAGCTGAAATTGTTGCATCTTGGCAGATAAAGACGCAAATATAGGTATTTTAGCAAATTCTTAGGATTATTCATTACTTTGTAGCCAGTAGCATATATCAACCAACAGCATGATCCCCGCTATTTTTGTAAAAGGCATTATCATTGGCCTCCTGGTATCCGTCCCGCTTGGTCCGATAGGAATCATGTGTATTCAGCGAACCTTGAACCGGGGATATATGGCAGGTTTTGTGTCGGGACTGGGAGCAGCAGCAGCGGATATAATATTTGCAATTATCGCAGGTTTCGGACTCACCATTATTATTAATTTTATCGAGGAACGGCATCTGTATTTCCAGATCCTGGGAGGGCTGTTCGTACTGTATATCGGGTACCGTATATTCAATACCAATCCGGTTAAGCAGCTCAGGCTTCAGCGCCTGAACAAGGCCCGGCTGTCTCAGGACTTCGTATCCGTTTTCCTTCTTACCATTTCCAATCCGATCGCAATTTTTCTGTTCATAGCAATTATGGCTGCCCTGAAGGTAGCCAATGACCTGCTCTCGTTTTTCGAACTTTCCATTTTAGTCGCAGGCATTGCCGGCGGGGCCATACTTTGGTGGTTTGTGCTTGCTTCCATTGCCAACCGCTTCCGGGAGAGAATTCGCCTGAAAAGCATCTGGTGGCTGAATAAGATCACAGGCTCCGTGGTTTTTCTCTTTGGACTTGCAGTTATTCTGTCCGTATGGGTGGTTAGATGATAAGCACACCTTCCTTATTTGGATTGATTATATGCGTATTTATTCAATTTGGTATATATTTAAAGCCGGATTTGCTTCCGCTTATCGGAAATGAAATTAATAGATACAGATGCACTTTTGCAGGCTGCCAAGCTTAACGGGTTCGCCGGGGAGAGCGCAGTAAAGTTCCTCATGCTCCTGCTACGGTTCAGGAGGATCAACAAAATCTACCAGGAGAACCTTCACCGGTCGGGAATCGATTTCATAGATGCCATGCTGGAGCAGTTGGGTGTTCGTTACGAGATCCGGCCCGAGGATCTGGAAAGAATACCCAGGCAGGGATCCTTCATCACCGTTTCCAACCATCCATTCGGCGGGATCGATGCACTATTGTTAATAAAACTGATCGGGACAATCCGGCCCGGGTATAAAGTCCTGCCCAACTTTCTCCTCCGGCGTATGGAACCTGTCGCAGATTACCTTTTTGATTTCAACCTGTTTGAAAATTCAATTACTGACAATTCAACCCTCTCCGGTCTGAAGAGAGCATTGCGTCATCTGGAGGACGGGCATCCCGTGGGGATATTCCCTGCGGGAGAAGTATCGAGTTTTGACCAGGACATCCAGGCCGTTACGGATCCGCAGTGGCAATTCAGGGCCCTCCAGGTTCTGAAAAGGGCCAGAGTGCCGGTTATACCGGTTTATTTTCAGGGCAAGAACAGCCGTCTGTTCCATTTTCTGGGGCGGATACATCCCAAACTCCAGACGGTCAAGCTGCCGACAGAAATGTTCAACAAGAGGAAGCGCGTGATCAATATCAGGATCGGTTCTCCCATCCCGGTAAGCGAACAAAACGAATTCAACGATATTTCACGCTATGGAAGGTATCTGAGGACTAAAACTTATGCACTTGGGACTTCCCTTGAAGTCAAGAAGTTTTTTTCCGTCAGCCGCAGGCAGTTAAAAAAGGCGGAGGCTATTATCGATCCTGTACCGGTTCATGTCATTGAAACCGAGATCTCCAGGATCCACGGCGAATACCTTTTGTTTAAAATTGAGAATTTCAGTGTGATCTGCGTGCCCTCTGTCGAGATTCCCAATATCATGAACGAAATTGGCCGCCTCAGGGAAATCACCTTCCGGGAGGTGGGAGAGGGGACCAACCAGCAGATGGACATCGACGAGTATGACCTCTACTATTATCAGTTGTTTATCTGGGATGATGAGAACCGGAAGATCGTTGGTGCCTATCGTGTCGGGAAGGGAAAGGAGATTATGGATATTTACGGGTTTCGCGGTTTTTATATTCAGAGCCTTTTCAGGATCAACCGCAGGATGCATTCCATTCTCAGCCAATCCCTTGAACTTGGCAGATCATTCATTGTTCCGGATTACCAGCGAAGGCCCCTGCCTCTTTTTCTTCTCTGGAAGGGGATTCTTTATTTCCTGCTCAAGAATCCTGAATACAGGTATTTGGTAGGGCCGGTTAGCATCAGCAACCGCTTTTCCAATTTTTCCAAGGAGCTGATTATTAAGTACATTACTGAATATTATTACAACGGAGACATCGCCAGGTATATCCGTCCTCGCAAAAAATTCACCGTATCCCTGCACCACCTGGATACAGATATACTCATCGAGTCGGCCAGCGACCTGAATAAGTTTGACCGGATCATCAAAGACATTGAAACGGCCCAGAAAAACATGCCGGTATTATTGAAGAAATATCTCAAGCAGAACGGAAAGATCGTCGGGTTCAATATTGATCCCAAGTTCAATAATGCGCTGGATGGACTTCTTGTACTGGATCTTTTCGATGTGCCTCCTGCCACCATCTCCGCCCTTTCCAAGGAGGTGAACGATAAGGGCATTCTTGAGCGCTTTGCTTCTGTTAACCTGGACCAGGTGGGAATGGATCCTGCATTTCCTTCAGAAGACTCCAAAACCTCCTGAATTCATCTGGAGATCTGAAAGCAGCCTCCGTCATTCCAAAACTCCCAGCTGTCTGAGCATGCGGGCGTTATCATACGAAACCGAGTATTCTGAGATTTTACCATTCTCAATGGTATAGAATAGGACAACCGGCAGATTAACCTCGTTCCCGGTAGGGGCGATGCTGCCATAAGGTCCATGCTGGACGCCCCGGAATTTTCCTCTTACTACCACCTTGTTCCCATCCACAAGGATCTCGTCCGCATTGAGTTCATACATCGGGAAGGCCTGCTCCACGGAGAGGTTCAGGTCAATAAGTGATTCGTTACCATCGGCCATATATCTGGTAAATAGTTCCCTGGTTTTAGGATTGCCGCTGATTTCCTCCAGGTATTCCTCGATTAAAGCACGATTGTTCCTGGCATCTTCAAATGAGGAAGTGTTGACAATGTTCATGCAGACGAATTTCCAGTTTCCATCACGTTTTATGAAAAAAGCATTGTTGATGGCCTCTATGTTCCATGGGTTCTCCTCATCGATCGACCTGTGGTGTTCGAGGAAGGTGGCATAGGCTGCATCCCCGTATACCTGTATGTCGATATCTGTTTTTTCAGAAGTAAATCCCCGGGGGCCTTCTGCATTGAAACTCTGCGAGATGATCGTTTTCATGTTTTCCCATCCGATCTTGCCATTGAATGCATTCTTACTGGTCACAAAATGCCGGGTATAGGATTCCTGCAACCAGCAGTCTGCAAAATGGTCCCAATCCTTCTCGAGGAAGGCAGTGATCTCAGCCTGGATGAGTTTCTCAATGGCCTTTTTATCAGCCATTTCCTGATCATTCTGTCCGAAAACCAGTAAAGCACAGGTGATACACAGGAGAGTGAGGCAGGTTTTTTTCATGATTTTGCCGGATTATTAATGTTCATAAGATACCAAGATATGGGGTCAAAGTCAATAATCCGGTTATATATTTGAACTTCTTCTGAATATGCTAATTTTATATCCAGGTTATTTCATCCTGAATTACTCATCATGTCATACATTAAACACCATTATCTTGTTGCCATTTCCCTTGCCCTGTTAAATAGCTGTATACAGGATTATACAGGCGAACAGGGCCGGGAAAAAGCCCTGAAACTTCATCAATCTCTGCTTACGGTGGACAGCCATACGGATACCCCGCTCAGGCTTTTCAGATCCCGAACCAGCCTTGGCATGCGTTCGGATCCGAGGAGGGCAGGGGGGAAACTTGACTTCCCGAGGATGGAGGAAGGGGGACTGGATGGGGTATTTTTCGCTGTATTTATAGGACAGCGCGAGCGTTCCCCTTCCGGCAATGCCTATGCCATGAACCGGGCCCTGGACTTGTTCGACTCCATTCATGCAGCGGTCGGAAGAAATGCCGATCAGGCTGAGATCGCGTTGTCGGCCCGGGATCTGCAAGAAATCAATCAAAAGGGCAAAAAAGCTGTTTACATCGGGATCGAGAATGGGTTTGTCCTTGGGAATGACATTTCATTACTTGAGCGATATTACCGGCTTGGTGCCAGGTACGTCACCCTGTGCCATACCAGCAATAACGACATATGCGATTCCTCGACGGATGAGGATGGGCCTGAGCATGGGGGACTCAGTGATTTTGGCCGGGAGGTGGTTGCTGAGATGAACAGGCTGGGAATGATGATCGATGTTTCACACATCTCCGATCAGGCATTTTATGATGTGATCGAATTGAGCAAGGCTCCTGTAATTGCTTCTCATTCAAATGCACGAAAGATTTGCGGGCATCCACGCAATCTCAGCGATGAGATGCTCATGAAACTGGCTGAAAATGGAGGAGTGATCCAGCTATGCCTGGTGAATGATTACGTCGCCCTGAGTGAGCCTTTCCCCGAAAGGGATTCTGCAAAACATGCTGTCCGGGAAAAATATGGGGACTGGAACCAGCTGGATGACAGTACGAGGAATCTTTTTGCAGCCGAATGGTACGCGGTTGACGAGGTCTTCCCTCCCAGGCTTGCCAGCGTAAAACAATTCTGCGATCATGTCGATCATGTAGTGGGACTGATCGGGATTGAGCATGTGGGATTTGGATCTGACTTCGATGGGGGTGCTGAACTTGCCGACTGCTACGATGTTACAGAACTTCCCAACATCACACTCGAGCTCCTGAACCGGGGTTATTCAAGATCCGATCTCCAAAAATTCTGGAGTGGCAATCTCCTGCGTGTCATGCGGGAGGTTGAACAGGCAGCCGATTTTTTATAAAATTTACCACTGTCGGCATTTCTTAAACCGGCGCTGCAAAATATCGGTGCAGCACCTGAGGAATTGTCAAAAAAGCTGACATTGCGCTAGCGATGTAGCAGCGTTTTGACATTCCGAAGGTACCGATATTTTAAAGGCGCCTCGTTTAAAAATGCCTCCAGTGAGCGATAAATTTTATAAAAAAAGGGCTGCCGTTGCCGGCAACCCCTTTTAAACCAACCAATAACTAATAACTAAATCATGAACCAAATTTCTTGCTTACCTCTTCCCAGTTGATCACATTCCAGAAAGCCTCAATGTATTCGGGCCTGCGATTCTGATATTTTAGATAATAGGCATGCTCCCAGACATCGAGTGTCAGAACTGGAGTTCCTTTGACCTCTGCAACATCCATAAGGGGATTGTCCTGGTTGGGTGTCGAGGCAACGATCAGTCCGCTGTCGTTTTTTATCAGCCAGGCCCAGCCTGAACCGAATCGGTTGGCGGCTGCCTCTGAAAATTTCTTCCTGAATTCTTCAAAGCTGCCAAATGCCTGGTTGATGGCCTGGAGAAGTTTACCCTCCGGTTGTCCCCCGCCATTTGGACCCATGACCTCCCAGAAAAGGTTGTGGTTGTAATATCCGCCCCCGTTATTACGGATTGCGGCTCCATGGCTTCCTGCCTTGGCCAGGATCTGTTCAACGCTCTGATCCGCCAGTACGCTGCCCTCTAATGCAGCGTTGAACTTGGCGGCATAAGCACTGTGGTGCTTGCCGTAGTGTATTTCCATCGTGCGCCCGTCAATATAAGGCTCAAGCGCATTAAAATCATATTTGAGATCAGGTAATTCGAATGCCATTGTTTTGTGTTTTTCAAATTCAACACAAATATACAATTATTTAGACTGAATAAAAATAACAAATGAGAATTTAAGAAATTTTTAACGGCCTATGCCGAATTGCAGGTCCAGACGGATGGTTTCAATCCCCGTACACGTGGACGGAATCCTGCGCAGAAGGCAGGTAATTGATACCAAACCAGCAGATCAGGAGGACAACGAAGGCAAGGCTCAAGGCCCAGAGGGGCGCCTTGACCTTTTTGGACTGGAAATGCCGGAAGTGCATGTAAACCAGGTAGGAGAGCCAGGTCAGGAAGGCCCAGGTCTCCTTGGGATCCCAGGTCCAGTAATGCCCCCATGCCTCCTTGGCCCAGAGTGCTCCGAAAAGCAGTCCGAGCGTCAGGAAAGAAAAGCCGATATAGACAAGGTTGTCCGCCAGGAACAACACTTTGGCGTTGAATTCCCTGTAATAGAGCTGGTAGAGTCCCTTCAGGGCCACCAGCGATGATGCGGCAAGCAGGGCGTAGGAGAAAATATAGACGATCACATGGGGTATGAACCATGGGGACTGCAGGGCCGGCATCAGGGTTTTCGAATAGGTCTCCGGATTCAGGTAATTGATCATCAGGAACAGGGATGCCATTGCAAGGGCGTAGCCCAGGAACCATTTATACCTCCATCGCGAATAGGTGATGAACCCGACCAGGGGAAGGAACAACGAGTACCAGAGGCGTGTTTCCCCTAGGGTCCTGAGGGGAGGTCTGTCGAGATGGACCCAGAGGAGAATGACAAACAGGGTCAGAACGCCTATACCGGCCAGTACGATCAGTCGTCCGATCCACTCGAGGGGCCTGTTCCTGCCGGAGAAATTCAACAACGTGTACCCGGCGACCCAGGCCAGAAAGGTTATGCCGGCAAAAGCCGGGAAATTTATCCATTTCATTTTATTGCTCTTTTATTGTCCTGCCCGTCCAGAAAAGATACGCCGCCCCTCCCAGAAGCAGGAATATTCCCAAATAAACCACCGGCAGCCAGGGATCCCTTACAGCCTCGATCACAGACACTTCCGACCACTCCCCCATGAGCTCATCGTAGGAAAGCTGGTAAAGCATCCAGCCTTTGTATTTATAGGGTTTATTGACCTCGAGACTTACGGCCTGTTCCTGGCCGTTCTTTCCATGGATGATGATATCCGAGGAATATTTCTCCGGTTCGGGGAAGGTCATAACCAGGAAATTATGCCCGTCCAGGGCGAGATGCTGATGCATCACCCGGAAACTGCCGCAGGAGATCCAGCCGGACCTGCTCTCACCGGAATCCCTGTTCACAGCGCTTACATAAGCTGCCGTTGCAGAGCCAACGCTGTCGGCCTGGAAATATTCCCCATGGAAGCTGAGCGTGTTTGTCAGCAAGGTGTCGATCCCGATATCCCAATCCCCGATGGTGGTCCTCATCCCGTCCTCGATCAGGATGACGGACTTTCCGTCCTCGTTCAGGATCGCTCCTGTCATCCCGTCCATAACGGCTATTTTGGGATTGTAGTTCTCGATATTGAAATCCACCAGTCTAATCGAAAAGGGGATCTCCACGACCTGCCCGCTCCTCGAGTCCATACCCATGTTCATGGGACCGTGCTTTTCCATGGTGGTAATATTCAGCCTTACCAGGTCGCCCGAGCCCAGGTAACCCGCTGCGATGGTGACATAGAGTCCCGCATGGTTCAGCAGGAACCCCAGGTTCTTCCGGTTGAAGGGTGTTGCCCTGCGTATGGCGACAAAACCGAGGATCGTCAGGAAATAGATCCCGGCAACCATCATGAGCCAGGAATTCTTCACATGGGTGAGCCCCGTCAGGACCAGGTATTTGCCGCCCTGCGGGTCGCCCTGCGGGATGAATCCCAGAAGCATCACCACCACGGCGAAAAACAGGATGGCCGAAACAGCGGCAGGAACGCTCGAGAGCCATTTTACGAAGGGTTTCTTCCTGTACTGGAAATGAACGACCAGCAGAAGCAGGGGTATCCCCGCACCCATGATCAGGTTGGCCGGCCACTTCAGCAACGGCGCCCCCCTTCCCCCGGACAATACCTCGAAGATCAATCCCAGCAGGAAGAGTTCCAGTACGATCAGGAAACTTTCCCGGTATCTCCACGGGTGGTCCCAGGTTTTCCGCCTGGTTTTGGCATCCTTTTGATTCACGTATTTATATATTTATTTATATCAGGGTGCAAATATGGAAAGATAATTAATTCCGGGGGACCCGGAAGAAAATGACTGCAAAAATAAGAGGCTCCAGCATTGCTGAAGCCTTTTATTAATTTCGTGGTCCAGGTTATTTGCTCACGGCCTGGATGGAATTCTTCAGCAGGGCCATTGCGTAGCCGGCATTGTGCACGCCGTGGATCAGGTCCGCTTCTACAAATAAGAAGTTGTAGGCGGCTCCGGTGTCATCTGCCATCAGTGTGATTCCGGATGCCGGCGGGAAAAGCGCTTGAAGGCAGAAAGTTTCGAATGTTTCCTGAGGCCTTACAAACCTGTTTTTTGTCATTTTTGGTCAGAGATTAATCCCTTAATTTTGTGCAGGATCGTTAGCGGTTAACTAAACCAAAACCCTTTATAATTCAACGGAATATGTCAGAAAAAACTGTTTTTGTACCTAAGGCCAGGAATGAACCGATAATGGAATACCGGCCCGGTTCACCGGAGAGGGAAGAGCTGAAAAAAGCTCTTGATGAGGCCTATTCGAAGATCATTGAGATCCCCATGTTTATCGGGGGAAGGGAAGTGAAATCCGATAAGAAGGTTCCGGTGTATCCCCCGCATAAGCTGGATCACCAGATCGGTAACTATTACCAGGGCAACGGGAAACATGTGGAAATGGCCATTGAAGCAGCCCTGGCGGCAAGGGAGGACTGGGCGAAGCTTGACTGGAAGCACAGGGCGGCCATTTTCCTGAAGGCTGCCAGCCTGATCGCCCGGCCTTACCGGGCAAAGATCAATGCGGCGACCATGATCGGCCAGTCAAAAACGGTCCAACAGGCGGAGATTGACTCGGCCTGTGAGATCATAGATTTTCTCCGGTTCAATGTCCAGTACATGGAGGAGATCTACAACAACCAGCCGGATTCAACCCCGCGTACCTGGAACCGCATCGAACAGCGTCCGCTCGAAGGATTTGTATGGGCCCTGACGCCGTTTAATTTTACCGCCATAGCCGGAAACCTGCCAACGGCGCCTGCCATGATGGGGAACGTGGTTGTCTGGAAGGCATCAAAGACCCAGGTGTATTCAGCCCATGTCCTGATGGAGGTTTTCCGGGAGGCGGGAGTCCCCGACGGAGTGATAAACCTGGTATTTGCTTCGGGTCCTGTTATGGGGGATGTCGTCCTGAACCACCCGGATTTTGCAGGCATCCATTATACCGGTTCGACCGAGGTCTTCCAGGGAATATGGAAAACCATCGGCAACAACATTCATAAATACAGGACCTATCCCCGGCTGGTGGGCGAAACCGGGGGCAAGGACTTTGTCATGGTTCATAATTCTGCATCCCTGAAGCAGGTCGTGACGGCCCTGGTACGCGGTGCTTTTGAGTATCAGGGACAGAAATGTTCTGCCGCTTCAAGGGCCTATATACCGGAAAGTATCTGGCCCAAGGTAAAGGAAGGACTACAGGCCGATCTGGATTCCATACGAATGGGCCCGCCTGAGGATTTCCGGAATTTCATGTGTGCGGTGATCGATGAACCCTCCTTTGACAAGCTCAAGGGCTTTATCGAGCGGGCAAAGGAAGACAAGGATGCGGAAGTGATCATGGGGGGCAAATGCGATATGTCCACAGGGTACTTCATCGAGCCCACGGTTATCCTCGCGAAGGATCCGCGTTACATCACGATGGAAGAGGAACTTTTCGGTCCCGTATTGACCATATATGTATACAAAGACGATAAATGGGAAGAAACCCTGGATCTGCTTGACCGGACCTCAAACTATGCACTGACCGGTTCCATCATGGCTGCAGACCGCTACATTATAGAATCAGCCACAAGAAAACTGAGTAATGCCGCAGGTAATTTCTACATCAATGACAAACCAACGGGAGCCATTGTCGGGCGGCAGCCCTTCGGCGGAGCAAGGGCTTCGGGAACCAATGATAAGGCAGGTTCCAACCTGAACCTCCTGCGCTGGGTATCTCCGAGGACCATCAAGGAGAATTTCCTGCCAGCGGAAGATTACCGCTATCCTAATATGGCAGAATAGAAAGTTGCTGCCTGTTCAAATACAGGGGAGCAGTGTTGATAAAACGCTTCTCCCTTTTTTATTTATTTTCCTAATTTGGTCAGGGTTTCAGATCCATGTTCAACCGTAATTCAATATGGATGCGCAGCTTCAGGAACAAATACCTGATCGCCGTGCTCGCATTCCTGGTCTGGCTGTTGATATTTGACCGGCACAGCCTTATCGACAGGATGAAATATATCCGGATGCGGCAAGATATGGAAGATGAAAAACAGTATTATATTGAGCGGATTGATGAAGACAGCCGCCGCCTGAAGGAACTGAAAACAGACAGGGACAACCTTGAAAAATTTGCCCGTGAGCAATATTTTATGAAAAAGGAAAATGAGGATGTTTTTGTGATTGTGACCGAGGATTAGCCCTGCCAGTTCCCCTCCCTTTGAATTTCCCGTAAGATCATTAATAAATCCCTTGCATCAGCACCGGGCATGGCTCCCTGTCCAATGCTATTCAGAAGTTCACTGGCGGCAGTCCGGACAGGGATCCGCGGATAGAATTCCCTGTGTGCGGAATTGATGTATTTCAGGGTTCTGAACATATTGAACCATCGGAAAAACCGGTTGCGAAAGCTGGATTCGCTGGCTGAATTATTGCGAATTTCTTCAAGCCTGGGAAAAAACTCATCCTGGAGGTCGGCCCGGATGGATTCCGGCCAGGACTGGGATAGATCCCGGATCCCGTTTTTCGAGCCGGAGTAAAACATAGGAATATCGTCAATAAAGGCTTTCAGGTCATGGAATGACCGGGGGTGGTAGGTATCCAGACTGCTTAATTCACCGGAAAGGAATTTGTCGACGACGGGACCGGTACCAAATGCCACCCTCCGGGAAGGCCTGGGAGAGGGAATGATGCAGGTTGAGCACAGGTCCTGGTAGTTCCCCAGCGGAATGATCTTCTGCAGAAAATAAAAGTCCTCCCCGGCTGTTCGCTTATTCATCCCGCCCTGGCCGGAATAAACACCAGCCCTGACGCAGAAGGCCGAGCCTACGGTATGGAAGGCATGGGGATGGCCTGCAAACCGCAATCCCTGTATGTAGTACCGTAAGTGAAGCTCATACTGGACAATGCCATGGTATACACTTGCCGGAAAGCTTGATCCTTCAACAGGATGCTCGAAATATACAGAGCATGCCCTGGATTCCGGTTTCGAAAGGAAATGGTTTTCTACAGCGACAAGGTAATCCGGCTCACAGAGCGTATCCGCATCCATTGACAGAATGATGCCTTCCGGTTTGTTTAGCTTGTTGAACCTGCTGAGTGCATGGTCCATGGCCATCTTGCGTGCAAAACCGGCACCCGCATCCTTCTTCCTTATTCCAGCCTGGTTGGTAAATAAAACCCGGAACTCCGGATCTGAATGCTCCCGGGCGAACTCTCGGATCTCCTTTTCGGACAGGAGATTCCTGTCAATGACTTCTTCTGGTGACAGCTCACTGGAGTTTAAAGCAATGATGATTTCCACCTCACCTGCCGGGGGTATGCAACTTCTCAAGGCATGAAGGGTTTGAAGCAGGCCGGGCTCGTTACAGGCAGGAATGGCGACAACCAATGATAGTCCGGGACCGGGAATATAGTCGTTTATGCGGGGATCAAGGCTGACCTTATTGAGATAAGCATCAGCAAAGGACATTACTTCTTTTCTTTTTCCTTTTCCTTACTATACTGTTCGTTGAGGCCTGCAAGCACGCTTTTCGTGATATCGAGCCTTTCGTTGGCATACAGCACATTGTCGCCGAAACTATTGCTGAAAATAAACTGGTAATTGTAATCCTGGTTATATTCTTCGAGGTACTCCATGATCCTGTTAATCAGGCGCCGGTTCCTGACTTGTTCCTCCTCTGCAAGCTGCATGGACATTTCATCGCGGAGCTGCAGGAGGCTTTGCTGTTCCTGCATTAGCTGCTGTTCCATCTCTGCAGCCTCCCTCCTGGTTACCAGTCCCCTCTGAACCTTATTCTGGTAGTCCATCGCGGATGATTCATATTGCCTTCCCCGCAGGTTCAATTCGGCTTCCAGCTCGGATTGTTTGTCTGCAAATTCATCCTGCATATCATGGAAATAATCATAGTTATTAAGGAGGGTATCTATGTTTATATAGACAATGTTCATACCCCTTAGGTCCTGGCTGATCGTGTTGCCGGAAGAGGGGTCAGAAAAGGAGGTTTTTCCTGAACTGAAATGCAGGTAGTACAATGCTCCAACGGCGAGGATAAGCACAGCATTCAGAATGAGTGAGATATTTTTCATCATCAGCGATTTATAGGGGTTTGGTAAGATCCATGCAAATATATGGATTTTCTGAAATAATGAGGCGGAAAGGCATTAAAACTCGGGACAGGGGATCATATGGCGCTTAGTCTTCTTGCGGTGGGTGGTGAATTCATAGATCAGGGCTATTTCATGCGATCCCCATGTGGAAGTGAGAAGCTTGTTGATGGTAAAATCGTAGCTGTATCCGATGCTGAATTCCTCGATCTTATACCCAACCAGGAAACAGACCGCATCCCCCCTGTTTTCATTGTTGATTATTGGGAGTCCCCTGTACCAGAACCCGAAAACCAGCGGATTCTTGTACCAGTACAATCCTATGTCAAGCTGCTTGATATGATCCTGGTACTTGAAAAGGCCGGCAAGGGACAGGGATTCGTCGATGGGTTTGAGCAGCCTTCCCCTGCGCACTACCTGGTAACCTCCGAATACGGAAAACTTCATCTTGTAAGATATATTATCATCGTACAGGGAGTAATTGGGCCTGAAAAGGTGGTCAACCGAAGTCCCCGCCCACATCCGGTCTGAATAGACCAGGACGGAGAGGGAAGCATCGATGGCGCCTTTTCTCTGGAGCGAAGGAACCTGAATGGTCGGAGTGATGCCGCTTGGGGAGATCTGGTCACCCCAGAGCAGCTTCGCGAAATTTATGCCCCGCTGCGTATATAAAAAATGCATGCCGGGCCGGATGTGCCACAGATCTGCAACCTGAATATCATAGGAATACTGAACCCCGACATTGGTTGTGCTGAGATCGCCGGAACCCGCCTCGTCCCGCATGATCAGCAGTCCGAGTCCACTGTTGAAATTGGCAAAATAATGATCGTATGAGAATAAATACGTTACATAAGCATCAGGAATACCGGGCCATTGGTTTCGGTAGGTGGCTGCCAGACGGTGCTGCTGGGTGGCTCCTGCAAAGGAAGGTGCCAGGTACAGGGGTGCGGAATAAAACTGGGTCAGCTGGGGGTCTTGAGCCGATGAAGAAAAACAAAACAGGACTATGGATAATATGATACTAAGTCTCCTCACGCGTCTGGTTGTGAATCAATTAATCTGCTAAGATAGCCAAAATCAGTAAGTTTGAAAATATCGAATTTTAAGGCATACCCTTAAAAAAGATATTAACAACTTCTTTTCTGAATAATGGCCAACAGCACTAAATTAAACGAAATAGCCAGTTATTTGTTTCAAAACGCGCGGGAATTCCATTAAAGCGGCCAATTGCATGAGCAAACCATAAAGAGGATACACAAAGCATGCAAATCCAGGCAGCGAAGCCGGAATGGAGAGCCATAAAATGTCTTTGGAATCGGGAATGGGACTAATACAGGTGGATCAGGGTTACATCCCCGCTTTTCACGAAGGTTTTGCCATTGCTGAATTTACCCCTTGCTTTCCAGATATATACGGCCTGTGCTGCAAGCTTTTCCTGGTAATAACCATCCCAGCCGATAGCTGCATCATTGCTCTCAAAGATCTGCAGTCCCTGCCGGTTAAAGATCTTCAGCTGGTATTCTATCAACTCTCCCGAGACAACAGGGTGGAACACGTCATTGCTGATATCGTTCGGTTCATAGTACCCTCCGGCAGGACCGGTCAGATTGGGCGTAAAAGCATTCGGGAACTGTATTTCGCCTTCGGGGCCTGTAAAAGCATTCAATATAACGAGGGAGTCATAGCATTGATTATCGGTCCATACCTTTAGCTTCACATCGTAACTGCCTTCCTGCTGGTAATTATGTATGGGCTCTGCCAGGTTTGACCGCTGTTGGTCTCCGAAGTCCCATTCATAATATTCGGCACCGCGTGAATAATTATAGAAATAGACCGGCTGGTTTTTGGAGAGATCCACGGCTTCATCCATTTCAAAAAGTGCCTTTGGGGTTTCGAATACAAGAATGGTCTGCTGTGTGCTGTATTCCAGCCCATCCTCCCCTAAAACTTTCAGATTTACGGGGAATTCACCGGATTCGTCGAACACGTAAGAGGGATTCCGTTCAGCGGAACTTCCCCCATCACCGAATGTCCAATTATATTTTCCGGCATTCTCCGAGAGATTCTCGAACTGTACCGCCAGGGGTGAGCACCCGCTCACAAGGTTTGCCGTGAAATCCACCTTCACCATCGGGACATCAGATTTCTTGCCGTCCTTATCCTCGTATCCGGGAGCTGTGGCCGACTCATCCGATTTTTCAGGTTTCTTTTCGGGGGACTGTAGGATGGGTGATTTCCTGATTTGTTTCTTCTCCCTGCTTGCCGGATCCTTGTCCCTGTCTCCGTCCAGGATACCAGGCAGGCTTTCCGACATTTCGGCATCTGCCGGGTTAGCCTGTTCCTGCGAAAGTGCATCTTCAGGCGATGGCTGGATGGGACTTTCCGCTTCAATCTCCATGCGGGACCGGGCAGTTTGTTCCTGTGCAGGCGGGCGGGAAAGCCAGATATAAGTCCCGGCCCCGGCAAGAGAAAGAACCGCGGCAAGATAATATACGTTGAAGGATTGGAAGCTGAACGTAAGGAATTGCTTCCATATGATCTTTACATGGACCTTCTGCCATAATCCCGGAGACGGATCAACGCTGAACGAATCCATCTGATCGCGAAACAAATTTTCCATATTTAGATCATTCCTGCTCATCTGCCTTTTCTGCTATTTTTTTCAAGGATCCAAGCTTCTTCCGGATGAGTGCCTTGGCCCTGGAGTACTGTGATTTTGAAGTGTTTACATCGATCTCCAGCATCTCGGCGATTTCCTTGTGTTTGTACCCCTCAATGGCATACAGGTTGAATACAATCCTGTAGCCATGCGGCAGTTCCCTGATAACCTGGAAAAGTTCTTCACGGGTAAATTCAGCCGTACTGAGAGAAGCTCCTTCAATATCGGTTTCCCTTATGTCCTCAATATCCTGGTGGTATTGATGCTTCAGGTTCCTGTGATAATGCGTGATAGCTGTATTAACCATTATTTTCCTCATCCAGTTGATAAAGGATCCCTTTCCTGCAAAATCCTTTATATTGAAATATATTTTAATCAAGCCGTCCTGCAGAATGTCTTCCGCTTCATCCCTTCTTCCGGAATACCGGATGCAAACTCCCAGCAAAATTGAAGCATACCGCTCATACAGTACTTTTTGAGCTTTTCTGTCATTCCGGCAACATCCTTCAATTATTTCATTCTCATCCAGCATATGGTTTGACTATCACTAAGACCCCGGGTATGTGTAAATGGTTGCACATTTTTTCCGGGATTATGTTAAATATCTGATAAAAAATTTCTATCTGAAACTACACCCTGCTCCATCATCGACTTTACCGCAAATACGTTATCTCCATGCTGCAGGTTTCTGTTTCGCCAAAAATACTTAATTATATGTTAAATGTGAGGGACCCGTACTCGTGTTTATTTGAACGGATTATAAATAAACGCTTATAAATCTTATATTTGTACTGAAGAAAATTAAAATTCCCTGTCATGGATAAACGTGCGTTTCTGAAAAACAGTGCAATACTTGGAGCAGGAGGAGCCATCGCCGGATCTTTACCGGGGACGCTGAAGGCTGCGGGACTGTATTCAAAGACCAATTATGGTGAAGACCCGTATACCTTGCCCGAACTCGGGTATGCATATGATGCTCTCGAACCCTATATTGATGCCATGACCGTGGAAGTCCATTACAGCAAGCACCACGCCGGGTATACCCGGAAGTTTAACGATGCGGTAAAAGAGGCCGGACTGGAGGAAACCGGCATCAAGGAGATATTCCGCGAGGTCAGTAAGTACCCGGCCGGGATACGCAACAACGGAGGCGGGTTTTTCAACCACAGGTTATACTGGAAATGCATGTCGCCCGAGGGCGGAGGAGACCCGAGCGGAGAACTTTTAAAAGCCCTTGTAAAAAGTTTCGGAAGCATGGATGATTTTCGTAAAATCTTTACCGGTGCTGCAGCAAGACTTTTCGGATCCGGATGGGCATGGCTTGTGAAGACCGGGGATGGACTTGAAATCACTTCAACACCAAACCAGGATAATCCCCTTATGGATGTCGCCGATGTGCAGGGATTTCCACTGCTGGCCCTGGATGTTTGGGAACACGCCTATTACCTGAAGTACCAAAACCGCAGAACCGACTATATCTCTGCATTCTGGAACGTGGTGAACTGGGATTTCGTATCCGGAAGATACGCTAAGTCAACTAAATAGAACAATCTCCCCGGTGCCTGCTGTCGAAACCAACTGCCAGGGGGCACCGGGATTTTTCCAGTCCCGGTCTGAGGCATCGCACAGCCATCGATTCGATTCCTGAATTAAGCTGATTTTTTCAAAAAGATTTGGATTTGATATCCATTTTGCTATACTTTTGCTAATTAGATGACTATTAGTCAAAAAATAGGTATAAGATTAATTAATTACTATAAGTCAATAACATGGGCATAGCTGAGCGCAAGGAACGCGAAAAGGAGCAAAGAAGGAAAGATATCATTGATGCAGCCGAAAGGATATTTTTTACAAGAGGGTTTGGGAATTCAACCATGGACGAGGTGGCGGCGGAAGCTGAACTGAGCAAAGGAACGCTTTATCTATACTTTAAAAGCAGGGATGATCTGCAGTTTGCCATATTCATGCGGGGTTCGGATATCCTGATGAGAATGATGAACGAGAACCTTTCGGCGGACAAGGATGGATACAATAATCTGCTGGCCCTGGCAATGGCATTTATCCGTTTTTCCAGGGAGTACCCGGATTATTTTGACCTGTTCATGCATTATGAAAGCAGCCGGATGAATGCCTTGAATATTGACCAGGACCGGATACAGCTGTACCTCAAGGAACAATCCCCCCTGGCCCTGGTAAGCCAGCAGGTGCTCAGGGGAATAGAGGACGGCTCCCTGCGCAATGACCTTTCTCCGGAGATTTTTTCGGCAACACTCTGGTCACAGATGCTTGGCGTGCTGATCGTATTAAATAGCAAGGCTGATCTGTACGAGATTTTTGACCTGAAAGCCGAGAAGATACTTCAGGCCCATCTTGAGCTGGTCTCGAACGGGGGTTTGGGACCGAAATACAGACAGCCTGGGGTTCCTCCTGTCGAAAATGGGGAAGCCAACCCTTAAAACTTGCCATAAAGTGCCCGATCCATGAGTATTACCAAACCCATACAGCTGTTAATCATATGCGGACTGAGTGCTGCCCTGCACGGACAGGAGGAGCCGCTCGAGGATTACATCCGCGTTGGACTCGAAAACAACCTGGCCCTGAGGCAGAAGGAGGTGAGTTACCAGAAGAGCCTGCAGGTGCTGAAACAGGCCAGGGCTCTTTTTTACCCGGATATCAGTGTAAATCTCAGATATTCTGCTGCGGAAGGAGGCAGGATCATCGAATTCCCGGTGGGGACGATGCTGAATCCGGTTTACCAGACCCTGAATTTTCTTCTGGGACAGGAACAGTTCCCCAATATTGAGAATATGGAATTTGCGTTTTACCGTCCCACAGAACATGAAACCAAGGTCCGGCTGGTCCAGCCCCTGGTGGATCCCAAAATCTATTATAATTCCAGGATAAAGCAGGAAATGACCCAGGCGGTGAAGGCAGATGCGGAGGCATATCAGAGACAGCTGGTTGCCGAAATCAAAACCGCCTATTTTACATACCTGAAAACACTCAGGCTCCTCCAGCTGCTTGATGAAACGCGGGATTTATTGAACGAGAATATCAGGGTGAATCAGAAGCTGTACGAGAATGATAAAGTCACCATCGATAATGTGTATCGCTCCAGGGCGGAGCTTAGCAAATTAGATCAGCAGGCAGCCCTTGCCAGGAAGAACAACATGGTCGCTGCTGCTTACTTCAATTTTCTGCTGAACCGGCCGTTCGAATCCATCATTGTCCCCGCAAGCACCTTTGACACCATCCGGGAATTACCCTTACTCGGCAACCTTACTAACCAGGCAGTCAACGAGCGGGAAGAACTGGAAATGCTGAGGTCCTATTCAAGGGCAGCGGATAGTTACCTGAGCATGAGCCAGATGGACAAAATACCCAGTTTATATGCTTCCGTTGATTATGGATTTCAGGGTCGCCATTACGAGTTCAATCAAAGGCAGGATTACATGTTCGCCTCCCTGATATTGCGGTGGGATATTTTTCATGGCTTTCAAAAAAAGGCGCAGATAGGAGAAGCAAGGATTGAACAGGACCTCCGTGCAGCCCAGCTTGAGGAGGCGGAACGGCGGATTCGCCTTCAAACCCTGGAATCATACTACGACCTTCTTGCTTCCGTTGAATCAATCCATGCAGCAGAACAGGAACTCCTCAGTGCAAGAAATGCATTCCGGGTGCTGGACCGGAAATACGGGGAGGGACAATCCTCCCTGGTCGAGTTCATGGATGCGCGAACCAGCATGACCCAGGCCGGGGAGCGCCTGATCATCAGCAAATACGATTACCATATTAAATATGCCGAGCTGGAAAGAGCGGCCTGTCTTTACCCCCTCGGGGAAGAATAAAAATTAATTTTTACGCCAATGCAGACTAAATGGATACTGGTTCCGGCACTATCGATCCTGATGATGGCATCCGGCTGCAAATCAGAACAGAAGGAAAAATTAACGGAGCCCCCTGTACGAGTGCGTGTTCTGAAGGTGAGCAGGACCGACTTTGTCCTGCCTGTCCGATGCGCCGGGAAATTATCTACAAAAACGGAATCCAGGCTCAGCTTTAAGACCGGGGGGATCATTCACAGGATCCTTGCCGATGAGGGACAATCCGTAAACAATGGCCAGCTGCTGGCGGAGCTGAATCTGGAAGAGATCCGCTCACAGGTACAACAGGCAGAGCTGGTCCTTGAAAAAGCGAAAAGGGATTTTCAGAGGACTGAAAACCTGTTCCGCGACAGCGTCGCCACGCTCGAACAGTTTGAAAATGCGAGGACAGCCCTTGATGTAGCCAGGGCAAATAACCGCATTGCAAAATTCAACCTGCAGTATTCCGCCATCCATGCTCCCTCGGACGGGAAGATCCTTAAGCGAATTGCCGAAACCAATGAGCTTATTGCGCCGGGGCATCCGGTCTTCCTGTTTGCTTCCACCCATAACGATTGGATAGTCCGGGCGAACCTGGCTGACCGGGACATGATCCGGGTCCATATGCTGGACTCTGCAAGGATCAGTTTCGATGCATACGGAGACGAGGTTTTTATGGGAATGGTATCGGAAATTGGGACTGCTGCAGATCCCTATACCGGGACCTATGAGATTGAGATCCAACTGCTGCGGAAACCCGAAAAACTTGCTTCCGGGTTTATTGCAAGGATCGAGATCTATCCATCCCTGGTTGAGGAAAAGATCCTGATCCCATATGAGTCAATGGTGGACGGGACCGGCTTAACCGGATACGTATACGTGATTGACGAAGGCCGGCAACAGCGCAGGAAGATCCGCATCGAATCATTCACAGACCAGGGCATCGAGGTCAGGAGTGGATTATTCGAAGGGGAAATGATTGTGGTGGAAGGCACCCAGTACCTCAGGGAAGAAAGCAGGATCGAGATCATCGGAACCGTACAGTAAAACCCAGGCCATGAAACTTCCCGGACTAGCGATCAATAACTACCAGTTCACACTCACAATCTTTGGCCTGCTGTTGATTGTGGGCATTACCTCCTTCTTTACGATGCCCAGATCGGAAGATCCACCGCTTGATTTGCCGGGCGCCAGTGTGATCATCATTTATCCGGGCAGCAACCCCGTCGATCTTGAACAGCTTGTTGCCACCCCGCTCGAAGAAGCCCTGAACGAGCTGGATGATATCAAACGGATGGAAACCTCGATGCGTGATGGCATTCTAATTACCTCTATTGAATTCAGCTTCGACACCGATCCGGATGAAAAATTCGACGAGGTCAGCCAGCAGGTAAACAGGATTCGTAGTGAGCTGCCGGAGGAAATATACGATGTGAATATTCTCAAGTGGAGCAGTACGGACGTTGTCATGATGCACCTGGCAATGGTTTCCGAAACAGCCGAATATGCCTTAATTGAAAAAGAAGCAGAAAAGCTCAAAGATCAGATGGAAAAGGTACCGGGGGTGAAACTGGTCGAAATCCTTGCCGTC
>CAZVLG010000234.1:0-3183 GCA_964627835.1 uncultured Bacteroides sp.
TCGATCAGGTTGATCACCTTGAATTCCTTGTCAAGGGTCTCGGAGGCAAACTGTTCCCTGAAGTCATGCCTGGCAAATTCAAATCCCCTGAAGAACTGTTGCCAGCTAGGATCAACAGAACCGGGATCATTTTGAAAATCCTGGTAAAGGGACTCAATGGTCTCAATATCGATGTTACCTAAAAAGGAAAATTCGTCCTTATTCATTGTGGATCAGGTATGCAGGGGATCGCTGCAAAAGTATAAAATCTTTTTGTTATATAGATAATTAGATAGGATTGCATCCCCCTGACTGCCTTGGTTGCACGTATGGAAAATTCATGCTGGAAGAGCGGCGAAACAGGGAAACGTGAATGGGAAGTTTATGACGGGGGACTAATTCTCGCTCAGTATGTAATCATCGTATTCGATCTCGAAGCGCAGCTTATGCCTGGCTTCCTCCTGTGCCAGCATCAGGAATACCTCCCTGGCCGACGCATCGTCCGTTCGGGCGGCAAGGTCGGAATAGAGTTTGAATGCAGCTTTCTCTTCCTTCATTGCCACGATCATGGCATCCTGGTAGCTGAGATCATCGCGGGATGTGTTGACCTCTACCAGGTAATCACCGATCTTCAGGTCCTGGACTTTTTCATTCGGGACAATGACCTCTCCCCCTGTTTTAATCCTTTCCAGTTTCTTCTTATGGCCGAGTTCTTCCTGTGAGAATTGTTCGAATACCTTCTGGATCTCCTTGTTCCTGCTTTTTTTGGCAAGATCGGCGTACAGGTTGGCAGCCCTTAGTTCATCCTTGATTGCGAAATCCAGGATTTCATCGAGTGAATTGAATTTTTGCATTTTGCTCTGCTTATTGTTAGTGCATCGATATCTCCACAAAAATATCATATCGGAAGTTGAATGACAAAAATCATTTGAAATATTCTGTGTTTAGGCAAATTTTATGATGTATTTTTACGGGGGGGTGCAGACCGAGAAAACCCGGTGTGATTTGACTGTGAGCATAATTTCGGGAAAGATGAATAAAATTGTTGCCAAGGAATATTTTTCTGAGCTGGTTGTCAAGCTGGTCCTCGAGGCCCCGTATATTGCAAAGAGCCGGAAGGCGGGACATTTTGTAATTGTACGCGTGAGCGACAAGGGCGAGCGGATCCCGCTGACAATCGCTGAAGCAGATGTCGAAAAAGGAACCATTACCATCATCGTTCAGAAAGTCGGGGTGAGCTCGATCAAGCTCTGCAATATGGAGGTTGGCGATTACATAAAGGATGTTGTCGGTCCCCTGGGCAACCCAACCCATATCGCGAAGGTTGGGACCATCCTCGCTTCCGGCGGCGGGGTCGGGATTGCTCCCCTGCTACCCATTGTAGAGGCATTTAAAAACGCCGGCAACAAGGTTATCTCCGTGCTTGCCGCACGGCAGAAGAACCTTATCATCCTCGAGGAGCAGATCCGCCAGCATTCGGACGAAGTAGTGATTATGACCGATGACGGGTCTTACGGGAAGAAGGGATTGGTGACCGATGGCTTGGAAGAGGTGATCAAGAGGGAGAAAATTGACCAGGTGGTCACGGTCGGTCCCGCGATCATGATGAAATACGTTGCCCTGCTTACCAAAAAATATAAAATACCCACCCTGGCCAGCCTGAATACCATTATGGTTGACGGGACCGGCATGTGCGGGGCCTGCAGGGTCTCCGTGGGGGGCAAGACCAGGTTCGTTTGCGTGGACGGACCGGAATTCGACGCACACGAAGTTGATTTTGACGAGATGCTCATGCGCCTTGGTTCCTACAGGGAGGAAGAAGAACTTGCCTACGAACGTTTTGTGAACAAATACAGAAAAGCCTGACCGATGGAAGGATTACTGGAATATTTAAAGAAGGAGAGAAGCCAGGAATGGAGGGTTGAGCTCAGGAGTACACTCAAGACCAAGGAAAGGACCCAGCTGGAAAGGCTCCATATGCCCGAACAGGACCCGGATGTAAGAAATAAGAATTTCACGGAGGTTAACCTGGGACTGACCGAGGAGCAGGCAATGCATGAGGCCAGGCGCTGCATCGATTGTCCCAATCCGACATGCATCACGGGCTGTCCGGTAGGGATAAACATACCCAAGTTCATTAAAAAGATCGAAGCAGGGGAATTCCTGGATGCCGCGAAGGTCCTGAAGGAGACAAACACATTGCCCGCCGTCTGCGGCAGGGTGTGTCCCCAGGAAGTCCAGTGCGAACAGGTCTGCTATTACCCCCAGAAGATGCAGAAGCCTGCCGTGGCCATCGGCAACCTGGAGCGGTTTGCAGCGGATTATGAACGCAAGAGCGGAAAGATCTCCGTGCCCGAATTAACGGCCCACAACGGGATCAAAGTGGCATCTGTGGGTTCGGGTCCAGCGGGACTCGCATTCGCCGGGGATATGGCAAAGATGGGATACGACGTTACGGTTTTCGAGGCATTACATGAGATCGGCGGCGTGCTAAAATACGGGATCCCGGAATTCCGTCTGCCCAATGAGATCGTCGATGTAGAGATTGACATCCTCAAGCAAATGGGGGTAAAGTTCGTGAATAATTTTATCGTTGGAAAAACAGCATCCATCGAAGATCTGACGAAGGAGGGTTACGTTGCCTTCATGGTCGGGAGCGGGGCCGGCCTGCCCAATTTCATGAATATCCCGGGGGAAAACCTTACCGGTATTTATTCTTCCAACGAATACCTGACCAGGGTGAATTTGATGCGGGCTGCCGATCCGGAATTTGACACACCCGTGGTTAGCGGGAAAAGGGTTGCCGTGATCGGAGGGGGGAATACGGCCATGGACTCGGTCCGCACGGCCAAGCGGCTCGGTGCCGAAAGGGCCATGATCATTTACCGACGCTCCATCGAGGAAATGCCTGCCAGGATAGAAGAGATAAAGCATGCCCAGGAAGAAGGCATTGAATTCATGAACCTCCATAATCCCATAGAATACATCGGCGATGAAAAGGGGAAGGTCAGGCAGATGAAACTGCTGAAGATGGAGCTGGGGGAACCTGATGACTCCGGTCGCCGAAGGCCCATGCCCATTGAAGGCTCCGAATTCGTGATCGATGTCGACACCGTGGTGGTCAGTGTGGGAGTATCCCCGAATCCGCTGATCCCGCAAAGCATGCCTGACCTGGAGGTGTCTTCATGGGGCACCATCAGTATA
>CAZVLG010000235.1:0-29318 GCA_964627835.1 uncultured Bacteroides sp.
TACCGATGCGGGTGATTTCTCTCCCCGCAGGACCAATCAGTTCTGCTCCGGTTATTTCAGCTATTTCCTTGAGGGTATATTGCATTCCGGATATTCTTAGGCTTGTTCAGACAGGGCTTCCCTGAAGCATTTCCTGCAGAGGGGTTCGTAAAGATCCTTCTCCCCCAGCAAAACCAGCTTTTCAGCCTTCATCTTACGGTGGGTATGATGTGCGATGTTGCCGCATCTGACGCAGATGGCATGGACCTTGGTGACAAATTCTGCCGTGGCGATCAATCCGGGGATGGGACCAAAAGGCCGGCCCCGGAAATCCATATCGAGTCCAGCAACAATCACCCTGATACCCCCGTCAGCAAGTTTGTTGCAGACTTCTATGAGTCCCATATCAAAAAACTGGGCCTCGTCCACCCCGACCACATCCACCTCGCTTGCAAGTAAGAGAATGTTCCCCGCAGTACTTACAGGTGTTGACATAATGGCATTTTCATCGTGAGAAATGACCTCTTCCTCGGAATACCGGGTGTCGATGCGGGGCTTGAAGATCTCCACTTTCTGTATGGCGATCTTTGCCCTTTTCAGCCGCCTGATAAGCTCCTCCGTTTTCCCTGAAAACATGGATCCCGTAATTACCTCGATCCATCCTCTTTTTTCGGACCTGTTTGCTGGAATCTCAATAAACATCCGATAAGAAAATCGTAATTTTATCGTTACTTTTGCATGGGACAGGATCGCATGGAACTTCCTGCCCGGAACAAATTTAATCTTTTTGAGGCGTAAATAAACCAAAAGTGAACAGTATACTGTTCGAAACGAATGTTTATGGAAAAGAAGATCAGGGAGATAATCAGTAAAGCAGGTGATATCGGCGAAAAAATCAGCCGCCTTCAGGGGGAAGGATCTCCTCCCTCGATCGAAGTGGACCTTATCCTGGGCGATATACGGACCCTTTACGAACAGGTCAGGGAACTTCAGTATGCTGCTCCGGGAGCCACGGCAGATGTAAGCGGGACCGGGAGCCCCGTTCATCCCGCAGAGGAACCTGAAGTGGAGCCCCCTCAAGATGTTTCCTTTGAACTGGATGCTTCGGATGAAACGCCAGGGGAAAAGGGAAAGGAACAACAGGCAGGGGGCAAACCTGACGCGGAGGCTTCGGTATCATCAGCAGCGGAGGAGGAACCCATCCCGGCGGAGAAAAGCCCGAGACCAGGTCCATCAGGCAAAACATCCGGAACGGCCACCCTTGCGGATAAATTAAAGGGAGACAAAAAATTCATTAACGAAAGCATCGCGGAGAACCGGGGAAAGCAGGACATCAGCAGTAAGATCCATTCCAAACCCATCCAGAATATCGGAACCGCCCTTGGACTCAACGACCGCTTCAAGCTTATAAATGATTTGTTCCAGGGTGACAAGGAAAGTTTCCAGAATACCATCCGGATACTTGACGGTGCATCCAACTTCAATGAAGCCTTTAGCTATATAACCTCGTCTTTTGACTGGGATATGGAAGAGGATTCCGTGCAGCTGCTGCTCGATCTGGTCAGAAGAAAGTTCATCGTAAACCTGAATGAGTAAACTCTTTATCGTTCCAACCCCTGTAGGAAACCTGGAAGACATTACCTACAGGGCCATCAGGATACTGGAGGAGGTGGATCTTATCCTTGCGGAGGATACCCGGAAAACCAGCATTCTATTAAAACATTATAAGCTGTCAAAGAAGGCCCTCTCCCACCATGCATTCAATGAACACAAATTCCTGTCCTCCCTGGTTTCCAGGATCCTTTCGGGCGAACGCATTGCAATGGTGTCGGAAGCGGGCACCCCGGGCATATCCGATCCCGGCTACCTGCTGATCCGGGAATGCCTCCGGAACGGAATTCCGGTAGAGGCACTGCCCGGGCCCACCGCTTTCGTACCTGCCCTGGTAGCTTCCGGCTTACCCTGCAACCGTTTTTGCTTTGAAGGTTTTCTGCCCCAGAAAAAGGGACGGCAGAAAAAGCTGGACGAGCTGCGGGAGGAATCCAGAACGATGATCTTTTACGAATCCCCCTTCCGCGTCAAAAAGAGCCTGGAACAGTTTGCCGTGGTATTTGGTAATGACCGGCCTGTATGCCTTGCACGCGAACTCACAAAAATCCATGAGGAATTTATCAGGGGCAGTCTTGAAGAGGTCCTTGAACAGGTCCGGGAACGGGAGCTGAAAGGCGAATGCATTCTTCTTATCGGAGGCAAACCCTGACTTGCACGATATCGGACACCCTACTGCCTCATAACCGTTCATTTTTCGCTGCACTTAAAAAGATACCTGTTTGTATCACTCTATATTTCTGGTATTTATACAGTTTGGCATAATTGATGGTCTATTTTATCCGGTCAAACCCTAAAAGGAGGATTCGAGATGAAGACAATTGCCAAAACCCTTTTCCTTATATGTGTCATTCTGATGGGCAGCCTGGGTCTTAAGGGACAAAAATCTTTGCTTTTACAGGATATTCAACCGCTCATGGCTTATTCATCCGATATGCGGTACGACGTTGAATTGAGTGCCGAATACAGATCGAGCAGTTATCATTTCTATATGGAAGATAAGATCCATCTAAAGGACTGGATGATCAATACAAAGCAGTGGAATGAAAGCGGAAAATCCTTGCTGGCCTCCAGCACCCGGCTGGAAAAAGAGAAAGCGCTGCCGCTGGAAGACTGGATGGTGCTGCCTTTCAGCGCGGACAGGAATAAACTGACCGAACTGATTACAACGGAAGAAGAGGAACCACTCCGGCTGGAAGACTGGATGATCTGCTGCACAGAATGGAAAATTGTGCGATTGTAATCAAAAACCTATCTTTGGTGGCCGGATCCTGAGCCACCTTGAAAAAATACTCCCACATATTCTTTGACATGGACAGGACACTCTGGGATTTTGACAGAAATTCCAGGGAAGCCCTCACAGAATTATTCTTTCGCTATAACCTTGAAACTTCCATCGAGTCCCCGGATGATTTCGTCGACGTTTATCACCGGGTCAATCTAAATCTCTGGGAGCTTTACCGGAAGGGACAGATGAGCAAGGATGTGCTTCGGGTCGAACGGTTTAGGATAAGCTTTGAACATTTCGGCATCCACGACGATACCCTGGCTGCCAATTTCGGTGACGACTACCTGGTTATTAGTCCCCAAAAAACCATCCTGGTTCCCCACAGCAGGAAAATCTTAGATCATCTATCCGGCCGGTACGAACTCCACATTATTACGAACGGTTTCCTGAACATCCAGCGGGTAAAAATGAAGAATTGCGGGCTGGATAAATACTTCAGCAGTCTGACCACTTCTGAGGAAGTGGGATACAATAAACCGCGGCCCGAAATATTTCATCATGCCCTGACAGCCGTGCATGCACGTAAAAGGGAAAGTATCATGATCGGGGATGATCTTGAGGTGGATGTTCTTGGAGCCAGGCAGTATGGGATTGACCAGGTATTTCTGAACCGTGACGGGGTCGAGCACGATGAAACCGTCACCTACGAAATCAAATCGCTTGCAGAGCTGGAAAAGATCCTTTAATAAGGAGGTTCGTCATCGGCCCCTTCCTGGTTCATCCTGGAGCCGATGGTAAAAGCACTGTTGTCCTTTTCATCCCCCCCGATCGGAAGCAGGGCATCCAACTCGGTAAACTTGGCCGATTCGTCCTTGAATTTCAATTGAATGTCGCCAATGGGACCGTTCCGGTGTTTGGCAAGAGTGATCTCGGCAATGCCCACCAGGGAATTCCCCTGTTCGTCCTCGTATATATCATATTTCTCAGGCCGGTGTATGAAAATCACCAGGTCTGCATCCTGTTCGATGGCCCCGGACTCTCTCAGGTCGGAAAGCTGCGGACGTTTGTTGCCGGATCTGAGCTCAACGGACCGGTTCAGCTGAGAAAGGGCAATGACAGGAATGTCGAGTTCCTTTGCGATGGATTTCAGCGAGCGGGAAATCGTACTGACTTCCTGCTCCCTGCTTCCCCGGTTATCTCCTGTACCGGACATGAGCTGCAGGTAATCCACGAATACTGCTTCGATCTGGTGCTGGATTTTCAAACGGCGGCACTTGGCACGAAGCTCAAATATGGAAATGGCCGGTGTATCATCAATGAAGACCGGGGCCTCAACCAGGTTCTTGATCTTGTAATCCAGCTGTTTCCACTCGTACTCTTCCAGACGTCCGTTACGAATCCTGTCCGACGGCAGTTCCGTTTCTGATACGATCAGGCGGTTTACCAGCTGGATGGAAGACATTTCGAGGGAAAAGAAGGCAATCGGCCGGTTATGCTCAACGGCGATATTCCTGGCCATGGTAAGGGCAAATGCGGTTTTACCCATGGAGGGCCGTGCAGCCACGATGATCAGGTCGGAGCGCTGCCAGCCGGAGGTGAGCCGGTCAAGTTTCGTGAAACCGGAAGGCACCCCGCTCAGGTGGTCTTCCCGCTTGGCTGCTTCTTCGATCTGGTTGATGGCCTCCTTTACCAGTACATTGATCCTGGCCGTTTCCTTTTTAATATTGCCTTCCGCAATTTCAAACAGGTCGGCTTCGGCCTGGTCGAGCAGGTCATCCACGTCCATGGTTTCATCAAAGGCCTTCCGCTGGATATCGGAAGAGACCCTGATCAGTTCACGTTGTATGAATTTCTGCTGGATAATCCGTGCATGAAATTCCAGGTGGGCGGCGGATGCCACCTTGCTCGTCAGTTGGGTAATGTAGAGAGGGCCCCCGACTTCCTCCAGCACATTCTGCCTTTTCAATTCCTCGGTAACCGTCAGAATATCAATGGCCTTCTCGGCCATGGAAAGATCAATGATGGCCTTGTATATCTTCTGGTGTACATCCTTGTAAAAACTTGCAGGTTTGAGTATGTCAAGCACAGACAAGACAGCATCTTTCTCAAGCATGATAGCTCCCAGTACGGCTTCTTCCAGATCGACAGCCTGGGGAGGCAATTTCCCGTATTCAACATTCAGGTTGCCGAGTTTTGGAGGGGTTTGCGGATTGCTCTTCAGGGCCATAATTTTAGCAGGAATTTGGATTTCAAAGGTAGTGAATGAGCCTACTTTTCGGGCTTTCTTCCGGTTTCATTTTTAAACATCGTGGTCCTTCTTATTAACTCGGACTGTTAACAATTTATATGTACCTTTAATGACCGCATTTTTACGGCTCCGGGAAGCCGTTGAAATATGGAAAATGTTAATAACCCCATGATCGTATTTCCAAACGCCAAGATCAACCTGGGATTGAAGGTCCTGCGCAGGCGTGGCGACGGGTACCACGATCTGGAATCCATTTTCTATCCCGTACAGCTCTGTGACATGCTCGAGATCCTGCCGGGGGATGTGGGACTTAATGGCAAAAAGCCTGAAATCTATGTCAGCGGGCTACGGGTTCCTGAAACGTCGGATAATCTTTGCTGGCAGGCTGCCAGCCTGTTCCAGGAACGCCAGGGGACCCCGGGCGTTCGTATCCATCTTCACAAGAAAATACCCGTCGGATCGGGACTGGGAGGTGGCTCATCGGATGCTTCGTTTACCCTGATGGCACTGAACGAGCTCTTCGCCTGTGGACTGGATGATGAAATGCTTGCCCGCTTTGCTTCTGAGATCGGATCCGACTGCCCGTTCTTTATCTTCAACCAGCCCTGCCTGGCCAGTGGAAAGGGGGATGTCCTGGAACCTCTCTCCCTCAGCCTCGGCGGGTATTACCTGGCGATTGTCATTCCGGAGCTGCCTGTGCCTACGCAGGAGGCTTACCGGATGGTCCGGCCTTCCGAGGAGGGCCCCGGCCTGAGAGAGATCCTGAAGCTCGAACCCGGGCAATGGAAAGAAAGGCTCATCAATCAGTTTGAGAAACCGGTGATTGAAAAATACCCGGAGATCGGAAAGATCAAAAATGAGTTGTATGAATCAGGGGCAATCTACGCTTCGATGTCGGGCAGCGGTTCGGCCGTCTACGGGGTATTCCGCCAGTCCCCCGCACTCAGCCCGTATCTCGGCGGCTTCAGATACCACAGCGAAAAAATGACGTAGGATAAATCCTCGGTCCGGTATCGCACATATACATATGACCGATCCTGGCAGTCAGGAGCTATTCAAGTTCCAGCATCACGAAATTCTTGGGCACCTTTTCCCCCTCCTTCACAAAGATACTTTTAACCGTACCATCGGAATGGAACATGATCTTGTTCCTCATTTTCATTGCCTCAAGAACAAGCATCGGATCCCCCTGCCTCACTTCCTGTCCCGCTTCAACATGGACTTTTATGATGGTCCCGGGAATACTTGAGATGATCTTTCGGGGATCCGGGCTCTCATATGCCTTCCGGCTCTCAAATTTATAATTCAGATGAGTACGGTATTTGGTGGCGTCAATGACGAGTGATTTATACCGTGACTTGCCGTTTTCGCCATTCTCGCTTTCTTGCTGCCCGTTAACGGGATCGGCGGTTGCGCTTGCCGGTTCCCCTTCTGCCTTCAATGTGGAAGGGTTCGCCTTTGATCGGTTCATGCCTGGACTGGCGGTGGTTTCCCGGCCTGCAGAAGTCTTCCTTGTTCTTGCCATAATCTGGTGGTTTAGAAGGGTGGAATTCCGTGTTTCTTTTTGGGCAGATAGACCGCCTTGTTTTCCGAAACCTCGATGGCATGGAGCAGGATCTTCCGTGTTTCCTTGGGCTCGATGACGGAATCGATGTACCCTTTTGCCGCGGCAACATAGGGATTTGCGAACTTGTCCTTATACTCCTTGACCTTTTGCTTCCTCACCTTTTCAGGATCATCCGCCGCCGCGATCTCTTTCCTGAAAATGATATTGGCGGCACCTTCCGGGCCCATGACGGCAATCTCGGCTCCCGGCCATGCAAAAACAAAATCCGCTCTCAAATGCCTGGATGCCATCGCAATATAGCCGCCTCCGTATGCTTTCCTGAGTATGACCGTCATTTTGGGAACGGTTGCCTCGGAATAGGCATACAATACCTTGGCCCCGTGGCGGATCACCCCGGCATGTTCCTGGTCCACACCCGGAAGGTACCCGGGAAGATCGACAAGTGTGACGATCGGGATGTTGAAAGCATCGCAGAACCGGATGAAGCGGGCCGCCTTATCGGAGGAATCCACATCCAGGACACCTGCCAGCACCAGTGGCTGGTTGCAAACGAAGCCGATGGTCTCACCGCCCAGCCGGCCAAAACCAATGACCATGTTTTCCGCCCATTTTTCCTGTACTTCGAAAAAGTCCGAATCATCGACAATGGCCCGGATGACATCCCTTACATCATAAGGCTGCCTGGGATCGCCCGGAACAATGTCATCGATATGGTAATCGGCAGTTGGATCCTTGGGGGGAAATTTCTTGGCCTTCTTCAGGTTGCTCCATGGAATGAAGGAGATGAGTTTCTTGATCTGCTCAAAGCATTCCGCTTCACTGTTGGCATAAAAATGGGCAGTGCCCGAGATTTCACTATGCACCCGGGCACCTCCCAGATCCTCCATGGAGATCTCCTCGCCAAGCACGGTCTTGATTACTTCGGGACCCGTAATGAACATTTTGGAGATTTTGTCAACGACAAAAACGAAATCCGTAAGGGCCGGCGAATAGACGGCACCCCCGGCACAGGGTCCCAAAATAACCGAGATCTGCGGTATGACCCCCGAGGAGAGTGTGTTCCGGAAAAAGATCTCCCCGTATCCTGCCAGTGAACTCACGCCTTCCTGTATCCTGGCCCCCCCGGAATCATTGATCCCGATCAGGGGCATCTTCATCTTCAGGGCATGGTCCATGATCTTGGTGATCTTCCGGGCATGCATATTTCCAAGCGATCCTCCGGCTACGGTAAAGTCCTGCGCAAAGATACAAATCGGTGCCCCGTATATGGTTCCCGTACCGATAACAACCCCGTCGCCTGCCAGGATTTTCTTGTCCATGTCAAAATCCTTGGCTTCATGTTCCGCAAACAGGTCGTACTCGGTAAAGGTATCCTTGTCAAGCAGGCTGATGATCCTGTTCCTGGCAGTCATCTTTCCCATGGCAGCCTGCTTTTCTATGGCGGCATCGCCGCCGCCTTTCAGGACTTCTTCACGTTTTTTCTGAAGTTCCTGGATTTTTCTTTTTAAAGGCATATTTGATGATTTGTTTTCTGGAAAGTATGGGCTACAACATTACAAAATCCCGGAATATTAAAAAAATTTTTACTGCAGAATATGGGGTTCTGAACAGCTATGGGGTTTATTACCAAATAATTAATAATGCGGATTTCCAGGGCTTATTTCGGGGCCATCCGGTACAGGAAAACGGCTACGATCGCAAACACAAAATTCGGCAGCCAGACGGCCAGGGCAGGGTGCAGGCTCCCGCTGATGGCGAACTGCGAAGAAAACTGCATAAACAACAGATAGGAAAAGGCAACCAGCAAACCGACACCCAGCTGCATGCCGATCCCCCCCTTGACCTTCTTGGATGAAACGGCAACCCCGATCAGGGTCAGGATAAAGGCGGAAAACGGAAAAGCATAGCGTTTGTTCTTTTCGATCTGGTAAGCCTTCACATTCGATTCCCCCAGCATCCTGAGCTGGTCTATGTAATCACTGAGCTCACGGATGCTCATGGTCTCCATGAAATTCAGCCTGCGCTTGAAATCGCTTGGATGGAGCGCCAGGGTGGTATCGAGCCGGTTCCCCCTGGTAACCGTTTCCGTATAATCCCCGATCTCCCGGATGTAGTAATTCCGGACCGTCCACTTTCCCAGGGTGGAATCCCACTTCACATAATCCGACATCAGTTTGGAAACAAGCTTCCCATCCTCGTATTTTTCCATCGAGAAACGATGGCCGAGGTCGGAGATCGTACTGTAGCTTTCCATGTAAATGTATACCCCCGGCTCGATCTGGCGGTGAATGTTCCGCTCGGTGACACGCAGCGGTACGGCATGGTAATAGATCTCCTCGAACTCAAGCCTGACCCGGTTCGAATCGGGTATTACGTAATCACTCAGCACAAAGGAGAATATGGCAATCACGGTTGCCGAGAAAAAGTAGGGAACCAGGAGCCGGTTGAAACTCATCCCGCTGCTGATAATGGCTATAAATTCAGTGCGGTAAGCCATGCGCGAAGTAAAATAGATCACCGAAACAAAGGTGAAAAGTGAACTGAACAGCACGGCAAAATAGGGGACGAAATTAAGGTAATACTTCGTCAGGATATCGAAAAGCCTGGCATCGTGATCAAGAAAATTATCGATCTTTTCCGAAAAATCGAAAATGACAGCTATGGAAAGGATCAGGGCAATGGAAAAGAAAAAGGTACCCAGGAACTTCCTGGTAATATAAATGTCAATGATGGTAATGCCCAGTTTTCTTCTCATAAACGGATGGATAATTTACTGACCATTTCTTTCATCCAGGATGCGAATTCCCCATTTAATATCCTTCCCCTGGCTTCCTCCATCAGCCAGAGATAAAACCTCAGGTTGTGCAGGCTGGCTATCTGGGCGCCCAGGAGCTCCCCCGAGATTATAAGATGACGTAAATAAGCCTTTGAATATTGTTGATCGACATAGGAATCCCCTTCGGGGTCAATCGGAGAAAAATCATTCTTCCATTTTTCATTCTTGATATTAATGATCCCCTCCCTTGTAAACAATTGTCCATTCCTTCCGTTCCGTGTAGGCATGACACAATCGAACATATCCACCCCCCTGGAAATGGATTCCAGGATATTTGCCGGTGTACCGACGCCCATCAGGTACCGTGGTTTTCCGGCGGGAAGGATCCCGTTGACCACCTCGATCATTTCATACATCAGCTCTTCCGGTTCCCCCACGGACAATCCCCCGATGGCATTCCCATCCATATCTGCTTCCGCTATCTTTGTGGCGGACTGCCGGCGAAGGTCTGCATAGGTTCCCCCCTGAACGATCGGGAACCAGCTCTGGGAATACCCGTACAACGGCTCCGTTTCCAGATAGCGCTTCCTTCCCCTTTCGAGCCAGGAATGGGTCAGCTCCATGGAAGTGCGCACGCAATCATGATCACATGGCCAGGGGGTGCACTCGTCAAAGGCCATAATGATATCCGCGCCGATCGTACGCTGGATGTCCACCACGTTTTCGGGTGTAAAGGTATGCATGGTGCCGTCTATATGCGAGCGGAAAACAGCACCCTCCGGTGTAAGTTTTCGCTGTTCCGAAAGGGAAAAGACCTGGTAACCGCCGCTGTCTGTCAACACGGCCCCGTCCCAATGGATGAATCGATGGATCCCCCCGGCATTGCCTATCACATCGATTCCCGGCCGGAGAAAGAGGTGGTAGGTGTTGCCGAGGATGATCGGGGACCTGACCACATTTTTCAGGTCGGCCTGGTGAACTCCCTTCACGGTCCCGGTTGTCCCCACCGGCATAAAAATGGGTGTCGGGATGCTCCCGTGATCCGTGTCGAAAACACCCGCTCTGGCCTTGGTTTCGGAATCTGAATGAAGGATCTTGAACCTCATTTGTGCAGAATTAGCGCAAATATAAGGATATTTGTACGGACATTAATTCCATAAAATTGAACATCTCAGACTATCCGCTCACTCACCAGGTATTGCTTGGCGTATTTGCCGGGGCCTCTCTCCTGCAGCTTATTTTCTGGTGGGGGGTGCATGCCAGGCTTGTTTACTTTAAGCCCGGCCCCTCGGGCATCCGGAAGTTTCCGGTCTCCATTGTCATCTGTGCCAGAAACGAGGAGGAGAACCTGAGGTCCAACCTTCCGCTGGTGCTGGAACAGGATTATCCCGATTACGAGGTCATTGTGGTCAATGATGCATCGACGGATGATTCCGAGGATGTGCTGAGGGACCTCAAGGAAAAATATCCACGGCTCCGGACGAGCAGCATCAAGGATAATATCCATAAGCGCGGGGGCAAGAAGCTTGCCCTCACCGTGGGTTTGAAAGCGGCCCGTTATGACTGGGTCCTTCTTACCGATGCAGATTGCCGGCCTGCCGGGAACAAATGGCTGTCTTCCATGCAGCGTAATTTCCGGAAAGACTGCGGGATCGTCCTCGGGTACAGCGGATACCTCAGGAGGAAAGGCCTTCTGAACATCCTGGTCAGATACGATGCTTTTTTTATTGCCCTGCAGTACTTTGGATTTGCCCTGGCCGGGGTCCCCTACATGGGAGTGGGAAGGAACCTGGCTTACCGGAGGGATATTTTCTTCCGGAACAAAGGATTTGCATCCCATTATGAGCTCGTATCGGGAGACGATGACCTTTTCATCAACGAGGTTGCCCGAAGCTCGCAAACCCGGATCGAGATCCGGCCGGAGTCCCACACGGTATCGTCACCGAAAACAACCTGGAAGCAATGGTATTACCAAAAGAAAAGACATCTGACTACGGGTCCCCGATACAGGCCCCTGACCAAATTCCTGCTTGGCACGGAGATCCTCAGCCGATTGCTGTTTTACTTTATCTTCATCGCCCTGATGGTCCTCCGCCTCATGCTGCCCCAGGTCCTGGAGGTATTTTTGCTAAGGATGCTGTCCGCAATCCTTGTTACCAAATTGGCAATGTCCCGTTTGAACGAAAGGTATTTATTGTTAATTTCGCCCATGCTGGATTTGATACTTCCCCTGGTACACATCTGGATGGTATTCAGCAACTATGTCGCATCAAAAAGAGCTAGATGGATATAAATCCAAACCTTTCCGAAAAGGCGCAGCATGACTTTCTTCTCGTTCAAAGGGCCAGAGAGGGTGATCAGAAGGCTTACGCCGAGCTGCTCGGAAGATACAGGGATGCCATCTATTTCATGCTGCTGAAAATGGTGAACAATGCCAGCGATGCGGAGGACCTCACCATCGAAGCTTTTGGAAAGGCTTTTAAGAACATCAACCAGTACACGCCGAATTTTGCGTTCAGTACCTGGCTCTTTAAGATCGCCACCAACAACTGCATTGACTTCATTCGTAAAAAACGTGCCGCCACGATCTCCCTGGATCAGTCCCCCGACGAATCAGACACCACCTCGGTCACCATCCAGTCCGATGCTCCCGACCCCGAGGCCTACATGATCAACAGCCAGAAGATCAAACTCCTCCGGGAAGTGGTAAGCAAGCTGAAACCACGGTACCGGACCCTGGTGGAACTCAGGTACTTTAAAGAGTTTTCCTACGAAGAGATCTCGGAAGAACTTGATCTGCCCATCGGAACCGTTAAGGCCCAGCTGTTCAGGGCCAGGGAACTGCTTTACAATATTTTAAAAAGTTCGGGTTCCCATATATAGGCCTGACACGGCATGGAGATCCTGTTTAAATACTTTCCGGATTTGACTCCCCTGCAACGCGAGCGTTACCTTCGGCTCAACGAACTGCTCAGGCATTGGAACCGCCGCATCAACCTGGTATCCCGCAAGGACATTGAACACCTACCCGAGCGGCATATCCTCCATTCACTCGGGATTGCCGTGCATGCCAGGTTCAGTCCATCCGGAAGGGTCCTCGACGTTGGTACGGGAGGAGGATTCCCCGGCCTGCCCCTGGCCATACTGTTCCCCGATACCCAGTTCATCCTGATTGATTCTGTCGGGAAAAAAATCAGGGCCGTGGAAGAAATCAGCCGGAGCCTGCAGCTTGCCAATGTACGTTGCCTGCAGGTCAGGGCGGAAGATTTTCCGCAGAAGGTTCAGCACGTTGTCAGCCGGGCGGTAGCAGAACTGGGAACGTTTGCCGGATGGCTCAGGAATTCATTTTCAGAAGATCCCGAAAGCGACAACCCCACGGGCATCTGGTACCTGAAAGGGGGCGATCTTGAAAACGAAATGAAATCCTTTCCCGGAAGCAGGATTTACGATCTGAAGGATACGTTTTCAGAAGCGTATTTTGAAAGCAAGAAGCTGGTCTGGATCCCTGCTAAAGGCCTGAAATAAACCCTTCTTATATTTTTAGGGTATTCTTTTTGTGATATTCAAAAAAACATTACTTTTGCAATCTCAATTAAAACTGGAAGGCAATGAAGAGGACATTCCAACCATCGAACCGGAAGAGAAAAAACAAGCATGGATTCAGAAGCCGCATGGCAACAGCCAACGGGCGGAGGGTGATCGGCAAACGCAGGGCCAAGGGAAGGCAAAAACTTTCCGTTTCCGACGAGGCAAGGCATAAGGCATAATTCTTTTAACTCTATACACTCCAGGCTGTCCATCCAATAGGGACAGCCTTTTTTATTTCCAGCGCCCCGCATAAAACTCTCCATCAACCGGCATAAAACTCACCTTGAAATAACCCAGATCCGCAGATAGTTTGTATTTTTAATGGATTCAATTCCCAGTCCCATCCATGAGTAAACACAGAACAGTCCGCCCTGGAAAGGGCCAGGAAAAGACGGAAACCTACCTTCCCCTCTCGGTCATCCTTCCCCTGGCCGATGATGCGGAAAAGCTGAAGCTATGCCTTGAATCCCTGCAGAAGATCCGGAAGCCTTTCAACAAGGACTACGAGGTTGTCCTGCCGGTTACCGGGGAAGCAGGAACCAGAAAACTGCTCCTGGGGACAGCGGGCATGGAGGGACTGCTGGATAAGGGAGTATTTAAGGTCATTGAGGTTTCCAGGGAAGCTTCCGTGGAAGAAGCGATTCGTGTGGGACTGAACCATAGCAGCCGGGACAATATTCTTGTCCTGGAACCGGATTCCCTGGAGCGAAGTTTTAATTTCGATGAATTCTTCCATATACCGGAAGAGGAAATTATGAAACAGGGCATCCTGCTGCCGTTTTTTCGCGAACAGGAGTTGAAACCGGGCCGGGAACACTTCCCCCTTCTGTTGCTGCGCAGGCCGCAGGCAGAATATTTTCTCAACCTTGGTTCCGCCTGCAGCCAGGATTTCCAGTCAGCATTGTGCTACCGGCTGTCAAAACTGAACATCGAAACCAGGCCATACCTTATTTCCCAGGTCAATCCCTTCGGGCAGCAGCCAAGGCTCGGCGGACGTTTCCCCCGAAATATCGGAGTCCGGCTCGGCAACTTCAGCGACTGGTATTTCCGTATCCCATTCCGGGAAATCAGGACCTCCCCGCATAAGCAATACCCCTTCCTGAACCTCCCCTCCTGGTTCCGGTCAGCCTTTGTAATCACGGCCTTCCTGATCGCCGTCATCCTGCCCATCCTGAGCCTTGGCGCCGGTCAGAGCGGGGACGACGAGAAACATTACCTGCATGCCGAAAAAGTATATAATTATTTCGCCACCGGGGGCGGGGACAAATCCGCGCTGGATGATCCGAAGCTGAAACTGAATTACTACGGGCAATCGCTCGATCTGCTGACCTACCTGTTCAATAAAACCTTCAAAATCGAACGTGAATATGAGGCCAGGCATGTTATCATTGCCCTGACGGGGTTCCTCTGCATACTTTTTGCGGGACTCCTGGCCACACGGCTGAGCGGTTACAGGGCGGGACTGATCACCCTGGTCCTGATGTTTTTTGCACCCCGCTTCCTGGGGCACTCACTGAACAATCCCATGGATGTTCCCTTTGCTTTTGGCTACGTCTTCACCCTGTACCATGCCTTCCGCTTCCTTGAAAAACTACCGGACTTCTCAAACCGTCACGCAATCTGGATCATGCTGGGGATCGCCATTACTACCAGCATACGGATCGGGGGACTCCTGCTTATCCCCTATGTCCTGATGTTCGCGGGATTGTATGTGCTGGCTACTCGATTTGAGTTCAAAACCTTCTCCACGGCCTGGTTCCGGATGGTCTGGAAAGGATTGATCTACCTGGCTCTGATCTCCCTGGGGGGATACCTGATCAGCCTTATCCCCTGGCCATTCGGATTCCAGAAACCCTTTAAGAATCCCTTCGAAGCCCTTCGCATGATGGCCAACATTTCCGTTGCTATCAAGGTGCTGTTCGACGGAAGCATCATCTGGTCGAATAAACTCCCCTGGTATTATATTTCCATGAATATCCTGTATACCGTTCCGGTAGTCCTGCTGGCAGGATTTTTCCTGAATGCCCTGCTCTACCCCTTCTATAAAAAGAAAATTAAAACCATTTTTATCTTCTTTCTGTATTTTGTCGTCCTGTTCCCTCTTGCTTATGTGGTTTACAAGGAATCAAATGTCTACGGTGGATGGAGACACCTGCTCTTCGTTTTTCCTGCCTTGGCTATCCTTTCGGCGATTGCGTGGGACCGGCTTATCCGGCTGCCGAAACAGCCAGCCCTTAAAATCGCTATTTCCCTGTTAGTACTCGGGGGAATCGTGCATCCCCTGATTCACATCGTAAAAAATCATCCCCTGGAATACATCTACTTCAATGAATTGCTGGGTGCAAAAAAAGCCTATGGACGGTTTGAAACGGATTATTACATGAACAGTCTGAAACCGGGTACAGAATGGCTGATTGACAACGTACTGGACGAAAATGACAGGCAAGGGGAAGCGCCCCTGACCATTTCCACCAACGGTTCGATCACCTACTACCTCAGGCACGCAAGCGACAAAGCCAGTCCTGTTTATACCCGGTATTACGAACGCTCGGAAAGAGACTGGGACTACGGCGTATACTTTTGCAACTACATCGATCCCTTCCAGCTTAAAAACGGCCTGTGGCCACCTGCCGGAACGATCCATACCATCGATGTGAACGGCGTCCCCGTTTGTGCCGTTGTCGAGAGGGAGACCAGGGAAGACCTGGAAGCCATCCGGATGATCCAGCAACGGGACTTCCTGAATGGCATACCCCGGCTCGAAAAAGTGAACCGGGATTTCCCTGCCAACGAAGCCGTGAAACTCCGGCTGGCAGAGGCATACCTCCAGACCCGTCAGTTTGCCAGGGCCGTCGAAGTAATGGACGAGTGTCTTGAAATCTATCCGGATTACGATAAAGCACTGAACCTGAAAGGAGTGGCATACCTGGAATCCGGTGATCTGGAGAACGCCAGGACAACCTTCCTGCTGATCACAAACATCAACTACCGGTTTGCTCCAGCTTTTCATAACCTGGGACTGCTGTACATTCGTATGCAGCCGCCCGACGTAAACACTGCGATCAGTTATTTCCAGCAATCCATTACGGCAAACAGGGCCTATAAACCATCCTACCTCGCCCTGGCGATGATTTACCGGCAGCAGGGTCGGCTCGAAGAAGCCCAGTATTATGAAAATGCCGCGAATTCACTCTGATTATGGGGGTTTTTATTATTTTTAAATCTTTTTTAATCATTATATGGTTAAATTCCCCGATGCTCTGCATCGGAAACTTGGGTCCAGGGTTCTACCCTGGGGTTTAATACCTTTTATTCAATTGAAAATACCTGGATGAAGATCGCCGTGATTGGGGCAGGACCGGCTGGGATGACCGCAGCATACAAACTCTCGGAAGCAATGGCTGAGGGAAAGGTAAAACGCCTGGATGTCTATGAAGTCAGTGACCAGGTCGGGGGAATGGCAAAATCAATACGGTTGTGGGACCAGGTCGTCGACCTGGGGCCCCACCGGTTTTTCAGCCATGACCGGAATGTGAACAAATTATGGCTTGAAGTTGCCGGCAAAGACTACAAGATGGTTAACCGGCAGACCAGGATCTACTATAAAAAACGGTTTTTCGATTACCCGCTGAAGGCCGGCAATGCCCTGAAAAGTCTCGGCCTTTTTGAAGCAACCCGCTGCATGCTAAGTTATTTCAAGGAAAAGCTGCTGCCTACCCGTGATAACGGGACGTTTGAATCATGGGTTACCCGCAGGTTCGGGAAACGCCTGTACCAGATCTTTTTCAAAACCTACAGTGAAAAACTCTGGGGAATCAAATGTACCGAACTCGATTCGGACTTTGCTGCCCAGCGGATCAAACGCCTTTCCCTTTACGAAGCCGTGAAAAACTCCCTTCTGAAGAAAAGGAGGACCCATCATAAAACCCTTGTCGATCAGTTCGCTTATCCGACAGGGGGAACCGGATCCCTGTACGATAAAATGGCCCGGACCATTCGGCAAAACGGGGGCAACATCCTGCTGAATACAGCGGTGGAGAAGGTACTCAGCCGGGAAGGAAAGGCGTATGGCCTGGAACTAACATCCGGGGAGGTCGTCGAATACGACCAGATCGTTTCAACCATGCCTATCTCCCTGCTTGTAACGCGCCTTCCGGATGTTCCTGATGATATCAGGGAAAGGGCTCTCTCCCTGAAATTCCGGAACACCATACTGGTTTATCTGCAGGTCAACAGCGCGGAACTGTTCACCGACCAGTGGCTTTATATCCATTCCTCCGAACTGAGAATGGGCAGGATGACCAACTTCCGGAACTGGATCCCCGAACTCTACGGAACCCGGAAAGAAAGTATCCTCTGCCTTGAATACTGGGCAAATTTCGAGGACCCTGAATGGAACAGGGACGATGACTGGTATTTTGAACTGGCAAAAGATGAGCTTGTTTCCACTGGACTTGCCAGGAAAGAAGATATCCTGGACGGGAAGGTCATCCGGATCCCTCGGAGCTACCCGGTATATTTCAACCGGTATAAGGAGGTCCTCAAACCAGTCCAGCAATACCTTGACAGCTTTGACAACCTGCATGCCATCGGAAGGTATGGTTCCTATAAGTACAATAACCAGGACCACAGCATCTTTATGGGAATCCTGGCCGCTGAAAATATCCTGGAGGGAACAGCCCATGACCTCTGGGAGATCAATACCGATTACGACACCTACCAGGAGGCTTCGGTGATCAATGAGACCGGGCTGGTAGAAACTCCATAAAACCATAAGGATCATGAACTTTTTACGGTTTATATTCAGCAGGGTCTTCCTCAGGCATCTTCTCATCGCCGTGGCCATTACCCTGTTCTTTGTGAGTTTCATTTTCCTTTTTTTGCGGATCTTCACCCGCCACGGACAGGCCCTGAGTGTTCCGGACCTCACCGGACTCAGCATACAAGAGGCCGATTCCGTGCTTGCCCAGAGAAAACTGCAGTTCCAGATCGTAGATTCCGTTTATAATATGAACGCAGACAGGGGGGCAGTGATCGACCAGAATCCAAGGCCTGAATTCAAGGTCAAGGAAAACCGCACGATTTTCCTCACCATTAATGCATTTAATCCCGAGATTATCGGGATGCCCAATCTCGTTGGGGTCAGCCTGAGGCAGGCAGGCTCGATTATCCAGACGGCGGGACTTAAAATCGGGAAACTTACCTATGTGCCTGATATAGCAGTAAACAACGTACTGCAACAAAAATACAGGGGAAACGTTATAGAAGAAGGCGATTCGATACCAAAAGGTTCGGCGGTGGACCTGGTGCTGGGCAGGGGACTCAGCAATGAAAAAACCGCGGCACCGGACCTGATTGGTTTAACGATGGCGGATGCCAGGCAGAGGATCACGGAACGCTACCTGAACATGGGTGCTATGATCTATGACCGGTCATTCAACAATGCAGATGATTCAGCAGCTGCATTTGTCTGGAAACAGAGACCCGTCTACAATGAGGAGGACGAGATCCTTATAAGCCTGGGAGCTACGGTGGACATCTGGGTAACCATTGATTCAACCAAGCTTCCGCTGCGGGAGCGATTTGAATTGCCTTTGATCGATGGCGATGAATTTTAAACTTGGTATTGTAAGCCTTGCCTTTTGCCTGGGATCGGTCTGGGGGCTGCGCGCCCAGGAAGTCCTGGTACCGGCCGGCATGCCCTTTCAACCGGTCCATGAAGCCAGGAAGAGCGTGGCGGTGGACTTTATACCCGACACCCTCGAGCTTCCCTTTTTCGATGATTTCTCAAGGAACGGAGGAACGCCTTACCCTTACTTCTGGACAGATCGTTTCGCCAATGTAAACAATACCTATACACAAGATCCGATAACCATCGGGGTGGCAACCATGGATGCCATCGATTCGGAAGGGAACCTGAACGGATCTACTTCCTATCCCTTTGAATCCGATTTTCTTAGTTCTGTTCCCATAAATCTGGATTTCCCGGGCAGGCAGGACATCTGGCTGAGTTTCTTCTATGAACCTATGGGATTGGGCGACGCCCCCGAAAAAGATGATTCGCTCAGGGTTGAATTTTTCGCACCCGACAGTAACCGCTGGGAAAGGGTCTGGGCCAGTCCCGGATTTGATAAAGACTCCATACAGGGGATCGATACCTTCAAACAGGTCTTCATCCCCATACGGGAGGACCGCTTCCTGAAAAAGGGTTTCCGGTTCCGATTTATGAATTATGCCAGCCTCACATCGGATCCCTTTTCCGATGATAAAAAAGGCAACGTCGATCACTGGAACATTGATTACGTTTACCTGAATACGGCACGTTCATCGAATGTGACCGCGATCAATGACGTTTCCATGATCGCCTCCCTGGGATCCATCCTGAAGACATACCAGTCCATCCCCTGGAGGCATTTCCCGCGTGCTTACCTGACGGAACTGAAATCCACGATCGACATACAGTACCGTAACAATGACACGACTATCCGGAACGTTACCCGGGTCCTGAAGATCACTGATCTGAAATACCTGGAGACCGATTCGGTGAACGGAGGTGCGGCCAATGTTCTTCCCGGCGTGCTGAATAGCTTCAAGTTCCCTTACAACTACCCCTTCATCTTTTACGAAGCCGATTCGACTGTTTTCGAAATAAAATCCTACCTGGTCACCGAGGACCTGGATTATAAATGGAACGATACCGTGGTCAGTTACCAGCGTTTTTTCAATTACTATGCGTACGATGACGGAAGCGCCGAAAATGGATACGGTCTCCGGGGCGGAGGCTCATCCAATGCATCCGTGGCTTACCGCTTCAAGACCTTTAAGACGGATACCCTGAGGGGAGTGCAGTTCTATTTTAACCGGACGCTCGGGGATTATACGCAGGATTATTTCAAACTGGCTGTATGGGATCATGACAATAATCTGAATGCCCCGGGAAAATTGATCTACAGCATGGCTGGTGTCAAACCGGAATATCCCGGTGGACTGAATAGGTTCCACACCTATGTCCTGGATACTCTACTTGTTGTCTCCAATAACTTTTACGTGGGATGGATCAAAACCACGGAAAACCTGCTGAATGTCGGGTGGGATGTATGGAACAACCACCGGGATAATATCTTTTACAACCTGGGACAGGAATGGGTCAATACCGGATTCAACGGAAGCCTGATGATACGGCCCCTTATGGGAAGAGAACTTTCCTGGCCGGCCGCGGCAAAGGAAATTCCGGAATTGCGGCTGCAGGTCTATCCCAATCCGGCCAACGATCTTTTCTACCTGGATTTACCCCGTACCGGGACTCCCGGGGAATGGACCATCTCCCTTTATAACCTCCAGGGAAAACTGGTCTATACCGGCAGGGGTCAGTCCCCCGCCACCGGAGCAGGAAACGGTCCCGCCGGCCAATCCCCGCATTTCGTAGGGGACCTTCCCGAGGGATTGTATATCATCCGGATCAGCCATAACGGGATCTTCAAGGCAAGCAGTAAACTCATGATCGTCCGCTGATATTCCCCCAGATGAATACCTCCGGAACAGAATTCAACGATTCAAACGAGCTCTACGAGCACCACCGCTTCGTGGTGGACAGGGGACAGGAACCGGTGCGTATTGACAAATACCTGGTCAACCGCCTGATGCAGACATCCAGGACCCGCATCCAGTCCGCCGCCCAGGCCGGCAACATCCTGGTCAACGAGCAGACGGTCAAACCGAATTACAGGATCAAGCCCGGCGAAGTGATCAGCATCATCTTACCTCACCCCCCCAGGGAAACAGAGATCCTTCCCGAAGACATCCCGCTCAATATTATTTACGAGGACGAGGATGTGCTGGTCATCAACAAGGCCGCCGGAATGGTCGTACACCCCGGCGTCGGTAATTATTCCGGAACCCTGATCAATGCACTTTACCATCATTTCCGCGACCAGCCTTTTTTCCAGTCCGGTCCGGATGAACAGGGACGCCCCGGGCTTGTGCACCGGCTGGACAAGGACACCTCCGGCATCCTGGTGATCGCCAAGAACGAGCTGGCGCTGAACCGGCTGGCAAAACAATTCTTCGACCGCACCACACAGCGCAGGTACCTGGCGCTGGTCTGGGGTGACTTGAAAGAAGAATCCGGGAGCATCGAGGGTTTTATCGGTCGGGATATCAGGGACCGGACCCGGATGAGGGTCTATCCGGATGCCTCGCAGGGCAAACCTGCCCTTACCCATTACCGTGTGCTCGAGCGACTGGGATATGTCAATTTCGTGGAATGCCGCCTGGAAACAGGGCGGACCCACCAGATCCGCGTGCATTTCCGGCATATCGGCCACCCCCTTTTCAACGATGCCACCTATGGCGGCGACCAGATCCTCAAAGGCACAACCTTCAGCAAATACAAGCAGTTCGTGCAGAACTGTTTTGCCATCCTGCCGCGCCAGGCCCTTCATGCACAATCGCTTGGTTTTGTTCACCCGGCAAGCGGAAAGGAAATGTACTTTGAATCAGCGCTTCCGGAAGACATGGCGCTGGTCATTGAAAAATGGAGGCGGTACCTGGAGGGCCGGACATTGGATTAGCATCCTGCGGAATCGATCCCGGAATCAAAAAGAGATTATCTTTGTATCAGGCCACTGATCTATAGCAAGCATCAGCATGCGCCGGCAGATGAAAATGAAAAAAAACATCGCCATCATTACGGGAGGAGATTCATCCGAACTGGTGATCTCCCTTAAAAGCGCCGAGCAGGTCCGATTCCACATGGACAAGGAAAAATACGAGCCCTACATCGTCTACATTCGTGAGGATGACTGGCATGTAAACCTGGACCCGGATGGCATCGGCAAGGCTCCCGTCAACCGGGAAACCTTCAGTTTTGAAAAGGATGGCCGTACCGTACACTTCGACTATGCCTTCATCGCCCTTCACGGTCCCCCGGGCGAAGACGGACAGCTCCAGGCATACCTCGATAAACTCGGCATCCCCTACTCGACTTCAGGTTCCCTCTCCCTCGAACGATCCTTCAACAAATACGCATGCAAGGAAATCGTCCGCCATTCGGACATCCTGACGGCCGATGCTGTACTGATCCGACGGGAAACAGATCTGTATATCGTGTCAGGGGATCAAACCGGCGCATTTGATCCGGAACGGGTGTTGAGTATTGTGGGACTCCCATGCTTCATAAAACCAAATGCAGGCGGATCAAGCTTCGGGGTTTCCAGGATCAACCAGGCTGAAGAACTCGAAAAGGCTATTGCCAAAGCCCTGGAAGAAGACGATGAAGTGCTGGTCGAAACCTTCATCCCTGGAAGGGAATTGACCTGCGGCGTCCTGAAAACCCCTGAAAAGAATTTCATCTTTCCTGTCACGGAGGTTATTTCCAGGAATGAATTCTTCGATTACGAAGCAAAATATACCGAAGGGATGGCCGATGAAGTGACCCCTGCGCAGATCCCGGAAGAGCTGGCAATGAAATGCCGGGACACATCTTCGAGGATCTATGACCTGCTTGATTGCAGGGGACTGGTCCGTATTGATTTCATCAGCCACCAGGGAGATCTTTACTTCCTTGAACTGAATGGCGTTCCCGGGATGAGCCGGGAAAGCATCATCCCCAAACAAATCCGGACGATGGGGCGTTCAGAGGCAGAGATCTATAACCTGATCATAGAAGAGACGGCCGGTTGGTGAAGCCCAGATTTCCCATGATAAGAGACGGCCGGCTGGTGAAGCCCAAATTCCCCACGTTAAACCCCCGGAACGGAACAGGAGCCCGGGACCACTGAAACGGGAACGGTCAGCAGGCATAAATTGTAAAAAAATTCGTATCTTGTAAGGGAGTAGAAAGGCCCTGAACCATGACCCTTCAAGCATTGCTTTCGTGTAAAAATCCCTATGCCGGATTTTTACGGCAGGAATCCACTTCTTCCTGCCCCGGGCATGTTTTGCGGATGATTCAAGGATCCCAATGAAAAAGCTGTTAACACTCCTGTTCATCGTTTGTTTCATGGGCCCCGTAATCCTGGGACAGAAACAAAAAGCCCGGATCGAGAACATCCGGATGGATTTCACGGACAACCGGTTTGAGATCGAGTATGATATTACCGGTTCTGATACGGGCCGGCTTCACCAGATTGACCTGTATGTCATTGACAATATCGGCAAGGTGGTTTTCCCGGATTCATTGGAAGGGGATATTGGCGCCGGTGTGCCGCCCGGGGGGGACAAGAGGATCACCTGGGATATCTACAGCGAATACGATGTGGTGTATGGCAGTTTTGATCCCAGGATCGTCCTGGATGGTACGACAAAATATGGTTTGAAAGGGGGACCATCGAACGCTTTGCTTTCGGTCCTGGTGCCCGGACTGGGAGATTACTTTGTGGCCGATCAAAGGAAAATGAAGATCAAACCCTATTACAAGACAGCGTTTACATATGCCTGTGTGGGAATGGGACTGACGGCTGCCTTTAACCGTAACCAGGTTCCTCCGGTCATGGGTGAACCGGGCTGGTACCTGGAACCCATTCCAACAGGAGACGGTCTCCGGGTTTGGATCGAGGTGTACCGTGAAAACTGGATCGAGGAGCCCGGATATACGGAATACTGGCTGTTCCGGTACGATGCGGAGTTTTTCCTGGGTGTGGGACTGGCTGCCTGGATCATAGACGTGATCTGGGTGGCACGCGAAGGGGTGAAAAATAAAAAAGTTAAAACCGAAATTTTTAATAATTTGTCCCTGGTTCCCGAAAAACAGGGACTGGCACTTCATTTTACATATAATTTTTAAGGATTATGACAATGAAACGAATAGTATATGTCCTGGCCATCATCCCCTGGCCTGCCCTGATGTTCTCACAGATAAGCTATAACGAGGGATATTATGGTATGACTTACAGCATCCAGTCCATACAGGCGGAAGCCATAGAAATCATTGACGGGGTGACTACCCTCCGGTATACCAAGCATGACCATATGATTAAAGGTTCGCCCTACCTTAACCAGGAATTCCTTTTTGGTGTCATGAGTACCGTGGAAGCGGTCAACATTGAAGGACTTAAATACAGGTATGACATTTACAGCGATGAAATGCAGTTCATACTGAAGGATGACACGGCTTCCATCACAAAGCCCCTTACCCTGAAGTACATCGAGATCGGACCGCAGAAATTCATCTATGATGTTTACAGGACAGGTGAAAACACAGTCGCCGCAGGGTATTTTGAAGTGATTGAACAGGGAATGCTGACGGGTCTGCTCAGAAGGGAGATGGAACTGGAAAGGGATGTTTATGTCCAGAATTACGGAGGCGGAGGCGGGACCAAGGATTTTTACTACAAGGAAAAAAAGACATATTACCTGAAATACGGCAAGGATGTAGCCCGGAAAATAACCAGCAAGAAAAGCTTCCTGGAAACCATACCGGACTACAATGACCAGATCAAGGCCTATATGAAATCCGAAAAGATCTCTTTGCGAAAACCCGAGGAATTACAGCAGGTTATATCCTATTTTAACGAACAGGCGGAGGAGTAGGGAACTTATTCGGCCAGCTCCTGCTTATTTGCCCTTGGCAATTCCCTCCTGCAAATATTCGCCCATTTTCCGGGTCATGGCCGCCATGATATTTTCGAATCCTGTAAAGCTCAGTTCATCCGATGTGGGATCTTTCTTATTCTTTTTCAGGATGGCAATGCCCGCATTTGTTCTTGTTCCCACGTAAAACTGACCATCGAAGTAGTTGAACTTCTTGTCTTTTCCTTCCGGAAGAGGGACGGGATTTGGACCGAACATATGCATGTTCACATTCTCAAGGGTAACCTTGTCATCCTTGGGTGAAAATATGGTAAAATACACGATCACGACCGCATCCACACCGAGCTTGCTGCATAGATCGCCCCCAAGCGATTCCACCATCTTGCCGCACTTGTCCATAACCCATACCTGGTTGTCGGCGATATCTCCCTTCTTGGTAAGGAACTGTCCCCCGGAAGAGGTATAATTCCCATAGGGCTCATTCACCACATCCAGTACATTGAAGCCTTCCGGGTATCCGTAAATCATGTCGTGGGAACCAGAACCTATGTTGGTAATCCATTCATTAAAGGCTGCCCGTTCAACCTCAAAATTATTATAGAATTCAGTCTTCTCCTCTGTGTCAAGAAATTCTTCAGGCAGCAAGAGATCCATGCCGTAAGATTTGAATCCGTCTTTCAAGGCATCTATTGACTGCAATAAATAACCCAACGCAAGTTCTCCCGACCCGCCGGTGGCATTTCGCTTGGTGACCTGGGTGTGGGTGGTAATGGTATTGTAATAATATCCGGAAGTCTGGGTTTTCCAGCGCTTTATCTTAGTCATGCCCGGATCAAAACTGTAAAAGGACACCAGGGCCACTTTCTTCGGCATTTCGGCAAGCATCCTGGGGTTCAGGCTGAAGCCCGTGCCATTCTTATATTTCCGCCCTTCAAGGGGCATGTCAAGGACGACCTTGACCTTGTCCGGACTGGGTGCAAATTTTGGCAATTCACTCTGGGCCGGAGCCAGCAGGCATGTGCCAAGCATCAGGCCTGCCAATGTGAGATTTTTCATGGTACGTGGTTTGGTTATTAAATGGTTTGTAAATCACTTCAAGATAGAAAAACTCATGGAAAATGCTGATCCTTACGGGTTTATTATGACTAAATAACCCATCCATTACATGAATTATACCCTTGCAGGTTATAAATGCGCTGATTTTTTCATCTGCCCGTCATTAAGAATTGATGAATCGAGTATAAACCAAAGCTTATTCTTATGAAAAGAGGCATCAACAAGGTAACCCTGATGGGGAACGTCGGTGACGACCCCAGGGTGAACCAGATCAACGACACCCTGAAAGTGGCCCGCTTCCCGCTGGCCACCAATGAAGTGTACACGGACAAAGAGGGCAACCAGGTCCAGAAAACCGAATGGCATACTGTGGTCTTCTGGAACAAGGCCGCCGACATTGTCGAGGCTTATGTCCGCAAGGGCATCCCGCTGTATGTCGAGGGCAAAATCCAGTCTTCCTCCTGGGAAGACAAGGATGGCGTGAAGCGCTATTCCTGGGAAATCAACGGCGATAATTTTGTCTTTATTGACGGGAAAAGGGAAGAGGTCAAAGAAGATGAAGGGGAAGCTTAATTTCGTAGTTATCGACGGAACGCGCGAGGAAGTGAAGGAAGAGGATTAAATAGTATCGGAGTCTCAACCTGAGATCACAAATTGTGATCTCAGGTTTGGAATTCTGCCGGAGATGAAATACATAATTTTTGATTATACGTATATTTTTTGTATTTTTATACGTATAAGTAAACTACATGTATACAAAACTGACACTAAGACTTGATTCCAGGATTATTTCCAGGGCGAAACGATATGCAAAAAAACGAAATATCAGTCTTTCAAAGATGTTTGAGTCTTATCTTGATTCAGTAACAAAGGAGGATAACTCCGGAATTGAAATTACGCCTTTCGTAAAAAGTCTGAGCGGTGTTATTGAACTTCCGGTTGATTATGATTACAGAAAAGATCATGCTGACTACCTGGATAAGAAATATAAATGAAGAAGGCCCTCCTTGATACAAACATAGTCTTGGATCTACTCGCCAGGAGAGAACCATTCTATGAAGAAGCTGCTGAGCTTTTTTCAATGGGAGATAGAAATAAAATAAGACTTTCTCTATCCTCCCTGTCATTGGCTAATACCCATTATGTTCTTTCAAAGTTTAGACCTCAACAGGAAGCAAGTGAAATCCTTCGAAGCTTCAAAGTTCTGGTTCAGGTATTATCATTTGATGACAAAATAACCGACCTGGCGCTCAATTCTAATTTTAAAGATTTCGAAGACGCCATTCAATATTTTACCGCAATCGAAAACAACCAGGAGTTGATCATTACAAGGAACATGTCTGGTTTCAGGGAAAGTAAAATACCAGTCATGACAGCTCATGAATTCATCAAATCACTGAATACCGCCTGACCTTTTCTACATAAACTTTATTCTCTTTGACCTGATAAACTGATTGGAACAAGGCCGCCGACATTGTCGAGGCTTATGTCCGCAAGGGCATCCCGCTCTATGTCGAGGGGAAGATCCAGTCCTCCACCTGGGAGGACAAGGATGGCGTGAAGAGCTATTCCTGGGAAATCAACGGAGACAATTTTGTATTCATTGACGGAAAACGGGAAGAGGTCAAAGAAGATGAAGGGGAAGCTTAATTTCGTAGTTATCGACGGAAAGCGCGAGGAAGTGAAGGAGGAAGAGTAGCGCGACAGAATTCCGGTTTGAGGTCACTAATTATGAGCTCAAGCCGGAAGTCTGGCTGGAGATTAATAATTGAGTATTATTATTTGCAATATTCATTTAATTTCATACTCAACAATTTTGTAATTTGTGACCATATATTACCTTGTATATATTGAACTTAAAATTTATGCGCATGAAAAACTTAACGTTTAAAATGTTAATGATGGCTTGCTTTGTTTTTATTGCAGCTTATACAAATGCTCAATTCAAATTTAGCAGTAAGTCCAGCATTGGGCAAACGCTGACAATAGATTCAGTTGCAGAGGTAGCTACCTTAGTTGTTGATTTTAACACTGATAAGGACAGCAGTTATTGGACACAGGACACAGAGATTACTATTAGTTGGGCAAAATGCCAGACAAATAAAGGATTTCAGGTAAATGTCTATGCCGATGATTCTGAGGAAGCTCCCACGGTCAGAAACGATGATTTCAAAATTTACCGATGGAACAGTTATGATAATCCTGTGCGTATTGCAAGTATTGCCTCCTTAGAAGAATTGATGGCCAAATGGGCTGAGAAATATGCCGGAACTGAGGATTCTGCTAATAATGTAATCTGGAAGCCATCCGGATGTCTTTTTGATTTAGATACTACAGGTGCAAATCAGGCTTTCGGAACACATCCCGGAATGTATAAGAGCGTTGAATACGGATTCTACTATGATTTTTCGGGTTTTGCGTTGGCTTCCGATATTCAGTTTGACATTGAAACATATGATGTTGGAAATACCGGACTAACAGCAAGCTATACTCTCACTGTTGCCATCGAAAACACAGATAGCATTATTGGAGAGATTACAGATTATTATGTTAGTGGTTCAGATAAAAAGACGGTAAAAGTTGCCGAAGCTATTGGTTTAGATAGTTCGGCTTTTAATAACAATAAGGTCTATATCCTTATGAAAACGCAAGGTACCGGAACGGCAATTAATATAGATAAAGTTGATCCTACCATTGTTTTTGATAATATAATGGTTTCATATAATATACCCTCATGGATTGAACCCGCAGCAGGTATTAAAGGAAATTTAATTTTAGATAATTCCGATAATCCGGCTGTTGTGACAATTGGCACTGATTCACTTATATCTCTTCATTTAAAGACTAAAAGACGCCTGGGATCTTTGAAAATTATTAATGACATGATGCTAAATAATATTCAAAGATTCATTTTTCTTAAAGAAGGAGCTTTAAAAGGCAATGATGGTGGAGGTAACTATACAGTAGATATCCCTTATACGATCGACACTGCAGTTTATAACCCCTATCAAATGACCTGGTCAAACGCCCAAATCGAGGTAGCTCCACCGGAAAATGGTACTGTTGACGATGATATGATGTTTTATTTTAAGGTTATTGCAACATCTGAAGACACGGTATCCGACAGATTGGAACTGGATTGCGGTACTCGCATTTGGTATGAATTTTACTATATAGGTTTCGCACCAGCTGTTGCTGCAACGGGAGTTAGTCTTGATCAAAGTACGATCGGCGTGGCAGAAGGAGACACAGCTGTTCTTGTAGCAACCATTGAACCCGAAAATGCCTCTAACAAAGGGGTAACCTGGAGTTCATCCAATAATGCTATTGCAACTATCACTGACGGCAAAGTTACTGGTGTTGCCGCAGGTGATGTATATATAATTGTCACCACTGAAGACGGTGGATTTAAAGATTCCTGCCTGGTAACTGTATCTACGAATATTGGAATCAGCAATAGAAAAGCGGCTGGAGTTAAGTTATATCCGAATCCTGTAAACGGCGGAGTATTGTATATCCAACTGGCTGATAATAGTGATATTCAGAGCTTTGAGGTATATAATACCATTGGTGTACTGATCTTAAGGGAATCTGTCAAAAACAGGTCCTTGATTGAGATCAATACCGGTGCCCTGCTTGAAAAGGGAGTGTACATTGTCAGATTTGGAAATTCAAACAGCAATTACGTAAAACGGATCATTGTTCAGTAATGTAGCCGGGAATTATAATCTCATAAAAA
>CAZVLG010000236.1:0-3626 GCA_964627835.1 uncultured Bacteroides sp.
TAATTCCGTTGTCGTTCATCTGTTTCGATATGGCATCAAACAACCTTCTCTTCTGCAACTGGTTGAGGGGAATAGAATCGGCTGCCGGTGTAAAATTATATGTCTGGTACCTCTGAAAATCAACCCTGTCATCATAGTCAACTATGTATTTCACAGAACTGCATGAGTACAGGCCGGTCAGGGTCAAAACAATCAACACGGAAAAGCATTTAGCTCTCATAATAGTGATTTCAGGTTCTTGAGCTTTTTCAATTATCGTACCGGAATGGATTAATGAAGAAGGTGCACGGAAAGCTAAACCTTAACGTTCAGGTAGAACAGGAATTTTTCATCATCGACCGGGACGATCACATAACTGGGTTTTGAATAACTGGCCCGGATAATGTCGATTACACCAAGTCCTGAGCCTCCGTAGGGACCATCATCCCGTTCCCTCAGGATCGTTTTGGAACTCTCCTTAAGCTGCTCATCATCGAGGGAGAGGAAATAATCGAGCAATTCCTTGAGGGCGGGGACATTCGCTGTTTCCACGTAATTGGCAGAAGAAATGGTGAACTGCTGATCCTCAATTCCAATGGTAAAGAGCCCTTCCTTCTTCTCCCCCACGGTATACCCGTGATGCATCACGTTCTGCAACATTTCTACAAGAACATGGAACAGCTGCTTGTATGCTGCATATTTTGTCCGTTTGACCATGAGGTTCTTTTCGATCATGTTCAGCAGGGGAAGAATGGTATGCTGCCTGAAGTCACCCTGGTAAGCCATGATGATGCTGTTCCTTCGGAGGATCTGGTTCAGTTGAATGGCATGGTCAATATGGAGTCCCCGTTTCTTATGTTCTGTTTCATTATTCTCATCGGAATCAATGATCATCTGGAGGTAGAAATAGGCCATGAGTTCACTGATCATCTCAAACTCTGCTTCCAGTTTTCGTCCCGACTTCCTTGCCATTTCGATCATTCCCAGTCCCGCACCCCCCTTCGCGGTAAACTCATCGGTTCCCAGCACCCTCATATATAAATTCTTGAGTTCCTCCCGGCTCAGTTTATTAATGTTCTCGATTTTTTCTTTCAGCAGGATGATTTTTGAATGTTCGACCAGGTTCCCTGAAGCGATGTAGTACTTATTGAAATAATTCCGGGTCATGAAAAACCCTGACTGGCCCTGAAGGTAGTCATCGGCAGTGAACTCTTCACCGTATCGTATGACATTTTGAAAGCATTCTGCCATAAGGAAGGACACCTTCTTCTTGATGGACATCTGCTCCTTGCCTTCCTTAAAATGGGACTCTGACAGATCGATCAGCCTGACGGTAATATCGTCGGCAAAGTCCCCACGGTAAAACAGACTCAGGCTATCATCCTCGATCAGCCTGAAGAACTCATGAAAATCTGTCCACTCCATGAAATGAAAAGTTTAAGGATAAAACGGACCATACCGCCAAATAAAAATATATCATATTCCGCTGAATTCATAACGAATCCCGTATTTTCTCTTTAGGGGAGCACGCAAAACTAAAAGAGGAAATCCAGTCCGATATACAGACCGGAGAGTCCATCCCGCTTGTCAAGTGCACGGCCATAATCGACCGCTACAATGAAATTCCTGTTCCAGGCTATGTGCAATCCGCCACCCGCGCTCAGATGGAGTCGCTCCGGGTCATCCGGGAAAAATTTCCGGGCTTCCGGGTCCATTGGGATGCCGGATCTGTCGAACTCATACTTCCCGGACACCATTCCACCGTCCATAAAGCCGCTCAGGGCCAGGTAAAAGTTCTGGTTCAGGAATATGAAATGCACAAACTTCCACCTCAGTTCTATGTTTGCCAGGAAATAATCCTCACCTGCCACACGGTTCCGGAGGATCCCGCGCATGGTCTTGGATCCGCCCAGTCCGTCCCGGGTCCAGCTCGGGGGACTGTTAAAATAAAACGGCAGCATGTAATAGGGCATTTCGCCGAATAGCTTTGCCTGGTAACTGAGCCTGTAAACGAAATTCAGGTCCTCAGGTATTATGGTGAAATACTGCCGGTGTGTCAGGACCAGCCTTCCATAGGAAAGGGACGTGCTGCCCAGGAATGCCGGTGACCAGATCAGCATGGCGTCGGACCAGATCCCTTTCATGGGATTGGGTTCGTTGTCCCTCGTATCGAAAATGATCCCTGCTTTCAACAGGGTATTGCTTCCCCCATTGATCTGGTCAGCAGGTATGATCCCCCAGTCGTTGGCATACCTGCCATAGAGTCCCCCTCCAATATACGGGAGCTGTTTTTTCTCTGCCTTGCCCTTGTTCAACCGTGTGGTATTCACTGTATCCATTTGCATGTTACGGAATTCAATCCCGGCAAACCATTTCAGCTTATTCTCTATGATGTTGCCCGTGAAATCGAGCCGTGCAAGCATTATTTTCCGGTCCATCTTGTAAAAGAGCCTGGACAGATAATCTGCATGTGTATCGTCCGTGTAATTCGCGTCATACAATGCCCTGTAACCGTTAAACCCGTAAAAATCAAGTGCCTGTTCGGTATTGTAGCTGAATTCCGCGGAAGTCCTGATCCCCGGGATCACCCTGTCAGAATCATAGCGAAGGATGCTTTTCATGCTTCCTTTTGTCGTATTTGACCACTCCATATAGATGGAATGATCATACCTGGGATACCGGCTTCCGTCACCATAATGGTAAAGGTTCAGGATGATACCGTAGAGGAATCCAATGTCCGAATCATAGGCGACAGCCGGGACACCGGATAAAACAAACCCGGTTTTAACGGTGTCTTTTTTTTTCTCCTCCCCATCCTGGGCTGAAAGTACAGCAGGAAAGAGCAATAAGGCAAGAAGGGCGGGGATAATTAGCTTCTTCATGGCTGGTATAAAGGCTTGGTGGATATGCCAAGATAAATATAAATTCCGAACTACCTGCAGCAAATCTGTCTCAGCCCTCTTCATATTGCAGGGATCATCAAAACCTCTGTGGAAAGATAATGAAAGGATACTGGAAGGATGAACCTATGTCTGTTTTTTGTTATTCCAGATCAAATAGAGGGTGCTGCAGATGCAGACCAGCAGGAAACTGTTTGCCACATGAAAGTAATTGACCACGTGGACTATAGGGATGATTTCAGCCTCAAAGAGAAAGTCAATGATGCCCAACAGCATAAGCAGGCCGGCCAGGATCCCGAAGATCCATATGAGATACTCCAGGTACTTCATCGTGATTTGAGTTTGGTTAACGATACAAAAGTATGGCTTTCTTGACTCATATGAAAAATGATCGTACCTTTTATCTACTTTAAAGGATTTCCCATGAAAAAGATACAGGTCCTCCTCATACTCCTGGCTTCTGCCCTTACCCTGCCCGGCCAGCAATCCTACCTGGGATTCGAGTTCGGGATCCCGACCATCACCTGGCTCGACGGGAACCTGGAGAATACGGCTCCCAGGATGAATCCTGTAAATGTGGGACTCACGGGGAAAATAGGCGTTGCCGGATGGATGGATTTACGCCTGGAAGGTCGGCTGGCCAGCCTGGGCGCATGGATCGACTATCTTCCGAAGGGAACATCGATGAAAAGATCAAGTTTAAATACATCCAGTTCCCACTGCTTCTGTCCTTTCAGCCTGTTCGGG
>CAZVLG010000237.1:0-4953 GCA_964627835.1 uncultured Bacteroides sp.
TTGAACCGATCAATCCCCAGTATGTTGATAATACGCCTTAAATTATAAACAGTCATTATAAATCCTACATCGGCACTCGCTCTTTTTATACTCTTTTTCGTCATGACGTAACTAAATCCCCACTGCCGTTTTATGGTGCCATAGGGATGTTCAACAATAGCCTGCCGTCGTTTGTAAAGCGTCTTATTCAGCTCAACCTGTTCTTTGTTATGTTCTATGTATTCATGGTATTCGCTTCGGTGTATTCCCTTTCCGTAGGTAGCTTTCGAACATTGATCTTTCACACTGCAGGAAGTACATGCCCTTGTAGCGTATCGTTTGAAGTAATAAGCTGCTGCTTTGTGTCTTTTACCTGTTGTGGTGAGGCGCTGGTTTTGTGGGCATATGTAATAATCTCCCTCTGGGTTATATGTGAAGTTTTCTGCATTGTATGCCGGATTAGGGGCTTGTACAGTCAGACTGGGTATAGCGACCAGGGTATTAATTTTCAGGTCATGGGCAATTTTAAACTCAGATCCGGTGTGGTAGCCTTTATCGTAAAGGGCTGTAAACTGGTTGGTGTGCAATATGCTCTTAGCCCTTTGCAGCATATTGCCCATGGCTTTGCTGTCGTTGGTATTGGTTACCTTGTAGTCGATCAACAGATTGTTCTTGGCATCGACGGTGGTTTGTACATTGTAGGCTACTTCTGTAATGTTATTGCGAATGATCATCTGGCGGCTATCCGGGTCGGAAGTCGATACCTGGGGCTCGCCGCTTACCTGCAGTTGGTTTTCTATCTCATGATATCCTTCAGCCCGTTGCTTATGCTTTTCTATTTGATCTTCAATATGCTTTTTATTATCCCCGTCGCTTTCGGCCAGTGCTTCAGTATATTCCTGTAGCTTGTTCTCGATGTATTCTAAATGCCGTGATATTTTCTTTTGATTGAAGTTGTTTTTCTTGCTGTTCTGCGCTCTGAATTTTGTACTGTCGCCTGCAACCAGTGTACCACCAATTAAATCAAAATAGTTGGCAATCTTTACAGTTTCCATAAAGACTTTCTTGATCGCCTTGGGATTATCTCGCCGGAAATTCGAAATGGTGTTGTGATCAGGATGAAGGCTGCCTAATAGCCACATCACTTCAATGTTTCGTTTACTCTCTTTTTCAAGTCGGCGCGATGAACGTATCTGATTCATGTACCCGTAAATGAATAGCTTGAGTAAGTCGCCCGGATGGTAGGCGGGACGGCCGTTTTCGCAGTGATCTATCTGAAAACCGTAACTCTCCAATGCCAGGCTATTCACAAAAACATCAATCAGACGGACTTCATTGTACTCGCTTATGGCATCATCTAAAGTAACCGGGAAAAGATAGGTCTGTGCCCTGTTTTGTCCTTGGATATACTTCATGCTATAAGTTACAAATAACGAGTCCCTTAGAAAAAATTAAGAAGGATGGATTATGAACAAATTATGAGGTTTTTAGACAGTCTGACGGCTAATGTGAGTAAATATTTAAGGGAATTAATGAACCGTATCCGTTTGATTTCTATATTTGCAAATCCATCTTATTAACCTCCAAAATCCAGGATTTGTTATGTTCGTATTGATGGCAGCCGTTTTCGTTTTGGGTTACGTGATAATCGCCCTTGAACACCCGCTGAAAATAGATAAAGCGGCCACTGCTCTTTTCACAGGCATGGTCCTCTGGATCATCTATATATTCGGGGCCGAATCCATCCTTCCCAATAGCCCGTTCTTTGCAGAATATCTTCATGTAAATCCCGGCGGGAATTATTATGATTTTATCGGGCACCATGAGGTCTACCATCACCTGGCCGAGATCTCAACGATCCTTTTCTTCCTGCTGGGTGCCATGACCATTGTGGAAATGGTGGATACCCATGAGGGATTCAAGATCATAACGGACAAGATCAAAACGACCAATAAAATCAAGCTGTTGTGGATCCTTAGCTTTCTGACCTTTTTCATGTCGGCTGCCCTGGATAACCTGACTACAACGATCGTAATGGTTGCACTGCTGCGGAAGTTAATCGACAAGCAACAGGACCGCTGGTTTATGGCGGCAATGGTCATCCTGGCTGCGAATGCAGGGGGGGCCTGGTCGCCCATCGGGGACGTCACCACCATTATGCTCTGGATCGGTGGACAGGTCACCACCGTCAGCATCATTAAAAATGTGATCCTTCCCAGCCTGGCTACCCTGTTGGTTCCGCTGCTGATCGTATCTTTTTTCTATCCGAAAGGCACCCTCGAGCGTCCGGCGCTCAGTGAAAAACAGCAGCTCGCAAATGAATCCATCACAGACTTCGAACGCAGGCTGATGCTCATCATGGGTATATCCGGACTTCTTTTTGTACCTGTATTCAAAACCACGACCCATCTGCCTCCCTACATGGGAATGCTGTTAAGCCTCAGCATCATCTGGATCACAACCGAAATCCTGCACCGAAGGCGTGCCAAGGGTATGCGGGGACAACTGGTGGTTTCGCGCGTGCTTAAGAAAGTGGATACCCCTACCGTACTTTTCTTCCTGGGCATACTGACTGCAGTTTCCGCCCTGCAATCGGCCGGACACCTCGACCTGCTTGCCAGAAAACTCGACAGCATCAACCTTTCCGATCTCAATAAAGTGTATTTCATCGACACGATCATCGGGCTTCTCTCAGCCATCGTCGATAATGTGCCGCTCGTCGCCGGTGCCATGGGCATGTACGAAATTGCACCTGCCGGCGCAACCGGATATGAATATTTCTTCACCGTCGATGGCCATTTCTGGCAATACCTGGCGTACACGGCCGGGACAGGCGGCAGCATACTGATCATCGGCTCGGCTGCAGGCGTAGCCGCCATGGGCATGGAAAACATCGATTTCATATGGTACATGAAGCGTATCAGCCTGCTCGCCATAGCCGGTTATTTTGCAGGGGCTTTTATTTTCTACTTTCTCTTTGCCCTTTAAAAGACTGTGAATAAATATTTTATAACAGCCTGAAATATTCTGAGATCAAAATCGTTTTTTTAATAACTTGCACGACGATCAAAAGCAGTATACATGAAACCATTGATATTTTTACAGATAGCAGTCGCTGATTCAACAGGCATTGCCGGGGGATCCATGAAAATTTCATTCTTCGACCTGGCCCTCAAGGGCGGCTGGGTGATGCTCCCCATCCTTCTGCTCTCGGTTATTGCGGTCTATATATTTTTTGAACGGTACTTTGCAATCAATAAGGCAGCCCACATCGACACCAATTTCATGAACCGCATCCGGGACTACATCCATGACGGGAAGGTAGATAATGCACTGACCCTCTGCCAGAGCTACAGCAATCCGACTTCTCGCATGATCGAGAAGGGGATCAACCGGATCGGCAGGCCCCTTGCAGATATCAACGGGGCCATCGAGAATACCGGGAAACTAGAGATCTACAAGCTGGAAAAGGGGCTTCCCACGCTTGCCACCGTTGCAGGGGGCGCCCCGATGATCGGCTTCCTCGGAACGGTCATGGGCATGATCCGGGCTTTCGTCGACATGTCCACCGCCGGGAACAATATTGACGTCTCCCTGCTGTCGAGGGGCATCTACACGGCCCTTATTACGACGGTCGCGGGACTGATCGTCGGGATCGTGGCCTATTTCGCATACAACATCCTGGTGGCACGGGTCGAAAAGGTCGTGAACAAGCTGGAGGCCAGTACCACCGAATTCCTTGATCTTCTCAATGAACCCGCATCGAAATAAACGAATATGGCGCTTAGTTCGAGAAATAAGGTAAGTGTTCAGTTCAGCATGTCGGGAATGACCGACATCGTCTTCCTTTTGCTGATCTTTTTTATGATCACTTCCACCCTGATTGCGCCGAACGCACTGAAACTGCTGCTGCCGCAGAGCAAGCACCAGACAGTGGCAAATCCCATCACGACCGTTTCCATAACCCGGGATGCGAAATTCTACATCGAGACCACCCGGGTCGATATTTCGCAACTGGAAAATGAACTGCAGAGAAGGCTTCAGGGCGAGCCGGAACCGACGATCAGCCTCCATGTGGATGAAAACGTCGCCATGAAGGAAGTCGTTAAGGTCATGAACATTGCCAAGGACAACCGGTACCGGCTTATCCTGGCCACCTCTCCCAGATAGCATTCAGCCATGGGCAGAAGCAAAAGAGGCATAGTAGGAACGACCCTGTTCCATGGAATCATCCTGGTGATCGTCATTTTCTTCGGTTTCATGGTCCCGGATCCCCCGCCTGAAGAAGAAGGCATCCTGATCAACTTCGGTACCGATGAAACCGGGTTTGGCGAACAGGAGCCCATGTACAGCGAGATCCCCGATGAAGCTTCCCCACTCCCACAGGAAGCTGCGACTCCTGCCGAAAACACGGACGAGATCCTGGCACAGGATTTCGAGGAAGCCCCCGTTGTGGAAGCCAGGGAAGAAGTAACACGGGTGGAAGTGAAAGAAACTCCAGCCGAAGTAGTCCAACCGGATGCCGAGGAAACCCCTCCACCCCCGGAAGAAGAGCCCCGGAAGGTTGATGAACGGGCCCTTTACAAGGGAAGGGCAAACACCGATGAAACATCCGGATCCGAAGGCATTACCGAAGGCGAAGGGAACCAGGGCAGCATCACCGGATCGCCCGATTCGGACAATTACCTGGACGGACTTAGCTCCGGACGCGGAGGCATAGACTTCAGCCTTGCCGGAAGGAATCCCGTATCACTTCCGAAACCGGACTACAACGTACAGGAATCCGGCAAGGTGGTCGTCAAGATCCGTGTAAACCGCGATGGACTGGTAACCTATGCCGAAGCCGGGGCCCCGGGCACCAACACCCTGAACAAGGAACTGCTCGAAGCGGCACACAAAGCCGCCCTGAAAGCCCGCTTCAACAGCAGCACGGACGCCGCTTTTACCCAGCAGGGCACCATCACCTACCATTTC
>CAZVLG010000238.1:0-1620 GCA_964627835.1 uncultured Bacteroides sp.
GAAGCCGTTTACCTCGAATAAAATATGGTTGAGTATCCGGACCTTTTCAAGGGCGGTCAGGTTATTATTCAACTCCAGCCAGACATCCCTGATTATCTTTTCAAGCGGGCGTTCAATGTCCTCATACTGAAGGTCAGGATACTGGTAGCGGGCAACCAGGTAAACTCCTTTCAGAAGGTCGACGGCCCCTGACTGGAGCCAGTCCTTCAACAGCTTATGGGTGCTGTTCTCCTGGATTTCCTGGATCAGATTGATGATCCTTTCCTGGTAAACTCCACTCATTGACCCTTCCCATGCCGCTTCCAGGTCAGGAAGGATATCGGTGCCCTGGTCCAGCAGGTTTTTTGTAACTGCCTGGTTCACCTCGTGGCTGGGGTCATCCAGTAGCTGGATCAGTGCCTGTATTTCTTCGGGGCTCATGGACATATCCGGTCTGTCTGGCAGATGTGATCAAGGGTGAATTTAATCAAATTACTGACACTGGCTTTATAATCTTCCGTGAACTGAAGCGAGGCCCGGTTGGCAATCATGGCACACAGGGTTACGGCCTGGTGGCCCAGCAGCCGGGAGAGGCCAAAAAGGGCTGAGCTTTCCATTTCGTAGTTCATGATCCGGAGTCCCTCATAACGGAAGCTTTCCAGTTTTGCATTGAGATCCGGGTCCAGCGTATCCAGGCGCAGACTTCGGCCCTGGGGACCATAAAAACCAGGTGCAGAGACAGTGATCCCGGAGTGCAGGTCACCGGAGAAAATACCGAAGAGCTCATCAGAGGAACGCACGAAGCAGGGGTCGGGCAGACAGCTTTTCCAGCCGGTATGTTCTTTGAAGGCTTTTTCCATGTCCGGATCCGATACACTGTCCCTTCCGGCATAGAAATTCAGGACGGTATCGAACCCCAGGGCATACCTGCTGAGGATGAAACTGTTAATGGGTATATCCTTCTGTATTCCCCCGGTCGTACCAATCCTTACCAGTTTCAGCATTTTCCTTTCCTTCTTCAGGATCCGTTTTTCCAGGTCGATGTTCACCAGCGCATCCAGCTCATTCATCACAATATCGATATTATCCGTTCCTATGCCCGTTGACATGACCGTCAGACGCTGCCCTTTACAGCTTCCGGTATGGGTGACAAATTCCCGGTTTGAAAGCTGCAGTTCCACGGAATCGAAGAAAGAGGAAACCATTTCAACCCGGTTGGGATCTCCAACCAGGATGATCGTATCGGCAATCTGCCCCGGCAGCAGCCGGAGATGGAAGATGCTGCCGTCCGGATTCAGGATGAGTTCCGATGGTTCGAAGTGCATATCGCAAAAAAACATCTTTATTTGGCCGCTTCGCAGTCAAAATAGTATATTTTTACACAATTATTTGTTGAAACATAAAAATCTAAAACCTATGAAAAGCAGACAAACAATTATTGTCGCAGCAATCGTCATCGGACTCTTAGTATTGATATTCGGAAGCAGGATGTTCTACGTTATCAGGCCTGGGGAAAGAGGGGTTGTTTTCCGGACCGTCACGGGTGTGCTGGATAAGGATAACATCAGGTCCACGGGACTGAATATCATTGCTCCCTGGAACAAATTGTTCAAATACAATGTCAGGGAACAGCAACGGGAG
>CAZVLG010000239.1:0-2850 GCA_964627835.1 uncultured Bacteroides sp.
CTGGTCTCCCAGATACTGGTGACATCGCTGAAGAACATGCAGGATAAAACTGCTACCTTAATAGGCAAGATCTCATATTATGCGATTGTCGTGCTGACCGTTTTCATCATTCTCGGGCAGTTGAGCATTGCGCAGACCATCGTAAACAGTGCATTTATCATCCTGTTCAGCACCATCTGTCTTGCATTCGGACTGGCATTCGGTCTCGGCGGAAAAGAGTGGGCGGCAGATATGGTCAAGAAATATCTCAACAAATAAGTTAAGCATTCATTCAAGCGGTCCTTGCAGGATATGAATCGTCCTGCCGCGGCAACTTTCAGCACAAAGGAGTCGGACCACATGAGTCCGGCTCTTTTTTTTATTAGTGATTCCGCAAAAGTGCTTACCTTTAAGTACGGATTCTTATCGGAGGCTCAGGGATACCTCGGGAACGGTAGGGCAGATAAGGGATATCCGATTTGCCTCTGACAGCTTTGGAATGGGTGTCAGCTTCAATGGAATGGTCCTTACAACAACGGACGGGGGCGATTCCTTCAGGTATGAAAAAATAACAACAAACCGCTTAAGAAGCCTGGCATACCTGGGACAAAACCGCTGGATCGCTGCCGGCGATAATAATAAAAATGACGGTGCGAGCCTGTATACAACTTGTGATAATGGGGAAAGCTGGAAAAAGACCGGTGATTTCCCTGACATCCACCGGCTTGCATCATCGGGCAAATATATCTGGATGGTTGGAAAACGGGGCTTTATCGCAAAACTGAAAAGGTGACCTGATAAATAATTCCCTGTTTAAATCATTGAATGATATTTTTCCATAAATTCGCAAAAATATGTGCTCGGGAATGGCCCGGAATATGAGAGACAATGTCCTGATTTTTAGTATGTTAAACGCATTCCTTGTCCACATGGTATTTTCATTATGAGTTGAGTTTTGACCGCAACTGATACCGATGCTCCACGATGCATCCCCGGCGGGGGTGCCGGAGCCAGAAAATACCCTTCAAAAGATCCTTCGGGCGAACCGATTTCCCCAGAAATTTTAATGCCTTTTCCTAATGGCCATTCTATGGCTGAAGCAAGAGCTATTGATAACCCGATGAAACAACCATCATGAAAAAAACGACGGCACCTACTAGTAAGAACAAAAAAACCCAGAAACCATTAATTCCTTCCCTGGGACCCGTACAGAACCTTGAAGAACACCTTCGGCCCGACTGGTGGCGCCGGATCTTTAATTCCATGTACCTGAAAACAGATGCGGATGTTGTTGAAGACGAGAAACTTACCGGGTTCGAGCTGGACCTGTTCACGAAGATACTGGGACTCAAACCCGATCATGTGATCCTGGACCTGGCCTGCGGGCAGGGAAGGCATAGTCTGGGACTGGCACGGAGGGGCTTTACAAATGTTTTCGGGCTGGACCGCTCCCATTACCTGATCAACAAGGCTAAACAGGTAAACCAGAAAGAAGGACTGAGTGTGAATTTCAGGGAGGGGGACGCCCGTAAACTCCCCTACCCCACGGACTCCTTTGATGTGGTGATGATCCTGGGAAACAGCTTCGGTTATTTCGAAAGCGTTGACGACGATGTCAAGATCCTGAAGGAAGTTCTCAGGATCCTGAAACCCCGGGGGAAATTCCTGCTCGACGTGGCAGACGGCAATTACCTGAAAAAGAATTTCAATCCCCGCAGCTGGGAATGGATCGACAAGAATTATTTCGTCTGCCGGGAACGATCCCTGGCAGGCGACAATGAGCGACTGATATCCCGGGAAGTGATCTCCGATACCCGCAAAGGGATCATCGTCGACCAGTTCTATGCAGAACGCCTGTATTCAAGGAAAGGACTCAAGGACATCCTGAACAAGTCCGGATTCAAGGATATCCGGATACACGATGAATACAAGACCGAGTCCACACGGAACCAGGACCTGGGCATGATGGAGAGGCGCATCATCCTTTCATCCATGGCGGTAAAGGACTGGTCGCCCGTCAAAAAAACCTCCACAGAAATAAAAAATGTGGTGGTACTCCTGGGCGATCCCAGGAAAGCGGACATCATCAAACCCGACACCGTTTTTGACGAGGATGATATCGAGACCGTCAACCGGCTTAAAGATGCTTTAAAAAGCCTTGACGGATATAGGTTCACCTACCTGGACAACCACGACAGCTTCATCCCCGAACTTGTCAAGCTGAAACCCAGGATTGATTTTGCCCTGAATTTGTGCGACGAGGGGTTCAACAACGACCCGAAACGGGAACTGCACGTCCCCGCATTGCTTGAGGCATTGGAAATACCCTATTCAGGGTCCAATCCCCAGTGCCTGGCATTTTGCTACGATAAATCCCTGATCCGAGGGATCGCCAAGGAAATGGAGATACCCGTCGCCGATGCGATCTATATCAACCCGGTGGACAATGTCTTCGAGATCGCCATTGACTTCCCGGTCCTGGCCAAACCCAATTTCGGGGATTCCAGTTTCGGCATCACCCAGAAAAGCGTAGCTCATAACGTGGAGGGACTCAACGACGCCATTCTTAAGGCCAGGGAACAATTCGGGTACGACAAACCCATCCTGGTGGAAGAATTATTGACAGGAAAGGACCTCTCCCTGGGGATCATCGGCAATCCCCCGGAATCCTACACGATACTGCCCATCATCGAGGAAGATTACTCCCGGCTTCCCGGGCATTTGCCAAGGATCTGCGGGTACGAGGCCAAATGGATGCAGGATTCGCCCTATTTTAAACTGCTGCGGTCGATAAAGGCGGAACTGGAACCCGAAACCGAAAAACGGATCATCGAATGGAGCCTGAAACTGGCCGAACGGCTGGACTGCAGG
>CAZVLG010000240.1:0-6602 GCA_964627835.1 uncultured Bacteroides sp.
TCTATGCATATTATTTTTACCGCCTGATCCAGCGCCCGGGGGACATTTCCCTGGTTTATAATAATAAGGCGGATGGGCTGAGTACCGGTGAAAAATCCAGGTACATCTACCAGTTGAAGTACGATGAGATATTCAGGGTGAAGGAATGGTCTGGGGGATTTGATGTGCAGTTTTCACCAGCCGGACCAATCCGGGTTGAGAAGACAGCTGAGGTCATGAATAAATTGCTGGAATACTGCCATGAAGATTCAGGCAAGGCCTATCTTTCCCCCAGCGCCCTGAACAGCTTCATCGATTGCTCCCTGCAATTTTACTTTAACTATGTGGCCCTTATCAAGGAGCCGGTTGAATTGAAGGAAGAAATTGACCCGGCGCTTTTCGGTACCCTGCTCCACGAATCCATAAGGCAGATTTACGACTACATGCATAATCCGATCGGGGAGAATGATCTTAAGAATAGCCTTCGAGATCACGATAAAATCCGAAACGCCATTGATGAATCCTTTCAGAAGGTGCTTTTCAGGGACAGGGATATGCGACCCGAGGGAAGGAACAGTGTCATACGCGAGATCATTTTCAGCTATATGGTCAGGATACTGGAGAAGGATATGGAATACTGTCCCATGACAATCCAGGGACTTGAAGAAAGCTATTTCCTGCAGCTGCCTGTGCGCTGGGATAACAGGGAATTGTCCGTTAAAGTCGGGGGGAAGATTGACAGGATAGACCGCCTCAACAATGCATACCGGGTCCTTGATTACAAAACAGGCAGCGGGAGTATGTATTTTGGCTCGGTTGAGGAGCTGTTCTCCTCCGATAATAAGAACCGGAACCGGGCTGCGTTTCAAACCTTTCTTTATGCCAAGCTTTTCAAGTCAAGGGGAATTAGTGGGGACCTTCCGATAACTCCCGGGGTTTACCTTGTCAGGGAGATTTATAAGCAGGGATTCAGGTATCATTTCAGCATCGGATCAGCCAAGAAGAACACTCCGGTGTGGGATTACAGGGAACTGGACACGGAGTTTACTGAATACCTGCAGGTTTTACTCGGACATCTATTCAATCCCAGCATAGCATTTGTTCAGACCCTGCAGGAGGAGACCTGCAGGAATTGCCTTTACAGGGGGATTTGTCACAGATAAGATTATATTTGTATTACGGAAATGAACCCTTACTGAAATGTTTCCAGAGTTTGCCGAGTACATCGTTAAAATTAAGGATGAAAAGTTTACCACGAATGATGGACGAAAATATCCGAAGACAGCCATCATTACCTTTCATTCCCCTGACTGGCACCAGGAGTCCGTCATTGAGCTAGGTTACCTTGAATCAGGGGAAATACTCGATATCATTCACCGCGGGGATCCCCTGGTATTTGATCATTGCTACATTGATCATTTTTCACTGGCTGATTACAGGGGCCAATACAAGCTGGACAGAAAGGAATATATTCAGATCCGGGATTTCTCCGCACGCTTCGCCTTTTTTGACTGCAAATCGCCTGTTGAACTTGAGTATGCAGAATTTACCGGTCCGGGAGTAAGCTTTGAGGAGGCTTATTTTACCGGGGGCAGCCTGAATATACATGCAGCGAGGATCAAAAATGGACTTGACTTCAGTCAGGCCCACCTGCCATCCGGGCTATTCAATCTCACCAATATAAACGTCGAAGAAGGGGATATCAGTTTCAAGAATGCAGTTTTTGGTGCCGGAACAAAGGATTTTCAGGATGCTGTCTTCGGGGATGGGGCAAAAACATTCACCAATACTGATTTTGGAGACGGTGATGTATCCTTTGTCAATACACAATTCGGTAATGGCAACGTATCCTTTAAGGTGGCCAGGTTCGGGACAGGCAGGGTGGATTTTCATTATGCCAAATTCAGGGATGGTGACATCTCCTTTGAACGGACGGAATTTGGAAATGGCAGGGTAGATTTTCGAACCGTCGAATTCATGAACGGCAGGGTTAATTTCAACCGTGCTGTTTTTGGCGATGGAGACGTAACATTTGAAGCCAGTGAGCTGAAACGAGGGAAAATAAGCTTTAAGCGGACGGTTTTCGGTGAGGGGATCCTCGATTTTGAACTGGCAGAATACGACGATGCAGATGCTAGTTTTGACCGCGCCATATTTGATGTGGGCATCGTGTCCTTCCATAATGCACGTTTCAGGACGCTTTCGCTGCAGTCATGCCATTTCGATCATTACCTGGACCTGAGGGTCACAAGCTGCCAGCATATTGACCTGTCCGACACCATAGCCCGGGATATAATCGACCTGATGCCCTATGATATTGACCTGGACATCGGGACGATCGATTTTTCTGGCATGAGGCTGATCGGAAGGATTTACATTGACTGGACAAGAAACAGGGTTAAGAAGCTTATCCGGGGACAAAAAGAGAGCAGCAACCGTTCAAAAGCAGAGCAATTCCGTACCCTGAAGGAAAATTTCAGTGTAACCGGACAATACACCGATGAAGACAAGGCATACCTGGAGTTTAAAAGGCTTGAATCCACTGCGGGCCTGGAAGATACGGTCGGTAAGAGACCGGTCTCGGCACTCTGGATGTACCCGTTCTACTGGTTCAAGCTGGTCATTTTTGACTGGGTGGGGCATTATGCGACCAATCCGGTCCGGGTGATCATCTCCATGCTGGTCATGTATGCGCTTTTCAGCGGGATTTTCATGCTCCTCACCCTTTTTACTTCTGCCGATATTGTCTCCTCGGTCGGGGATCCCGACAAATTGAATGTGGTGGTCAAATCCCTCTACCATTGCGCCATTACATTCCTGACCATTGGTTACGGGGATTACTATCCTTCCGGTTCTATTCGCTGGTTCTCCAGTTTTGTGGGATTGGCGGGACTTATAATGGTCGCGTATTTTACGGTTGCCTTTGTACGGAAGATCCTTCGATGATCACCCACGGTCGTACTTGCCCGCCTGAATTATCCCGGGTCAGGCATCAATGATCCTTTAAAAGATCAGGCCTCGAGCGTTTTGTCCGCTCAAGTGATTGTTCGAATTTCCATTTTTCGATCTCAGATGCATTCCCGGACATCAGTATTTCAGGTACCTTCCATCCTTTATATTCAGCAGGTCGGGTGTATACCGGCGGAGAAAGAAGGCCATCCTGGAATGAATCCGTTAGTGCAGAGGTTTCATCAGACAATACTCCGGGAATCAGCCGGATAATTGAATCAATCATGACTGCTGCAGCCAGTTCCCCACCGGTCATAACGTAGTCCCCAATTGACAGTTCCCTGGTTATCAGGTGATCCCGCACACGTTGATCCACTCCCTTATAATGCCCGCACAGGAATATCAGGTTCTCACATGTAGAAAGCTGGTTGGCAATTTGCTGATTGAACAGTTCGCCATCAGGGGTGGTGTAAATGACTTCCTCGTAGCGGCGCTCTTTTTGCAACTGGGAGAGAGCTGCGTCGATGGGTTGAATGCTTAATACCATCCCTGCTTCCCCGCTGAAGGCATAGTCATCAATCTTCTTATGCCTGTCGCTGGAGAAGTCCCGAAGATTATGAATATGAATCTCGGCAAGCATCTTGTCTTTGGCCCTGCGCAGAATGGAATGATTCAGCGGGCTCTGCAGGAGTTCCGGAACACCGGTAAGGATATCGATTCTCATGAATTCGGATTTTATGTAAAAATAATCAAGATGCCCAAAAAAACTTTGAGCATACTGCATATTTAACTACTTTCGCAGGATGTCAGTGTCAGTAAGGTATAGATATTGAGCAGTGATGGAACATAATGACCAGGTTCTTGATGGACCTTTCAACGGTGAATCCGGTGAAATAAAGAAGGAATCTTCCAAGGAGGAAAACTCCGCCCCCGATCCTTCCGTGAAGAAGGAAAAAAATATCCCCGAAACCACTGAGAATGCAGATGCTTCCTCGGGTGCAGGGAATGATTCTGCAAAATCCCCGAATCCTGGAGAGAAGTCCCCAGACACCATTGCCGACACTGAATCTCATGATGAAACGCCTGCCGTTGAGGTTGAACCGGCGGTAAAGCCGGAAGGAAAGGAGCTGGCTACTTCGGAATCCACATCAGAATCCAAGGAAAAACTTATTCCGGAATCCGAATCAGAGTCCAAAGCAAAAGCTGTTTCAAAGGCAGGACCGAAGGACAAGAAAAAACCGGCTTCAAAAACTGCACCCGGTGACACACCACCGCCCGAGGCAGCTAAACCCGATGACGAAGGTGCCGGAACGGCGGATGATGGTTCAAAAACTCCCGCAGAAGCACCGAGCTCCGGCATTCCGGAATTCGATTATTCAGCCCTGACCCGTGAGGATCTGATCAACCGCCTGGAAATCCTGATTGAAAACCAGGACGTACAGGAGATACGCTCGGATGTTGACCATATAAAGATTAACTTTTATAAAAAGAACAAAGCCGAGATCGAACTTAAGCGTAAGAAGTTCATTGAAGAGGGGGGTGATATCGAGGACTTCCAGGTTAAGCCGGATGGACTGGAAGACAAGATCAAGGAACTTTTAAAGAAATACCGAGAACAGAAAACAGAATACAATAGGAACCTGGAACTTGAGAAGCAGGAAAACCTGGCAAGAAAATACGAGGTCATCGAGAAGATCAAGGAACTGGTTAACAGGAAGGAGTCCATCAACAAAACATTCAATGAATTCAGGGAACTTCAGGTAGAATGGCGCATGATAGGATTGGTGCCCCAGCAGAACCTTAAGGACCTTTGGGACACCTACAATCACCATGTTGAAAAGTTCTATGACTATATTAAGATCAATAAGGAACTGAGGGACCTGGACCTGAAAAAGAACCTGGAACTGAAGATGCAGTTATGCGAACGTGCGGAGGAGCTTTTAATGGAGACTTCCGTGATCAATGCATTTAAAAGCCTTCAGAAATACCATGACCGGTGGAGGGAGATAGGTCCCGTGCCCCTGGAGGTAAGAGCCGAGATATGGGAACGTTTCAAGGAAGCCACTTCGAAGATAAACCGGAGGCATCAGGAGTATTTTGAGGAGCTGAAAAGAACCCAGAAGAAAAACCTGGAACAAAAGACCATGCTCTGTGAAAAAGCGGAGGAGATCAGCAACCTTGTTCTTGAAACACACAAGCAATGGGATGATAAGTCCAAGGAGCTCATCGAACTGCAGAAAGTATGGAAAACCATTGGCTTTGCGCCCAAAAAGGACAACAATAAGATTTATGAAAGGTTTCGCAGAGCCTGCGATGCGTTTTTCAGCCGCAAACGTGAATTTTATTCCCAAAATAAGGAGATGCAGCTGAATAACCTTCAATTGAAAACGGATCTCTGTTTTCAGGCAGAAGCTTTACAGAACAGTACGGAATGGAAAAAAAACACAGATGACCTGATCAGCCTGCAGAAGAAATGGAAGGAAATCGGTCCCGTACCCAAAAAACATTCAGAAGCAATATGGCGGAGATTCCGGGCAGCATGTGACCACTTTTTCAAGAAAAAATCTGAGTATTTCCAGAACATCGACCAGACCTACTCCCATAATCTTGAAGAAAAGAAAAAGCTGCTTAAAGAACTCGAATCCCTTGAGCTTACGGAAAATGTCGAAAATAATTTCAAGATCTTAAACGATTTTCAGCGAAGATGGGCCGAAATTGGCTTTGTTCCATTCAAGGAAAAGGAAGCTTTGCAGGATAAGTTCAGGAAGTTGATCAACACGCACTTTGATAGCCTGGACATCAATGAAAACAGGAAAAATCTCCTGAAATTCCGCAACAAGCTGAACAGCATGATCCAGAAGCCAAAATTCGATGCAAAGATCACCCAGGAGCGGGAGCGTTACCTGAATCGCTTGCAACAGCTGAAGAATGATATTGTATTATGGGAGAACAATATTGGCTTTTTCGCAAAGTCAAAAAATGCCGAATCGATGATTGACGAGGTTCAATCGAAGATCGACAATGCCAAGGAGAGCATGAAGCTTCTGGAGCAGAAGATTGAAATGATCGACAATCTGGATACGGACTAAATAAGTTAAACAAATGAAATTAACCCAATAACTCGGTACCAGTGGGCGCGACCAAGTACATATTCATTACGGGGGGTGTGACTTCATCGCTTGGAAAGGGTATCATTTCTTCATCTCTTGCCATGTTATTGCAGGAAAGGGGATTGTCGGTTACCATCCAGAAACTGGATCCGTATATCAATGTTGATCCGGGCACCCTGAATCCTTATGAACACGGCGAATGCTATGTCACCGAAGACGGAGCCGAAACGGACCTGGATCTGGGACATTACGAACGCTTTCTCGGTATCTCGACAAGCCAGGCCAACAATGTTACTACCGGCAGGATCTACCAGTCGGTGATCAATAAGGAGCGACGGGGCGATTACCTCGGGAAAACAGTTCAGATCATTCCCCATATTACCGACGAGATCAAACGCAGGATCATGCTGCTTGGCAAGAGTAAGAAGTATGATGTATTGCTTACCGAGATCGGCGGTACGGTTGGTGACATTGAATCCCTTCCCTATATTGAAGCGGTCAGACAGCTGAAGTTTGAATTGGGATCCACCAACACCCTTTTTATTCACCTGACCCTGGTACCCT
>CAZVLG010000241.1:0-12319 GCA_964627835.1 uncultured Bacteroides sp.
TACCGGGATTCCGTCGTTGCCGAGATCAAGGACCAGGAAATGAGTTCGGGCATGGTAACCCTGCGGTGGTTGCCGGAGGCCATCGGGCAGGCTGATGAGGGACCCCATTTGCTGAAATTATATACGAATCCCGAATGGGACGGCTGGGCTAAAACCATTACCCTCGGGGGAACGGCCACCTGGGAATCCTGGGATGCCATCACCAACGAGCAAAGCATGTCGCACCCCTGGGGAGCAGTCGGGTTACTGGGCATGCAGGAATATATCCTGGGAATAAAAGCCTTGAAACCCCAGCATGAGCTGATCCGGGTAAAACCACTGGATTTTAAACAGAGGTTAAGCCATGTGAACGGAACCCTGCCCACCGACAGGGGGGATATTTCCATAAGTTGGACAAGGAGCGATACGCTTTTTTCAATGACCCTGACCATCCCCGATAACGTAACTGCAAAGGTTTACGTTCCGGCAAGCGGGACTACGGGGACTAAAGTATGGGTCGACGAAGTGGAAACAAACGGTACAGAGGACGGGGACTTCATTTACATCGGCGAAATCGGCTCGGGCGAGCATACGTTCACGCGGGCTGCCGTGAAAGAGGAACCGGCCGTTTCAGATCAAACCGTCCATGCCTTACACAACATCCGGATGTATCCAAACCCGACTTCGGACAAGGTCCTGGTTGATCTCGGCATGGAAAATCCTGCGGTGAATATCAAAATCCAGGATATAACCGGTTCAACCATAGCCGAGAAATCCTACACCAACACGCAATTTTGCGATGTGGGACTGGAAGGAATGAAGCAGGGAATATTTTTTGTCACCGTGACAAACCACAGGAACGAACAGGCAACCCTGAAACTGGTTAAATACTGACAACCATTATCCATTTATCCGGATCCACACGGGTTTTTTTCTAAAACCCTATAATTTCAATGGATACATCAGGCAGAAAAGTTGATGCCGGGGCAAATTCAGTCTTTCAAGCTCTTGACAATCCGCCGGTTTTTTCCTAATTTCATTTACGAACCAATAACCCACGAAAATGAAAATCCTCAAACGCATCCTCCTTGTGCTTTTAATTTTGATTGTCGCATTCCTCACCGTAGCATCTTTCTACCGGCCACTGTGCCAGGAAAATAAGATTTACGACGGGGAGAAATACCTTACCGTTAAAGAGGTAGCAAAGATTACCCGGGAGATCTATCCGAAGAATTACGAGCTGGCCCGGCTGGTTACGGAGGCCAAGATCTCTAATTTTCACAAAGCCGTCAGGGAATACCATCCCTCCCTGAAGGCTCAAAAAGAAATGAGCAGCAGCTTATACAAGAACATCACGGAGCAGATCGGTGTTCTGGAGAACTGGGCCCTGCGCACCGAATACGTTATGGTCATTCGGGAAAACGGCACCTACAGCTATAATGAGCTTTCCGAGGTACTGTCGACTTACGACAACCAGATGATTGAATACATCATGCAGGACATCAGAATCTTGTATGATTTTTTCGACCTGGAATTATTTGGCGAAGTGCTTATAAATTGCGGCATGGGTTCCTGGATCACCATGTCGTATGAAGAACTTGGTATTTCTTCCGGGGACGAACTGACAGCCGGGGTCATCAGCGACCACCTGAGCGCTATCGGCATGCTTTGCCAGGAAGGGATACTCAACAGCATCGGCGAGGGATTCTCGGCAGGGGACATGACCGGCTTCTCGGGCATGACGGGGTTCGATCCGTTTGATATGCTTTCCCTGTGCGGTTCGGATGCTTTTACATCAGGAACCACCTATGAAAACATGTACCTCTCTTTTGAGCATGCCCTGGGTGGCATCGAAAACAATTGCGGGGGTTCTCCCCAGGAAACCATCATGGCAGAATCGACCGGGAATGAACAACCCGATGATCTCGAAACACCGGATCAGACGGTTGAAGAGAAGTTAAACGAGGATGTCGTAAGCCAGGAAACAGAGACGGGTATTATAGAAACCGGTGACAATGCCGGCCAGCCTTATGAGACCGTCACAACGACTTATGCTGATGGTACGGTTGTCATTGCATACAGGGAAATGGACTGGGAGGGGAATATACTGGGCGGCGTAACGCAGGTCAACAAGCCGGATGGAGGAAAGGCCCTGGATGTATGGAACAATTACGATGACAACACTGCCAATCACTATGTCTGGTCAAGATCTTCAAACGGGAAGAAGGTTCAGGCCAATTACACCCATGACAAGTCCAATAACACCTTCCGGTGGAACTGGAGTTGTGTGGATGAAACCTGTAATTCCTGCATCACAAGTTCCTTGATGGAATGGTATACAAACGCAATGTACTGCACCAAGTCCGGGGGACTGGCCCCGCTGAATTGCGATGCTTTCCTCAGGAACATGGATTGTTGCAACAGCATGTTTCCCGGAGATCCCCGGATCGCCATGATGGACCCCAATGGATTTTACGGCTGCGCGGGAGACGAAGGGGACCTGGACCTGAGCTCGGAAGCCTGTGCATTAAAATGCTCGGTTGCATATGGGGAGGATTGCCTGGCTTCCTGCAATGAGGGCCCGCCCACTTCCATACTGCTGGTGGACAACATCATCTGCCTGTATGCCATCTGGGAGGAGTGTTATATGGGAAGCGATATCGACCTTCCCGGCCATGTCGGGGGACAACCGGGCATAGGGCCGCAACCCATCCCCACAATCATTGAAAGACACCTGGAAATACAGCCTGAGATCCTGGAAAACACGCCCGAGATCATTGACTGGTTTAACGATTGGTTATTTTAAAATTTAAATGTGGCTATGCTATTTGGAAGGAGCTCTTATTAATTTCCGATATATCATTCCCCGGAGAGGATCGAGAAGAACATAAAACCTGCCCGGATTCTCCGATGTTGCCGACCGAAATTATTAACAGGAAAGTTTTTTGTGTTTTCATCACACCCGGCTTGCATTATAAGGATACTCTATTGTAATCGCCGATAAGACGGGGGTGGATGCCGCAAAAGGCATCGACAAACAGCTGGAGGCTGCCATGGAATGGATTAATGACCAGGCGGATGAACCATAGCTATGCGAGTCTTATAACTCCGTCACGTTTTTAAATAATTATTCATGCACTATTGACTCGAAGACCTCAACCTCGACAATGTTCAGGTTGGCGGCATTCCGCACGGACAGGTCGTCGGCCGTTTCCCTGTCCAGTTTTCCCGTAATTTCGACCAGCTTGTAGACATCGTCGAATTCCGTCCGGCCGAACAGCCGTATTGTAAGATTATCCGTTCTGACGGGGGATGGAAGCTCGACGTAAAAGTAACCCAGGTTGGGTGAAGTGATGCCCCTGTACAGGATGGAGTCATTGGAGGAAACCACGATAGGATATTTCCGGGTCCTCCATCCGCTCAGCTTAAGGGCGATTTCGCTGACGAGGGCTTCCTTCTCCAGGGTATATTCAATCCAGCCCGTTTCCAGGGTGCCGTCGTTCATCCAGCGTGTTTCCTGTATTCCGTCATAGCTGTATGCGGCTTTATCCTGGTTGGCGCCCGCCCGGGCGCCTGTGATGCCGACCGAAGTTCTGAAGGCCCGGTAAGAGGGTGTGCGGGGGGTCGGGCCGCGGCCGAGGTTCACGGGCAGGCCCCCGGCAGGCATCTCCGTCGAAAGGCCGTAGCTCACCCCGGCCGGCCTTGTTATGAAGCTTAGGCTGGAGCCCTTCAGTCCCCCCGAACCGGCCGAAAGCCTGACTTCTCCGGCTTCCGTCGTGGAGCGGACCAGGATCCGGTTTACACCGCACTCCACCGGCAGGGAGCGGGACAGTATGTAATTTCCCGGTCCCTGTGCCATTCCTCCCCTCCACTCTGCCGGTCCTTCCAGCGTGAAATCGATCGTATCCAGGGCGGTCGGGCAGCGCTGTCCTTTTCCGTCCACCACCTCGACTTCGACCATGGCCAGGTCCGCCCCGTCCGCCCGAACCCCGTTCGGAGAGCTTATCAGGGTCAGCCGGATGGCTTCCGGGGCACCTGCGGTTCTCAGGACCGCGGGATCCAGCCTCGTGCCGTCTGCCGTCCGGGGAACCGCCTCGATCTTCCCGGGCTGCCATTCCACCGAGTCAAACGTAAAAAGAAACCCGTATTCCTTCTTCCCGTAGCCGAGGGACCTGCCGTTTACGAGCAATTCGACCTTGTCGGCCGTGGAAACGACGTAAACCTTTTTTACGACCCCTTCCCCGTAATTCCAGTGGCCGACAATGTGGGTGCCCTGCACTTCGGGTTCAACCCAGCCGTTCCACATGACCCGGTGAGCGTAAAAGGCATCCTTCGGGATCCTCAGGGCATCGACCTCTCCGCTTCGCCTGTAATTCTCCTCTCCCCGGTGATGGGTATTGGTTTCCGAAAAAATAATATTCACTCCCCCCGAGCTGACCCTCGAGCCGGATCCCGGCCGCTCGCGGTAATAGTCGTACCATCGTTTTACGACTTCGCGGGCGTAGGAGTCCTGGTTCCGGTTATAGGCGCCTGCATCCTGTCCCCTGTAGAGCGGACCGTCCCCGTCCCCGTGATACGGAGGGGAGTATTCGTCCCAGTATTTCCGGAGTCCCTCATCGCGCATATATTCCATGGCCCAGACCGGTTTGCCGTCGCTCTTGTTGACGTAAAGCATTTCCCCTCCGTATTCGGCCACCTCGCTGTCAAGCATCTCCCGGCATCCGGCAGCCCTTCCCCCGTAAGGATCGTACCTGTCCCTCAGCTCCTTCATCTCCTTCATATGCTCCTCTGAAATTCCCTTGTTCCCCGATTCGTAAAACAGGATGCTCGGGTGGTTCCGGTAGTAAATAATGGCATCACGCATGACCTCCACGCGCTGTTCCCATTGCCTGCCCTGGCTGTCCTTTTCCGAATCACCGGCCGGCATGGCCTCCATGAGTCCCACCCGGTCACAGGATTCCACATCCTGTTTCCAGGGGGCAATGTGCATCCACCTGACCAGGTTGCCGTTGCCTTCGACGATTAGCCCGTTGCTGTAGTCGCTCATCCACGGCGGCACCGAAAGCCCGACGGCAGGCCACTCATTGCTCGTACGCTGGGCATACCCCTTCACCATGATGACCCGGTCGTTCAGCCGTATTAGTCCCCCTGAAAACTCAGTCTTCCGGAACCCCGTTCGGGTGGAAACCCGGTCGATCACCTTCCCGTCCAATTTTAAAATGGTATGGACCGTATAGAGATAACCGTACCCCCAGCTCCAGAAGTTCAGTCCCTCGATCTTTTCCGAGGCACGGATGATTTTCGTTTCTCCCGCTCCGAGGAATACCTTCCCCCCGTTCATGGTAGTGACGAGCCGGCCGTCGAGGTCCTCAACCTGCACTTCGTACACGATCTCGGCAGCCTCCGGGCTTTCGTTTTTCACCTCGGTTTCGGCCGTTACGACGGCAGAGCGTTCCCCGATGTTGAAATCCGTTGCATAGATGTAGGTCCCCGTCGTCCCGAGACTGCCGAACAGCGGCAGGGTCTGGTATACAGGACCGGTAATATGAAGGAGCACATTTTTGGGGATGCCCCCGTAGTTGGCGTTGAAATTCCGGTCGTTCCACTGGAAACGGGTCCCCGTGGCCTTTTCCCGGTAGTCCCACGCATTGTCGGTGCGCACGGCGATCACATTTTCACGATCGCCGAAATGGACAAGCTGCGTAATGTCGAACCCGAACGCCGTAATGCCATTTTCATGAAGCCCGATAAATTCACCGTTTACATAAACCCCGGCCGCCTGCCTGACGCCTTCGAACTCGATAAAGACCTTCCGGCCCCTGTCCGCCCCGGGAAGCCTGAAATGCTTCCGGTACCAGGCGATCCCGGTCGTCAGGTCAGCGATATCGTTTTTAAAAGCCTCGTCTTCATTCCATGCGTACGGAAGGGTGACCTCCTTCCATGAAGCGTCGTCGAACCCGGGTGCCTCCGCACCCGCCGTATCCCCGACATTCACTTTCCACCCGGGATTGAAGTTATATTTCACCCGTCCCCCGTCCGCGGACGAACCACAGACCGGTAACGCCGTGATGCAGATGCTTATAAGAGCGGCCCTGATTATTTTCATGCTTTGTCTTTTCAGCTGGTTCAAACCACAAATTAATAAATTCCGGGATTGGTACTAACCCGGCCACCGGACTTTAAGCCTGTATCCTTTGCAAACCCGCAGCTTCAATCGAACGTTCCGGCCAATTCGTGATTTTTAATAATTTTATGGGAACGAAATCATTCGCATGGGAAAAAAATTTCCATGGCAGCGTTTCTGGGCCACCCTCCTGGCCCTGGGAGCGGGCTTCCTGCTCTACCGCACGATCTGGCTCACCGCACACGGGTACCTGGAGAAATACGTCTGGTGGGTCTCCGTCCTGCTGGCCGCGGAAATGCTCGTCGACCTAAGTTGCCTGGTCGCTGCAATCCACTGGTGGATACGCAGCGGCAACATCTCCGCCCGCCGGCTAACCCTGCGCCTGACCACGGCGATCGTGTTTCTGCATGCCCTACGGGTGGCGATATTCGTCGTGGGTTGCATAGGACCCTGGATCGCCTGGGACGTCCGGCCCGAATACCGGGCAGCGCACGATGCGGGGTGGACCTGGACGGGCTTCTGGATTGCCTCCACCGGGGCCGCCGTATCCCTCCTGGTCGTCCTGGTAGTATGGATTATAATCCGGCGAAAAAGAAATATAACTGCTATAAACGCCTCCAAAGAATGATTACGACGACGGCAATCGCGATGACCGCTATATACCAGTATCTCCAGCACCACCAGCAAAAGCAGCATCTCCCTGCCGGGTGGTCACCCACGCCTACGGTTCCCTCCGACATTCCCGGTGTGGAAGTCAGGTTCCCGTTGTCCACCACATCCTGGTGCATGTCGTTTACGGTCGTTGTGGTCATGTCGTTCTGTTCCCACCGGGCCATGTATTCCCTCCCGTAGCTTGATTCGCTGGCGCTGGCGGCGGCGTATACAACCAGCTCGTCGTGATCCCCGTCCGAGGCCATGGGAAGAAAATCACCCGAATAACACTGATCGTGGATCATAAAATGCCGGCATAACCTGCTGTTCGCAACATCATCGGCGAGTTCATCGGGCGAGTAGAGCTCGTTATCATCCAAGCCATCCCAGGCCACATCCCACAGACAGACCCCGTCATCGTCGGACCCATGGTTGGTAAAATAGGAGAAAAGGACGTGCCGCCGGAGGGAAAAGCTTGAACAGATTTCCCGGAATTTTGCGCGTATGGTATCTTCAAAGGCTCCGTCGGTAACATCGTTCCCGGTGGCATCATCGTTGTCGCCATCTTCGTTATCACAGTCAAGCGCCAGGGTACCGTCGGCATAATAGACAAATATGTTCCCCTTGGAATAGTCCGCATTCCTGAGCATGGTATACATGCTTTTAAGGTTCTGGGCGTACCTGCTGTAATTGATGCCCGAATTAGCCCCTCCCGAGACAAGAATGGCATACTTGCACCTGTGGTAATCTACCGGCATCAACCTGAGCTCCAGCTCATACATCACATCATATTCGCACATTACCGGCGTAAGCTCCCAGCATCTGAATTCCACCGGCTTGCCTTTTCCGAAGTCCGGCAGGACGATCGGGGGGAATTCACGGCGCAAGACCCCGGTATGTTGGGTAAACCCGGCGTCGATGAAAATCCACCTTACGGGATGCCCGAAATTGGCTCCTGGATGATCGTCTATCATAACCAGCCAGGACTTTTCGAACGGAAACGGAATGTCCTTATGCTTTGCCTTGATCATATGCCTCACGACATGCGAGGAATCAAGGGCCCGGGGAGTGGTCCACAGGGTAACCCGGTCCAGTTCCCTGACAAAACCCGTCTCCTGCAGGTACTGCACGATCCGGGCGTGCCCCAGGCTGTCCGGCAATACCTTTTCCTGGGCATTGGCCGGGACCATTGAGAGGGCAATCAAAACGAAGGGCAGAAACAAGAAACGGAAGGGAGTTGATTTTTTCATAGCGTTACATTTTAGAGGTTTATCATCATATGAAATTCATAAAATGCTTACCGTCAGCCACCGATGAAAAATGCAAGATCCGGCCCGCAAAAACACTGAGACTAAAGTCGGGATTAAAACCCGGAATCATGTCGCGAATGATATGGCTCTGTTGTTTAATCGGAAAAATGCCAAAAGGTAGCCGGGTAAAAACGGATTTTAACATATGAAAAATGCTTACAGTCCCAGGTATGAAACCTTCCGGTAACTGCATCTGCCAGGAATTTGGCAATAATTTGCCTTATTTAAACCGGTTTTAAATTGACTTCCATTCGTCAAATAAATGGAATCAGCCTGGCTACCTTTTTGGATTTTCCCGATAAACCAGCAAACCCCTAACCTTGAAGAAAATGACACAAAATGTTGGTTCTCCAAAGTTGTCTCCCAGGGAAAAGCAGGTTCTAAAGTTGGTTGGAGGCGCAGAACTGCAGTGAGCTCATCTACAAAAGCACAAAATTGGGAATCATATGAATTTGTCCTCATAAATGAGGATTGATTTCCAATCTTTATTGTCGTTTATAATACAATATAGCAATGCCCAAGTATCTGAACCATTAACAAACGAAACAGGGTTAATACATGAGCTTGAGTTCAGTTTTACTGGAGAGGTATTAAACTCAGTTGATCCTGTAATTATGGTTAAAGATGGCAAGGAGATAGAACTTGAACATATAACACGTTAGTAATTAGGAAAATATGAGTTTAAGATATTTAATTGCAGGGATTGGATTATTCGCTTTTACTTCGCTTGTTGCGCAAGTTCCAGACGACATAACCCAAGGATTCATTTCGAAGATTAATGATTCGAGACAGGCTTATTCATTGAACTTATTAGATTATAATACATCTCTTGCTTTGACTTGTAAAACCATTGGAGAGGAACATGACAAAAGAACTATACTAACAGATGATTATATACGGTCCATATTAAGAAGTAATGGGAATTTTGATTACAATATTAATCTAGTAGAGATTAAGGCGAGGAATATTGAAAGCACCCTATCTAAACCAATTGAATTAATTGATAATCACCTTGGAGAAATTTTAAACGATCCGCGAATTAATAGATTAGGTGTTATTTCGACGAAGATCGGGGGTAAACATAGGATCCTCTTCCTTTTTTCTGAAAATTACATCGAATTCGATAAATACTTCATCCATGAATTGCATGTTACCCCGGGTGGTGGAAGGAAATTTATTGTTATACCTGGTAAGTCAAGGATTGAAGGTATTACCTATAATTTACAAGGAACGGAACTGAATAAAGCAAAATCAGCTATGCTTGGTCAGGAGAATAATTTCAGAGTTAAAATCGAGATCACGTTTCTTTCTGAGGATGCTCCTCGATTAATCGAATTTAAAAATCCGGAAGGCAGAATCGTTTCTCTTGTAAATTTTTAGAACGTATTAACTCATGAAATACATAACAGTATCATTGGGATTTTTATTCCATGTAAATTATATTGTAGCCTTTTTCGAACAGTGAACTTATAAACATATTATGACCTCTTCCGGTTCTGCTTATTCGTTCTGAATCTCATTCCCGGTTACCGGCATTAGGCATGCCGGAGGAAATCTTCGGGAACTTCACGTAACCTTGAGATATCGAGGATCCTGGTCCGGATGTCAAATCCCATTTGGCAGTTCACGGTACAATCACTGCAATCCCCACAAGGAATGGATTGGAGGCCTGCCGAACAGAGTGTTTTTTGGGCAAAATCCAGGTTCCCGTACCCGTAGGCATACATATAGCTCCTCATAATGGTTGGAATATCCATGGCTTCGGGACACTGTGGGATGCATTGGCTGCACTGCTGGCAGTAAAGGCCGGAGGACAGATCCTCTGATGGCGGAACCAGGTCCTGTTTCTCTTCTTCCGTGAGTTCCGGGTCAGCCATGATGGCCAGGTCCATGTCAAGCTGGTCGAAGGTGGAACAATCGGGGACCGCGGTATGGATATTTTCATTCTGCAATGCCCATTTCAGGGCCGCTATCCCGTTTATGGGCTTTGTTTTCTCCTTATCCCAGTGAGCACCGGCCATTGTCTTCATGGCAATGATGCCCATGCCTGACTCCGCTGCATACCGGATTGCATCTTCGAGTTCCTCCCTGTTTTGTTTGCGAAAATTATAAGCCGTCATGACAACATCGTACAAGCCGGTATCTGCGGCGGCACGTAAGGCATCGTGCTCAAGCCTGTGTGTTGCTATTCCCAGGTATTTTGCTTTCCCGTTTTTCTTGATGGTTTCCAGTGCTTTTACCGCCGCCGGCTGAGACACGGATTCCATGCCGGTGGCAAAAGGCAGTATAAAAATATCGACATAATCGACCCCCAGCCTTTTCAGGCTTCCATCCACACTCTTCATATACGCATCGTGATCGTAACTTTCCGTAAACATCCCTGTCTTTGTGTCAAGCCAACTTATATCACCACAACTGGTCATGATCAGGAAGGAGTCCCTGGGCTTGTCTTTCAGGACCGTCCCGACCATGGCTTCATTATTGCCATTCTGGTACGCCTCCGATGTGGCCAGTAGTTTCACCCCCTTATCCAGGGCTGAACTTACCAGGCTGGCATTTTTGGTATTGCCGGTACCCATGCTGACAATGGGGACTTTGATCCCCGTTCTTCCAAGGGTCCGGTAAATAAATTTGGTTTCCGTTTCGCCCGGTGTATTTTTTGAAATGGATTGCGGGAAGGATTTTGAGACCAGGCTGGCACCTGTAACTGTCAATAAGCTGTTTTTCAGGAACTTGCGACGATCTTGCATGATTTTCAGGTTTAGGTTAAATGGTTTGATTAATGTCAAGTTATTCTTTTCTATAACATCAATCAAGAAAAAAAGCTCCTTCCCGGGATTGTATGTACTTTTTCAATTCACCTTAATCCAAACAGGGGCCGTAAAAAACCGGCCCTTCTGATGACCAGGTCATACATGGCAAAACATCCCGCGCCTGTAAAGGCCACAATAAGTATAAACTTTACTGTGACCGGGATGTCAAGGGGTAAAACCAGGAAGGAGCCCAGGTACAGGAAAACCATATGTACGATATAGATCGGGTAGGCTCCCTGGCTCAGATAAATCAATGCTTTGCTCGGGCGGTTGAGGTATTTACGGGCAAAACCGAAAAAGAATGCCAGGGCCTGATTTTAAGGTACAACATAATGCATGCCGGAGGCCTCATGATTTTGTCAATATTTTTGTGATAACCTGGAGGAGAAATTGGGGGAGAATTAGGAATATAATTTACATCTTTATGGGACCGCGACGAAGTTCCATCCTAACCCCCGGACCACCATGGCAAAGCGCAAGGACATCAACAAGGTTCTGATCATCGGATCGGGACCCATCATCATCGGACAGGCATGCGAATTTGACTATTCGGGCACCCAGGCCTGCAAGGCACTGCGGTCGCTTGGCTATAAGATCGTACTGGTCAATTCCAACCCGGCCACCATCATGACCGACCCGGAAATGGCGGACGTAACCTACATCGAGCCCCTGAATGTATACGCGCTGACCGAGATCATCAAAAAAGAAAGACCCGATGCCCTGCTGCCGAACCTCGGGGGACAAACCGGTTTGAATCTTTCGTCCCAGCTTGCAAAAAAAGGCATCCTGGATTTTTACGGGGTAAAGATCATCGGGGTGAACGTAGATGCGATCGAGCGGGGCGAGGACCGTACCGCATTCAAGGACACCATGAACCGGCTGGGCATCGGGATGCCCCGGAGCAAGGCGGTGAACAGCCTTGAGGACGCGGAAAAAGTGGCCGAGGAACTGGGCTTCCCGGTGGTGATCCGGCCGGCCTATACGATGGGCGGTACCGGGGGGGGACTCGCATACAACATCGAGGAGTTCCGCACCATCGTCAGCAGGGGACTGTCGGCCAGCATCGTGAACCAGGTCCTGGTGGAGGAATCGGTGCTGGGCTGGGAAGAGCTTGAACTGGAAGTGGTCAGGGACGCCAAAAACCAGATGATCACCGTATGCTTTATCGAGAACGTGGATGCCATGGGGGTCCACACCGGCGATTCCTACTGCACGGCGCCCATGCTGACCATCTCAGCGGAACTCCAGCAGCGCCTGCAGCAATATTCCTATGACATCGTAGAAGCGATCGAGGTGATCGGCGGAACGAACGTGCAGTTTGCCCACGATCCCAAAACAGGGAGGGTGGTGGTGATCGAGATCAACCCCCGCACGTCGCGTTCTTCCGCCCTGGCCTCCAAGGCAACGGGATTCCCCATTGCGTTCGTTTCGTCGCTGCTGGC
>CAZVLG010000242.1:0-13906 GCA_964627835.1 uncultured Bacteroides sp.
TGACCTGTACCAGATCCACTGGTCGGATCCTACCACTCCTGTGGAGGAGACTATGGAAGCCGTTCATACACTAATAGAACAGGGCAAGGTGCGGGCCGCCGGCGTATGCAATTACACGGTGGGGGAAATGGAACGGGTGGACAAGGTCCTTAACCTGGCTTCCAATCAGGTAGCATACAGCATGGTACGAAGGGAAATCGAGGAGGATACCATTCCGTACTGTATTGAAAAAAACATCGGCATACTGGTTTACAGTCCCCTTCAAAGAGGAATCCTCGCAGGAAAGATAAAACCCGAGCACCAGTTCAGAAGGGGCGACTCCCGGCCTGATACTCCGTATTACAAGCTTGGTAACATCATCCGGATCAATGAATTCCTTGACGAAATCAGGCCCGTTGCCGATGGTAAAAACGTAAGCCTGGCACAGCTGGTATTACGATGGACCCTGCAACAGCCCGGAATAAGCTGCCTCCTGGCCGGCATCCGGAACGAAGAACAACTTGTTGAAAACGCAGGCGCCCTGGACTTCGACCTCAGCCGGGAAGAAATGGACAACATCAACCGGCATCTGAAAAAACTGAAACTCATTCTTGATGAATAGTAAATAAATCCACATGAGCAGGTATATTCTTGAAGACTTTCCGGATTCCTCAGCGCTGCTGTTTGATTATCAGAGTGTCAGCGAGAGACAAGTTCCCCAGATCAATGCCCACCTGCATACCCCTTATTCTTTCAGTTCTTTTGAAAGCATTCCGGGTATTTTTGAACAGGCTGTCAGGGAGAATGTCCGTGTGCTCGGGATTAATGATTTTTTCATAGCTGACGGATTCCGCGAATTTTATGAGGAAGGGCTGAAAAACAAGATCTTTCCAATGTTCAACATCGAGATCGTGGGACTTATGGTCAAAGAACAATACGACCGGTTCAGGATCAATGATCCCGAGAATCCCGGACGCACCTACCTGTCAGGGAAAGGACTGGATTACCCATTCCACCTGGATGAGGATCTGGCATGCCGCCTGCAAAACACCCGGCTTGAGGTGCAGATGCATGTAAAAGATATCATAGAGAAAGCCAGCAGCACCATTAAGCAAATGGACCCTGAACTCAGCCTGAAATACTCGGAGGTAAAGCGGATCTTTGCCAGGGAATTTGTCACGGAAAGGCATATAAGCAAGGCCATCCGTACCCTGATTTTTAACAAGTACAAAAACCGGCCGGAACGCAAACAGAAACTGCAGGAAATCTGCGGGGAGGATGAGCCCGTTTCTGAAATAAGCGACCATGCTGAAGTGGAGAACAGGATCCGTTCACGCTTCCTGAAATCAGGCGGAAAGGCATTCGTTGCCGAGGAACCCAGTGCATTTCTTCCTGTCTCCGAGGCCCTTAAGATCATACTGAATGCAGGAGGAATACCCTGCTACAGCGCATTGCTCGATGACGAAGAAGGCCGCTGTACCGAATACGAGGCCAACAAGCAAATCCTGATGAATGAACTTCACTCATACAATATTCACTGCATCGAATTCCTGCCTTCGAGGAACCACCCGGGTATAGTAAAGGATTATGCGCGGTTTTTCAGGGACAATGGCTTCCTGGTCCTCTTCGGGACAGCCCACAGCACCCCGGAAAAAAAACAGCTCAGGGTTACCACCCGGGACGGGAAATACCTTGATGAGGAGCTGTGCCGCATTGCCTGTGACGGAACCAGTGTCATTGCGGCCCACCAGTATCTCAAGGCCAGGGGAGAACCGGGTTATGTGGATCCGGATGGCAATCCCCAGAAAGAACGTATCGATGAATTCATAGCCCTGGGCGAGGCAGTCATACATAAATTTATCAGTGAATGACTATTGTGAAAGGCTGCGGTACACAAAAAATAATCCAATACGCTGTTGCCCTGGCAATTCTTTTCTGTTTCCATCAGGAACAAAGCCTGGCATCCGTTCCTGACTCTCTCCTTGAAGCGGATACATCGAACCTGGTCACCTTCACCCTGCTGCCGGATATTGATCCCTTCCAATCAGACCAACCGGTGCGTATCAGCCTTGAATTCGACATGAGAAAGTTCATCCGGGAGAAAAACAAAGGTGAATATCATGAGGCTTTGCTTCGTTACACAAAGGTTGACGGAACGCCGGTTGAAAAAAATATTCGGATAAGCTCCCGGGGTGAGTTCCGAAAAGGCCATTGCAATTTTCCCCCTGTCAAACTGAATTTTAAACAAACCGAATTTGACGAGGATTATATGAACGATATCAAATCCCTGAAACTTGTTACCCATTGCAAGGGCAGTTCCGGTTACCAGCAATACATCCTGAAGGAATACCTGGTGTACCGCATGTTCAACATACTGACCGACACCAGTTACAGGGTCAAGCTTTTTGAGATTGAATATCTGGATTCGGAAGGAAAGTTAAAACCGCTCCACAAATACGGTTTTACCATCGAAAGCCACAGCCATCTGGCAACCCGGCTGGGTGCGATCCGGATTGAACGGGAAGGCATCCCGACCTGGCTTACCGATCCTTACCAGACCAACCTGATGACAATATTCCAGTTCATGATCGGGAACAACGACTGGGCCATTATGAACCAGCACAATATCCGTCTCTTCAAACCCATGGATTACACGGTGATCTATCCACTTGCCGTCCCCTATGATTTTGATTATTGCGGCATGGTCAACGCGGAATACGCCGTCCCCCCGGAAGAGCTTGGCACAAAGTCAGTACGGGAACGGGTTTACAGGGGCTACTGCCTGGAAAGCGATCAAGAATACCAAACCTACATCCGGGTTTTCCTCGACCGCAAAAAGGATCTTTACGCACTGGTTGACGAGTTTGAACTGCTCGACAACAGAAACAGGCAGGAGATGCTTGTTTACCTGGATGAATTCTTTGAAATCATTGAGAATCCTATACTTACAAGGCGTTACATCATACAGCAATGCAAAGAAATTCCTAAGAAATAGGCAGCCCTGCTCATCCGGACTTCAGGTCTCCCGCAAATTCCCTTGAAATATAATTATCGTAATGCAGGCAGACATGAGATGCAAACCGGACACCGCATTCAGCCATCTCAATCAGCTCATTGTTCCCAAGTTCGGACAGGTTTTCTCTCCCGATCCCATGTTTCATCAGGTAGTGAACGATCCCGGCATTGAAGTTATCTCCTGCCCCGATGGTGCTTACCGGGTTTATTTTCTCTGCCTCGACGAACAGCCGGTTTGAGCCCGTAAAAATGCTTACCCCTCCCGCATTCTGTGTATAAAGCAGGAGACGGGAACGGGTATCGATCCGTTCCGCCACATCCTCGGGGTCTTCCAGCCCGAATATCAACCTGAAATCTTCATCCGAGCCCCGGACGATATCCGCATACCGGATGTTTTCGATGATCCTTGGTCTCATTTCCTCAAGTTCGGAAAGATGAGCCTGCCTGAAATTCGGATCGTACAGGATCAGGGCCTGCTTTTGCCTTCCGGCTTCCAGGAACCTGAGGATCGATTCCCTCACTTCGGCGGTGCTTGCATAAATGGAACCAAAAACAATGATATCCCTTTTTCCCAGATCACCCGGCAGGGCCTGGAGGCGTTGCTCAGGGAAATCCTTGTAAAATGAGTAACTGGCATTATTGTTCCTGTCAAGAAATGCAAGGGCAAGTGCCGATTTGCCTCCCGCATACCGGTTCACAAATTCCGTGTTCACCCCGTTTTCAATCAGGTAGGAATCGATCAGGTCACCCACATCATCCCGGGCATACTCGGAGATGAAACAGGGATCCCATCCAAGCCTTCCCAGAGAGATGAAGGCGTTGAGAACGGATCCACCCGGTTTTGCCGCGACAGGATGCCGGTCCTTGAAAATAATATCGAGAACCGTCTCACCGAATCCGAAGATCCTTCTGGGTGTTTTTCCGCTCATGGAGGAAATATTTGATTGGGTTCCGGGGGACTACTTGACGAGGGCCGATATGGCCTTGAATTCCTCTGTGCCGGAATACCTGCATAGTTCGAACAGTATGGATTCGCAGGAACTGATGACCGCCCCTTCCTGCTTCATCCTGTCAATGGCGGTTGCCTTGTCAGATGATTTGCGGGATGAGACGCAATCCTCGATAACGACCGGCTTATAACCCCGTTCCTTCAGGTCGATAACAGTCTGCAGCACGCAGACATGAGCTTCAATGCCTGCTATCAGAACACAGCTCCGGCCGGTTCCTTCCATGGCCATGAGGAACTTTGGTTCATCGCAACAGGAAAAAGCCGTCTTTTCGATATGATTGAATGGATCGAAAAGTTTTTCGATCGCAGCGATCGTGTGACCCAGTCCCTTGCTGTACTGCTGGGTTACATGAACCGGGACATGAAGCAGTTGGAGTCCCCGGATCAACACTTCCGCATTGGCTGCCACGGCATCATGATCATGAATATGCGGAAGGAGCCGTTCCTGTATATCAATGATAAGGGCCGTGGTATTATCCCTGAGTATTCTCATTCTCTGTATTATTTCTTGATTTGTCTCCGAGATATCCCCCGTGATGCCGCTTGGCATAATCGGGTGCAGTAAAACCGATTTTTTTCATCTGCAATACGACCAGGATGTCTCCGATCACGGTCATGGCGGTGGTGGAAGTGGTTGGTGTAAGCCTCAGGGGACAGACTTCCTGGGGACTTCCGGTATGCAGGACGACATCCGCCTTGGCAGCCAGTTCCGACCGGGGATTCCCGGTAATCACAATCAGGGGTAAAACCCCGTTCAGGTTCTCCGCCAGCTTTACCAGCTCAACGATCTCCCTTGTTTTTCCTGAATTACTGATAAGCAGGAGAATATCGTTCTCCCGGATGATGCCAAGATCGCCGTGCTGTGCATCGCTTGGGTGTAAAAAAACAGAAGGCGTTCCGGTGGAGCTGAACGTAGTTGCCATGTTCAGAGCAATCTGGCCTGCCTTGCCCATGCCGCTGCTGACAAGTTTCCCCTTTTGTTCATGTACGCGGGAATGGATCAGGTCCGTGGCTTTATAAAAAGCATCGCTGGCCGGTATGCCCAGGATGGCATCCGCTTCGTGTTTCAGAAGATCGCTGATTTCTTTCATTTGTCCGGGGAGATTACATGAATTCCAGGATCATTTTTTTCAGTTTATTCAGGTCTGCGTTGAACCGCCGGATTCCCTCCGAGAGCTTTTCGGTGGCCATGGCATCCTCGTTCAGCATCCAGCGAAAGCCTTTCTCATCAAGGGATATTTTCTCCAGGTCCGAATCCATGGCCTCCCCTGGTACAAGTTTCCGCACGAGTTCTCCTTCCGTTTCTTCCAGTTCACCAAGAAGGGCCGGCGAAATGGTCAGAAGATCGCATCCGGCCAGTTCAATGATTTCCTCTGTATTCCTGAAACTGGCCCCCATGACTTCGGTCCGGTATCCGAACTTTTTGTAATAATCATAAATCTCCTTAACGGATAAGACACCCGGATCTTCCGCACCCGGAATATGGTCCACTCCCCTGTCCTTTTTATGCCAGTCATAGATCCTTCCGACAAAGGGTGAAATTAGCTGAACGCCTGCTTCCGCGCAGGCTACGGCCTGCGCCATGCTGAAAAGCAGGGTGAGGTTGCAATGGATGCCATCCTTCTCCAGGACTTCCGCAGCACGGATACCTTCCCAGGTTGTCGCAAGCTTGATTAAAATTTTTTCTCTGGAAATCCCGGCCTCCTCGTAAAGACCGATCAGTTTCCTTGCTTTCGCTATGGAAGCTTTTGTATCAAAGGAAAGACTTGCATCCACCTCGGTCGATACACGGCGTGGCACCACCTTCAGGATCTCAATGCCGAAATTTACCGCAAGCTTGTCGAGGATCTCGTCCAGGCGCTCCTCTGTCGAATCCGCCCTCGCTTTCCCGAATGCCACCGCATCCATGATCAATGATTTATATTTTTCATCCTGCGCGGCCGCGTAAATCAGAGAGGGATTGGTTGTTGCATCAAGGGGTTTGAACCTTTCAATGGACTGAAAGTCACCTGTATCTGCTACTACTTCGGTAAAATTCTTTAATTGCTCTAAAAAATTCATTGGAAATGCTGTTCTAATCATGAAACATCGTCCAAAGATAATTGATATATGTTTATAAAAAGGGAATTAATTATCTGTATTTTTAGGAGAAATCTGCAAACTAAACTCTCCGATGAAATCAATGGCCCTTACCGGACCGTCTGAAGTAGGAATGATCACGGAACCCGATCCGGTACTCAGAAACGGAAACGAGGTACTGATACGGTTGTCACACATGGGGGTCTGTGGTTCGGATATGCATTATTATACCACCGGCCGTATCGGGAGCAACCGGGTAGAATACCCTTTTGTTCTGGGACATGAAGGATCCGGTGTCATCCAGGAGACAGGGGGGGATGCCGGGGGACTGAAACCGGGACAGCGAATAGCGATTGAGCCGGCCATGTCCTGTCATCAATGCGACCAGTGCCTTTCCGGCCGCCCTCACACCTGCCGGAATCTGCGCTTTCTGGGTAATCCGGGACAATACCCCGGACTTCTCTCCGAAACCATCGTCATGCCTGCACACTCCTGTTATCCCCTGCCCGAAAACCTCGATAATGAACTGGCCGTACTCGCCGAACCACTTTCCATTGCCATATGGGCCGTTGATCTTGCCGGGGTGAAGCCCGACAAAACAATCGGGATCCTGGGAAGCGGTCCCATAGGAATGAGCGTGCTCCTGTACTGCCGTCAACTCGGCGCAGAAAGGATTTATATTACGGATAAACTGGATTACAGGCTGAAAATGGCAGAGAAGGCAGGTGCAGGATGGACCGGCAACACCGACTATGTGGACATCGTGTCCGGGATACTCGGCGAAGAGCACGATGGACTCGACATACTGTTCGATTGCTGCGGGATGCAGGAGGCCATGGACCAGGCCCTGAAGCTTGTCAAACCCGGAGGAAAGATCATGATCGTTGGCATACCCGAATTTGACAACTGGGTCCTGCCTGCTGACCTGATCCGCAGAAAGGAGATCTGTTTTCAGAATGTGCGCAGGCAGAACGACCGGCTGCAGAAAGCCATCGACCTGATCGCAGAAGGCCTCGTGGATGTCTCCCAGCTTATAACACACCGCTTTCCATTTCAGGAAGCCGGGAACGCGTTCGCACTTGTTTCCGCTTACAGGGACGGGGTCATGAAGGCAATTATTGAATTTTGATTCCAGCATGAGCCGCCGCTTTTACATATTATCATTTCTTTTCCTTTTCATCCTGATTAGCAGTTGCCAGAGGAGATCCGAGACAAAACCTTTTCATTCATACTGGGATCAGCTTCCTGACCGCTACTGGATAGGTCCCGAATTCTGGTCAAACCGACTTCAGGACTGGCGTTTGAAGAATGGAAAAGTGGAATGTATTAATATGGACCTTCCGAAACGCACGCTGCAACTGCTTAATCGATACCTCTCCGGCCGGGCAGGATCTCTCAACATGCAGGTTACGACCGGGATTATCAGGATATCCACCGGTTCAGGGCAGCCGGCATATTCAGGCTTCCTGATCGGAGCCGGGAACGAGTCAATGGATTACAGGAGAAGGGCCATCATACATGGTGCGTACGGAAAAGGTGGAGGAGTGATCGCAGCAATCAGCAACCATGGAAAATTATTCCTTCTGGATAATGAGACAGGCCTTGAGTGGAAGTCCCACGACATACCTTTGACACCTGGCATGCCTGTTCCGGATTCCTACATGCTTTCCATTGAACTGATCCCCAGAGGAGAACAGTACAATCTCATTCTAAGTGCGTCGGATGCAGGTACCAGGGAAGAGCTTGCAAGAATGGATACCCTCATCAGGCGGGAGGACAATCTCGGCGGAAGCCTGGCACTTATATGCAACGGGGGCAGTTACTGGTTCAGCGACTGGAATATCCAGGGATCCAAGATCAGGATAGCCGAGGATCATGAACTCGGACCGGTCATCGGCACATTGTATACCCTCAGCGACCGGACCCTTAAACTGACTGCCCAACTTCCCCCGCTCAGCGAATCGGATGAACAAACGGTGGAACTCCAGATCCGCGATGCAGGTACCCGGAAATGGAATACCCTCGCCACCAGCCAGATACGTATCCCCCAATACACCGCAAACTTCAGGATCCCGAACTGGAGAGACGAGATCCGTTACGATTACCGGATCCTCTATCACATGACGAATGACAAAGGCTCGCAAACACCCTACTATTACTATGGCGTTATTGTCCAGGATCCGGGGGACCGCGATGAGATCATCGTCGCTGCTTTCACAGGCAACAGCAACAGCCACGGGAGCATTAACAGGGAGTCCTACGATTTTTCAGATCTGATCTGGTTTCCCCACGAAGACCTTACCTCCTATGTGGCTAAGCATCACCCTGACCTCCTGGTATACACCGGTGACAATGTATACGAAGGAAGACCCACACCCCCCGATCTCAGATCGGATCTTAATACGGGACTGGATTACCTGTATAAATGGTACATGTTCCTGTGGGCCCATGGCGATCTGACACGGAATATCCCCTGCGTATGCATCCCGGATGACCATGATGTGTACCATGGGAATCTCTGGGGGGCCTCAGGAGAACGAGCTCCGGAAAAACCTGCTTCCGGGATCTACCCGGATTACTACCGGGGCTTTGAAAGCCACTGGCAGCAGGATCAGGGCGGATATAAACTCTCTCCGGCCCTGGTCAATATGATCCAGCAAACCCAGACCAGCCACCTCCCGGACCCCTTCGATCCAAATCCGGTAAAACAAGGCATTGAAGTGTATTACTGTAATATGAATTACGGGAGAATATCCTGGGCAATTCTGGAAGACCGGAAGTTCAAATCCGCCCCGGCAAAGATCCACCCCGATTACCGGATCGTGAACGGGTTTGCGCAGGCCAGGGGTTTGGACGGGCGCCGGCTGGACTCCCCGGACGCATCCCTGCTTGGAGAAAGACAGTTGTCTTTTTTGCGGGACTGGGCTGCGGATTGGCAGGGGGTGGATATGAAAGTGGCCGTCAGCCAGACAATCTTTGCCAACCTTTCAAGCTATCCCGACACGTTTCTTACGGATGCGCATACCCCTGAACTACCTGCCCTGCCGGCAGGAGTAATACCAAAAGATTATAACAAAGCCAGGGATATGGATTCAAACGGCTGGCCCCAGACCGGAAGGAATACAGCCCTTGAAGAACTGAGGAAGGGGTTTACCATGATGATCGGAGGCGACCAGCATCTTGGTTCGGTCATCCACCACGGGATGGATGATTGGGAGGATGCCGGCTTTTCCTTCTGCGTACCTTCCATCGCCAACCTATGGCCCCGCCGATGGTTCCCGCAGGCTCCTGGCGAAAATCACCAGCCGGATATGCCCCCGTATACCGGAAGGTACTTCGACGGATTCGGGAACAGAATCACCGTGCTCGCCGTTTCAAATCCATATCTTTCAGAAAAAGAACCGGCCCTGCTGCATGACCGTGCACCGGGATACGGGATCATTCGGCTGAATAAAAGATCCCAGATCATTACCCTGGAGTGCTGGCCAAGGCACTGTGATCCTGAATCATATAATGCTGCACAATACCCGGGCTGGCCGGTAAGCTTGCGGATGGAACAAAACTATTCCAGGAAAGCAGACGCATGGCTGCCCCCCCTGCAGGTAAGCGGACTGGATCATCCTCCTGTAATACAGGTTATAAATGAGATAACAGGGGAGATCATCTATACCCGCCGCCTGGCCTCCGGCGAATTCCAGGCCGGGGTTTTCGAAAGAGGCAGTTATACCATCCGGGTGGGGGAGCCCGGGACGAGCCAGATGAAGACAATATCCGGCCTGCATTCGAACGATTCCAGGGAACAGGAACCCATTTCCGTCCGGTTTGAATAAGTCGGATCCCGATCTCCATCCTTCTTTCAAGCTTAGCTCTCAAGAAGGTAAGTGAAAAATATGAAATGTTATATTTATTTTTATTTAACCCCTTAAATATTTATTCTTGAAATAAAATTTTATATATATTTTTACTTATACCCCTATTTAATAGATTCTCTTAAAATATTTATGTAGTTTAAATAAAAAAACAAAATTCTTTTAACTTAATCTTTTGAATCATGAAAAGTATCACTTACCCCCTCGCCTATTTGCTGTCAATTGCCGCACTTGTGGCGACAATTCCCAATGCAAGGGCCCAGGAAAATGCATCCGGCTCCCCCATCAGCATAGGGGCCGATCTTATGAGCCGCTATGTGTGGAGAGGATTGGATTACGGGGCTTCCCCAAGTATACAGCCCAGCATTGAGGCTGGCTTCAAAGGCTTCACCATCGGGGCATGGGGAGCATATACTACGAACCTGCCCGGTGTTCAGGAGATGGACCTTTATCTGAACTATACCATCAGGGATGTGGTTACGGTCGGGGTCATCGACTATTTTTTTCCAAACGAGGTTTTCGGCTATGACTACTATGAATACCGGAAGGACTCCAGCAATCATGTAATAGAGGCTTCTGCTGCGTTCAATGGACTGGAAAACCTTCCCCTGACGGCCTTATTCGGTGTTAACCTGTATAACGATTCCAATAATTCGATCTATTTTGAACTCGGGTACGGCTTTTCATTCCTGGATATATTCCTGGGCGTAGGAAACGGGATCTACACCAACGATACAGATTTTGGAGTGGTGAACTTTGGCATTTCGGCAAGCAAGGAGATACCCATCACCGATAAATACGGATTGCCGGTGTCGGTATCCCTGATCACCAATCCCAATGCCGGGCAGGTTCATCTTGTGTTCGGATTATCCTTTTAGAATAACCCAAAAGATACTATCGTCAACCGGTACCGGAATTTTTCAGCATAGTCGGACATCCGGTATAATTCCCATGTAATAAAAAAGGCGTTGACCATTGCCAACGCCTTTTTTAATTTACGCACTTGCAATAGATCCACTGTTTTACCATTTGCCGGTCTTTGCTGTGCTGGGTTTCGGGAAATTTTTAAGGGGTTCTGTAAACTTTTGAATATCCTTTTCCGGCAGTGAATAGTCGGTGAGTTCCCCACGAAGGAATTTATCATAACCCACCAGGTCCATCATGCCGTGTCCGCTCAGGTTAAAGAGGATCACCTTTTCCTTGCCTTCCTCCTTCGCTTTATTTGCTTCCTGTATGGTAGCCGCAACTGCATGGCTGGTTTCGGGTGCCACGACTATCCCCTCAGTCTGGGCAAAAAGAATGGCCGATTCATAGCATTCAAGCTGGTGAATGGACCTGGGGTTCAACAATCCCTCCACCGTTGCCTGGCATACCAGCGGAGACATCCCGTGATATCGGAGTCCCCCGGCATGAATGGGTGGTGGTATGAACTCATGGCCGAGCGAGTACATAGGAAGCAGCGGGGTCATACAGGCAACATCCCCATGGTCGTATGAGAAGGGGGAACGGGTCAATGTCGGACAGGATGCAGGTTCGACAGGTATGAAATCGATATCCGCCCCGTGGATCTTATCGTATACAAATGGAAAGGCAATCCCGGCAAAATTACTGCCTCCCCCCGCACATGCGATGATGGTGTCGGGAATCTTTTCCCCGAATATTTCAAGCTGCTTTTTAACTTCCTGGCCGATGATGGTCTGATGGAGCATCACATGATTCAGGACGGACCCCAGGCTGTAACGGGTTGAACCGCTTTCGTCCGTTACGGCAGCCTCGATGGCTTCCGAGATGGCAATGCCCAGGCTACCGGGAGTGTCGGGATCCTTGGCCAGGATATCCCGGCCGGCTTTGGTTTCATTGCTTGGACTCGCAACACAGTTCGCGCCCCATGTGGACATCATCATCTTCCGGAAAGGTTTCTGGTCAAAACTCACACGCACCATAAAAACCTTGCATTCGAGTCCCAGCAAAGAACAGGCAAAAGCCAGTGCAGATCCCCATTGCCCGGCACCGGTCTCCGTGGTCAGCTTTTTGATCCCAAATTCTTTATTATACCATGCCTGAGCAACGGCAGTGTTGGGTTTATGGCTGCCTGCCGGGGAAACGGATTCATTCTTATAATAGATCCGCGCGGGCGTGCCCAGTGCCTGCTCAAGATGGTATGCACGGTGCAGGGGCGTCGGCCGCCATCGGAAGAGCATTTCCAGTACGCCTTCAGGAATATCGATCCAGCGATCGGAACTGACTTCCTGCTCGATCAGATTCATCGGAAATACGGGGGACAGCATATCCGGTGATATCGGATTGCCATCGGGTCCCAGTGGTGGCTGCAACGGAGTCGGCAGGTCTGCTGCCAGGTTGTACCATTGCTTCGGCATGTCTTTCTCAGACAGGAAAACTTTAAAATTCTTACTCATAGCAGTTTGGTTTTTAGATACAAAAAGGGCACGTTGTAACCAACATGCCCTTTTAATTATTATGTTTTTATTGCATATTGCCTACAACCACCGCATCAAGCTACGCCAGCGCCAGCGCCGGGTCGTATAAACAGTATTTGCAGTGCAATGCATGGTCCTGAATTGAGGTTTCTAAAATAATAATTATATTATAAAAGTCAATGGCTTAGGCAATTTTTTTCCAAAGCCGTATCTTTACTAAAATTACCGCTCATGAGAAATATTGCTTGCCTGCTTTTACTGATATCTGTTTATGCCTGCGACCCGACCGTTGTATTCACGGAACCTCAACCTGAAGGCAAGAAGGATCTGATGAATTTTCCGGCCGGAAGCATGGGTGCCTACCTGGAGCTTGATGACAGTTCTGTTTACATCATTGAGTCGAAGAAAATTCTCGAGAAACATGAGGAAGTCCTGGCCAATTCCGTGGAAGAAGTCATCCAGGACGACGATGTGGAGCTGACGGGTGATCAGCTTGTCATGAAAGACCTAAATTATAGCGTACCCGTCATACGGCGGAATGATTCGGTTTTCGGCAGGATTGTCCTGTACGATACCGTATTCAGCATACCCCGGGGTGACCGGCTCAGGAAACTGGGCCGTAATTACTTCCTTAGCCTGCAGAGGGACAGCTTGTGGATGGTGCTCAAACTGACTTTCGATAATTCCGGGCGGGCTTATCTCTGCGATATTGACTACGAAAATGAAATGGACCTGATCGGGCAATACTGCAAGATGGAGGTTAAGACAGACGAGGAGGGCAATCCTGTAAAATACATTCTCTCCCCGAGCACAAAAGAGCTTAAGAAATTGCTGAAGCTGGAAGCCTTTTCGGACACAACGGAATACATCCGGATTTCTCAGGACGATAGCAAGTAGGCATGTATGGCTTCTGCGGCCTGCCTGCCCGAGTAAATTGCTGTCACTACCAGGCTGGCCCCGTTTCTTGCATCACCTGCAGCAAATACCTTCTCATGGTTTGTTGCGAATCTGCTGTCCGTAACGATGTTTTTACGTGCATTTACCTTAAGGGAAAGTGTATCAATGATTCCTTCCTGCACCGGATGTACGAATCCCAGGGATAGGAGGACCAGGTCGGCATCAATGATCTCTTCCATGCCTTGTATTTCATGCATCTGAAATTGTCCATTTTCGTCCCTGACCCAGTCAACCTGCACCAGTTCGAGTCCCATAACATGCCTCATATCGCCTGAAAATTTGCGGGTGGAAAGGCTCCATCTGCGATCACAGCCCTCCTCATGCGAGGTGGATGTTTTAAGTTTCTGGGGATTGAATGGCCAGTTGGGATTCTCCTTGCCCTCCACTTCTCTTGGCTGGGGCAGTATCTCGACCTGTGTCACGGATTTTGCTCCCTGCCTGATGGCCGTACCCACACAATCCGAACCCGTATCTCCGCCTCCAAGCACCACCACATTCTTGTCTTTGGCATGGATGAGATAATCGTAGGGGATTTCGAGTCCCCTGTTAATCTTGTTCTG
>CAZVLG010000243.1:0-3347 GCA_964627835.1 uncultured Bacteroides sp.
GAATCCTGCACAGTTTGATTACGGGTCCTTTCAGCGGGGAAGGGGCATCCGGTACCAGATGTACCTGGACCCTTCCAGCTGGCGGTCTTGTGGGTGTGAACCCCGGAGCGGATTGAAGATCCGCGCACTTCTTTTTCGCAGGACATTGGTCGATAAACTGGAGCTGCGGGTGACCGGGGAAGGCGAGAGGGCTATCCTGAATGCTTTGCTGCTTGGATACAGGGAGGAGATGGACCCCCTGCTCAGGAAGAACTTCGCGGACTCCGGGACCCTGCATATACTTGCCGTGAGCGGCTTGCATGTGGGGATCCTGTACCTCCTGCCGGCGCTGCTGCTGAAGCGGCTGAAACCCTTTCCGGCCGCTAGGATCACCGGCAGCCTGGTGGTTTTCGGGGGACTGTGGATGTATGCCTTTTTGACGGGATTGTCCTCCTCCGTGATCCGGGCCGTATCCATGTGCTGCATCCATGGACTGGCCGTCCTGAGCCGTAGAAAGGTGAGTTCCCTGCATGTACTGTCCCTGGCTGCCTTCGGGATGATCCTCTGCCGCCCGGCTGCGGTTTTTGAGGCCGGGTTCCAGTTATCCTTTGCAGCGGTTGCCGGGATCGCCTCTCTTTACCCCAGGTTCAGGAACCTTTTCCCGTTCCGGGGATGGATCGGGCGCAGGATCTCCCAGATGCTTTCCGTATCGCTCTCTGCACAACTGGCAACCATGCCCCTGTCGGTTTATTACTTCAACCAGTTCGCACCGGCATCCATCCTGGCGAACCTGCTTGTCATACCCCTGGCAACGCTGATATTATATGCCGGGCTTTTCTATTTTCTTTTGGGGGGAGCAGGGTCCTTTTTCGGAGCAGCCGGGGACCTTGTCGGGGGACTGGCATTCCTTCCATGCGGAGGGATGCCCCTTCTCGATTTACTGGCATCCCTCCTGGGCGGAGGGGCGTCTTTCCTGGAGTGGTTCACCGGGCTTGTCGCCGGCCTGCCGGGGGCCTGTATCGGCGGACTGTCCCTGCTGCCTTCCCAGGTGATCCTTTTGTATGTTGCCGGTGCGCTGGTTTTGAGATACCTGCAGCGGCGGACCGCCAGGGCCATGTTCCTGGTGCTTTCATCCATTATCCTCCTGCTGGCAGTTTCCTGCATCCGGGAATTCCGCGTCCGTTCAAACCAGGGAGTTTATGTATTCGCCCTCAGGGGAGAAACGGCCATTGGTTTTATCAGCGGCAGGCAGCTTGCATTGTACCGTGGGATGGATCCTCCGCCGGATCCCGGAACCCTGCCCAGGGAGATCGAACCCTTCAGCAGGCGTAACAAACTGGATCCCCCTGTGATCATTGCCGCCGCCCCTGCTATCCGCAAAGAACAAACCGGGCGGGCCGCCATGATGCCCACTGAGACAGATCCGGCTGCCAGGCAGAACGAAAAAGGACCTTCCTCCCCTCCGCCTGATCCGGAAAGGGGAGGGACCCGGACTGCGGCCGGGGAACCGCCGTTTCCCTGGTACCGGCTGATCCGTTCCCCCGGGATGGAGGCCCTTTATGCCGTGTTCAGGGGGAAGCGCATACTGGTGCTTTCCAGGCTCGACGGGGACTATTACGGGCGCCTGCCCTCACTCAAAGCCGACCTGCTGATCCTCTGCCAGGATCCCGGTACAGATATCCCCTTCCTGGTGGATCATTTCCAGGCTTCCCGCGTTGTAGCCGACGGCAGCAACCGCTCCTGGTATGCAGACAGGGTTGGATCCGGATGCAGGAAGGAGGGAATCCCGTTCCATTCGACGGCGTCCGGGGGATGCTTCATCTACCGATCAGGCAGGTAGATAAAAAAAACAAAAACCTTTGGAATATATCCTATTTAATATATTACTTTGCTCTTTCATTTAAAAGCCAATCCGAAGAAAAGAATGAGAATTGTGATCGCCGGTGCCGGTGAGGTTGGTTCGCATCTGGCCAAGATGCTCAGCAATGAGAATCACGACATCGTTCTCATTGACGTGGATGAAGACAAGCTCCGGCAGATCGGTTCAACCCATGACCTGATGACCATGCACGGATCGGCCACCTCGTTCAGCGTCCTGGAAGATTCAAACATCCAGAAAGCCGATCTTTTTATCGCGGTCACGGAATCGGAAGACACCAATATTACGGCAGCCCTTTTCAGCAAACAGATGGGGGCCAGGCGCACCATTGCCCGGATCGATAACCAGGAATACCTGAAATACAACCACAAGGAGATCATCAACAACCTGGGCATCGATTATATGATTTACCCGGAGATGATCGCCGCGAACGAGGTCGTCGGACTCCTGCACCAGACGGGAATGGCCGACCTGGTCGATTTTTCGAGGGGGAAGCTTACCATGTATGTCATCAAGCTCGAAGAAAACGCGCCCATCATCGGCAAGACCCTTCTCGAGTCCACCCCGAAAGGGGAACTGGAGTTCCGTGCCGTAGCCATTACACGTGACACCACGACCATCATCCCCGGGGGCAGTGACCGTTTCGAGGTGAACGACCATGTGTATGTGATCACCAGCCAGACGGGACTCGGAGAACTGCTGAAATATTCCGGCAAGGAATATTACGATATCCACAACATCATGATCCTGGGGGGAAGCAGGATCGGGAAGCGCACCGCAAAACTGCTCGGGAAGCATCATAATGTGAAACTTATCGAGATCGACCGGGAGAAAGCATACCAGCTTTCGAACTTCCTCGAAAGTACCCTGGTGATCAACGGGGACGGCAGCAATATGGACCTCCTGACCCAGGAGGGCATTCAGAAAATGGACGCATTCATTGCCGTAACCGGCAATTCCGAGACCAATATACTCTCCTGCACCCTGGCCAAGCAGATGGGCGTCAAGAAGACCATCGCCGAGGTTGAGAACATGGATTACATCAAGCTGGCCGAAAACATGGGCATCGATTCCATCATCAATAAGAAACTGATCACCGCCGGACGGATCTTCCGTTTCACCAACTCGTATGATGTTTCGTCCATCCGATGCCTGACCGGGACCGCGGCAGAGGTCATGGAGTTTATCGTAAAACCCGGGACCAAAGTGACCGGGGGCAGGCTCATGGATATCAGTTTCCCCGAGGATGCGATCGTGGGAGGGGTTATACGCGGAAAGAACAGTTTTATCGCACAGGGGGACACCGAGCTCAAACCGGGTGACAAGGTGGTCGTTTTCGCCCTGCCTTCCTCCATTCCGAAAATGAAAAAATTCTTTAATTAGCCCGCTGTATGTTTAACTTCAGGCTTGTATTCCAGTTCCTGGGCTTGCTTTTGCTGATTGAAGGAATTTTCATGTGGTTGTGCATTCCTGTTTCCATGCTTTACCA
>CAZVLG010000244.1:0-1599 GCA_964627835.1 uncultured Bacteroides sp.
ATGCATGTGGTTCCCTGGAAGACCCATAGCAATGCGACGGTAGTGCTTGCAGGCAGCCAGTCGGGAAGGCTGTTCCGGCTCGACAATGCCCAATCCGCCATCGAGGCTGCGGATATCGGAAGCACCGAATTTCCCACCGGGTACATATCATGCATCCAGTCCGGGAGCACTCCTCAACAGATCCTGGTCACTTTCTCGAACTATGGAGTGGAGCATGTATGGGAGACCCTGGACGGAGGAGATACCTGGAAGGATAAAACCGGCAACCTGCCGGATATGCCGGTACGCTGGGCCATATATCCGCCGGGTGCGTCGGGATCGGTGATGCTGGCTACGGAAATGGGTATCTGGTATACCTCCGACATCAGCCAGGATCCTGTGAACTGGGTGCAGGCGGGCGAGGATTTCCCCCGGGTAAGGGTTGATATGCTGCGCAGCCGGAAATCGGATAACCATATACTGGCAGCCACGCATGGCAGGGGACTATTCCTCAGTACCGGTGCACAGCAACTCGGCGGCGAACCGGGTGTTTCCCCGGAAGGGAAATTCAATATCTACCCCAACCCGGCTGTCAGCCACATCCACGTGCAGATCCAGACGGAACTGACGGGAATCTGGTCACTAAGCATTTACAGCATGGCCGGACGGCTTATCCGGACACAGCAGGCCCAAAAACCGGGTTACGAATTGTTGTACCGCCTTTCCCTTGAAGGGATCGGGCCGGGAAGCTATATACTGCAGGCGAAAAACGGCAGTACATATTATTCACAAACGTTCATTAAAAAGGAATAGCACATGAGCAGCGACGATAAAATCATCAGCGCATTCAAGGAAAAGGACTGGAACGAGATACAGGCCACGGATTCGTGGAGAATATTCAAGATCCTTTCAGAGTTTGTCGAGGGCTTTGAAAAACTGGCACGTATCGGGCCCTGCGTATCCATCTTCGGAAGCGCCCGAACCACCCCCGACAGCCCGTATTTCAAACTTGCCGAGGACATCGCATTTAAACTTACCCAGCGGGGTTACGGGGTGATTACCGGAGGGGGACCCGGGATTATGGAGGCGGCGAACATGGGGGCCAAGCGCGGAAAGGGCAAATCGGTCGGGATCAACATCGACCTGCCCTTCGAACAGGAGGCCAACCTTTTCATCGATCCGGACAAGCTGATTACATTCGATCATTTTTTTGTCAGGAAGGTGATGTTCATGAAGTATGCCCAGGGATTCATCGTTCTGCCCGGGGGATTCGGGACCTTTGATGAGCTGTTTGAAGCCATCACCCTGATCCAGACGGATAAAATCGGGCGTTTTCCCATTGTACTGGTCGGGAAAACCTACTGGTCGGGACTGATCGACTGGATCCGCACCGTAATGCTGGAACAGGAAAAGAATATCAATGCCAAAGACCTGGACCTGTTTATTACCCTCGACGGGGCGGAAGAGGCGGTCAATCACATCGACCAGTTCTATTCGAAATACATCCTGAGGCCCAATTTTTAGGCAAGCATTGGTGTTTTTTGCGTATATGGCTGCATAACAAATTATTAAGCCGGATTTTTTTTGTTAATTTATATATTTGAATTGTAGCCAAATAAT
>CAZVLG010000245.1:0-11381 GCA_964627835.1 uncultured Bacteroides sp.
GATTGATTTTCCGTCTTTCGAATGTCGAGACCAACCTGATATTCGGGCTCAGTGTTTCCAGGGCCGCCTCCGCCATTGCCATCATCCTGATCGGTTACAACATGGGGGTGATCGGGGAGCATTTCCTCAACAACACCGTGATCCTGATCCTGCTGACCTGCATCATGAGCGGGTATATCACCCAGAAGGCGGGCAGGAAGATCCACCTCAAGGAACACGACACCCTTTCGGCAGAGCCTGTACCCAGGCAAAAACTGCTGGTTCCCCTGTCCAATCCTGACACCATGCAGAACCTTCTGGCCTTCGCCGCTCTGGTCAAGGATGAAGACATTCCCCAGCCGGTCTACCCCCTAACCGTACTGACCGACCGGGCTAAAGCTGCAGAGGGAATCGAAAGATCCGGTGAGATGGTAAACCAGGCCCTGAAAGCATTGCATACGGAAATGGACTTTGAGCACATCTGCCGGATCGACATTAATGTCAACAACGGGATCGTGAGGGCTGCCGAGGAGGTAGGGGCAACCGCCATTATCATAGGCTGGCACAAACCTGCAAACTCATGGGACACCCTTTTCGGGACCATCCTGAAGAACCTGCTTCGACGCACCACCCTCATGATCATGGTCCTGGATACTCCCGTCACCTTCCGGGAGATCCGCAGGATCCATTTGTTCTGCCCGGATCATGCCCAGTTTGAGAGCGGCTTTCATACATGGCTGCATACCATGACCGGCCTGGCCGGCAAGCTCAAAACCAGGATCTGGATAAACAGCATATCCCCCGGCGGACTCAGTGCCATGCAAACCATCATTGCAGGGGAAAAGCTGAGTCGTTATTTTGAATACAGGGAGTACAGGAAGGAATTCGACACCGGCGACATGCTTGTATTCGTTCACGCCCGGGAAAGCTACGTTTCGTATGACAAGCATTTCGAGCAGTTCATGAACCGCAGGATCATGATGAGCCTGAACAGCGATGTGCTGGTCATATACCCGGCCCATTAACACCGCCGGCCGGCGGAAAATGAAAAACAGGATTATCCACTCTTTTTACAGAATAATCCACCTTGCGGAGTCGCGGAATTTGTAGTTTTCTGCTGATTCTTAAGGCCAGATGACGAAAGGAATGGTGGTAATGAGCAGATTCTCAGGAAATCGCAACAAGTATATTGTACCCGGGATGATCCTGATGCTTATAATGAACGTTAGCGAGACCTATGCCCTGCATAACCAGGATGGGGTTCACGATCCCTCGGCTATCGTTAAATGCGACGATACCTACTGGATATACGGGACCGGGCGTGGACCACACGCGATGTATTCGAAGGACCTGGTACATTGGACTGCAGGGGAAACACCCTTGACACTGGGAACCTTCCCGTCCTGGGTGACAAGCTATGTGCCGGATTTCGGTGGACATTTCTGGGCCCCGGACTGCTTCTATATGAACGGGAAGTACTATCTGTATTATTCTTGTTCCTCCTGGGGAGTGACCGTATCCTGCATCGGCCTGATGACCAGCAAATCCCTCAACCCCGGTTCGCCGGACTATGCCTGGACGGACGAAGGTGTTGTTGTCGTCTCCACGGCTACAAGCAATTATAACTGCATTGACCCGGCCATCATGCGGGATGGTGAGGGAAAGATCTGGCTGACCTTCGGCTCGCACTGGGACGGGATCCGGATGACGGAACTGGATTCGGTTTCAGGAAAACCCAAGAGCACACAGCAGCACTCCGTGGCCGGCAAAGGGGATTATAAGACGGAAGCCGCCTACACCCTGCATCATGGGGATTATTATTACCTGTTTTTTAACCGCGGACAATGCTGTGAGGGCACCAGCAGTACCTACTACATACAGGTGGGCAGGTCGAGCTCTCCCAACGGTCCCTTCCTGGATAAAAACGGGACAAATTGCTACCAGGGGGGCGGGACGACCGTCATGAGCACCTCCGGCAGGTTCATCGGCCCGGGCTGCCTGGGGTATTATGTGGAGAACAACACGGAATTCGTAACCTACCATTATTATGACGGGGAGGACCGCGGGACCGCCAAACTGGGCATCGGCACCTTCCGCTGGACCGCCGACGGCTGGCCTGAGTTTACGAGGGACTGGCTCGTAGACGGGGACTACGCCATCGTGAACGAGAACAGCCAGTTTGCCTGGGATATCTCGGGGACCGGCGTTGACCAGGACCCGGTCATCCAGGACCCTTACAAAGGCACATCCTCCCAGAAATGGACCTTCGTATCTCTGGGCGACGGGTATTACTCGATCCTGCCTGCGGGGAAGGACCTGGTTGCCGGGATCACACCCTGCTCCGTAAGCTCGGGTACGGGCATCGGCCTCAACACACCGGCCGGAACTTCCTGCCAGGTATGGGTGGTTGAAAAAACACCGGAGAACAATTATATGTTTTCCTCCAAATACGGCAACCGGGTACTGGAAGTCCCCGGAACCTTGGGGGATCCAGGAACACAGCTGGCCATCAACTATTATTCGGGGACCGGCTACCAGAAATGGATGGTCGCTGATACCTTCCCGGACGTATCCGTACGGAGCCTGTACGAACCTCTCCAGGGAATCAGCATTTATCCGAATCCTGTACAGGGAGGGAGTTTCAATATCGGGTTTGCCGGCGGACCGCCGGCGGGGGATTGCGAGATCGATATTCTCAGCTCCGATGGAAGGCTGGTTTTCTCAGAATCTTATCATAATGTAGGGATCGTCAGGATATATAATCCATGGTCTCCGGGAACATATTTTATCAGGATCAAATCAAATAAGGATATAACTATTAAAAAGCTGATCATTCAGCAGTAGTATTTCTAATATTAACTAAACTTAAAGCGTATGAGAATTACTTTACTTTCAATTCTGGTTGTGCTGTTCTGCGCGAGCACAGGCTATTCGCAGATCGCACATTGGCCGCTCGACGGTAACACACAGGAGACCGTCGGCGGCAAGCACGGCATTCCAAGTACATCCGGTGTGAGCTGGGTAGGGGACGATCCCCAGAGGGGACAGTGTGTGTTGCTGGATGGCGTGGCGGGTGTTATCACACTGCCTTCCGTGATCTGGACAAACGATGCGGACACCAACACCACAATCACCTGCTGGTTCAACTGGGCCGGCGGAGCTGACTGGCAGAGGGTTTACAGCCTTGGTGTCGCGGACCCCGCCTGGAAACTGATGTATTTATGCCCGCGGGACGGATGGGATGACCATAATCTGCATGTGACCTTCCATGCTTTTGAACCGGATCAGTGGTACGATTACGTAGGTGCCTGGGGCAATATGGACTTCGATACCGTCACCCCCGGCAAATGGTACTTCACAGCTGTGATCCTGAAGGAAGATTCTCTTAAGATCTGGGTAAATGACAAGCTGGTCACAGCCGAGGACTCTGTATACGTAACCCCGCAGAAGATGCAGGCGGGCGACACCTCCATCAATGTGCTGGGACAGAGCCACTGGGCGGATGCCACCTTCAACGGGATGATCGACGATTTCCGGATCTACGGGGAGGCCCTTACCAACGCCGAGGTCCTCGCTTTGTTCGATGAAGGGAACGTTGGGATCAGGGATGTCAGACCCGTATCCGCCATCAACCTTTACGGGCTTGACGGACGCATCATGTATTCCAACGTGGATGAGAGCACGGTTTCCGAAGTCTCGGTTTACAGCATTACCGGGGCCCTGCTTTACAGGACGGGGGACCTGTCAAAACTACCAAGCCAGCGTTTCAATTCCGGGATATACCTGGTGAACGTCAGGTATCAGGGACAGCTGATTTCAAAGAAGATAGCTATTCTTAAATAATCGCTTACCGGTCGACTGACCTGACGATGCATTTATCAGGCCTCCTGCCGTTTCGGCAGGAGGCTTTTTTTTTGCACTTTTGCCCTGGCAGGTCAAAATCCATCTGGATAGTTTTTTGTATATTGACATGCCTGTCAAAGCGTTTAGACATGGGGAAGAGATACACTGGAATTAAGGGCATTATACTCATTGCACTGATTTCCGTACTGGCTGATTCCGCAGATGCACAGAAACGGGAATACAGGTTCCATTACTACACTGCCGACGAGGGATTATCGCAGAATTACATCGATTGCATCCTGAAAGACAGCAGGGGGTATATGTGGTTCGGTACACGGAACGGCCTGAACCGCTTTGACGGCTACAGTTTTACCGTTTTTGAGGCGGATCATGGGAAGGAGAGTACCATTTCAAACAATCTGGTACAGGCGCTCTGTGAAGATATGTACGGGAATATATGGGTGGGGACGAGCGAGGGACTGAACACCTATGTTTTCGAGGAAGACCGGTTTGTCTCCTATCCACGTGACTCGGCCGGGAACCTTCCCGTCCTGTCCCTAAGCATCAACGCGATCATTTCCGACCATGACGGCACCCTTTGGATAGGGACGGATAACGGTATGCTGAAAGCCAGCCTGGAGGATACAAAAGGCAGGATCGGCTCCAGCCAGTTTTTCCACGCAGCCCAGGTACCGGGATCACTTTCCGGCAACCGGGTGAATTGCATCCTTCAGGACCGGTACAGCAGGATATGGGTGGGGACGGACCGGGGACTCAACCTCTATGATTGGGAATCCGGATCGTTTATGGCATACCGAAGCAATCCTGCAAACCCCGTAACCCTCTCAAGCGATGAGGTATTTGCGATCTTTCTCGACCGGAACGAGAATCTCTGGGTGGGCACTAACACGGGACTGAACAGTTTCGATACTGAGAATGAACTGTTCGAGAGGTATTACCACCTTCCGAACCAGGAGAATTCCGTGGCTCATAATGTCATTTATTCCATCACGGAAGACCTGAACGGAAATGTCCTTGTGGGTACCCTCGGAGGATTGAGCATTTATAATGCGGAGGAAAATAACTTTTTTAACTATACATACGATATCAACGCATCCAACGGGATCAATAATGATTTTATTAATTCAATACTGGCTGATGATGAGGGGAACGTATGGATAGGAACCGAACGGGGAGGCATAAACAGGTATAATATATTCCAGAACGAATTTGAATATTACGTGCACCTGCCGGGAAGTGACCAGAGCCTGAGCCGCAATACAGTCAACTCCATCCTTGAGGATGAAAGGAGCCTCTGGGTGGGTACGGCCGGCGGGGGACTGAACCGCATCGACAAGTGGACCGGGCGGTATACCCATTACCGCTACCAGCCAGGAAACCCGGAAGCACTGAGCAGTGATTTTGTTACCTCTATTTTGAGGGATGGCCGGGGGGATCTTTGGATCGGTACCTGGGGGAACGGACTTAACCTCCTGAAACGCCGGGATGAGAACCGGGGGAAGTTTGTGCATTTTGAAAACCTGGACGGGGATCCGAACAACAACCCGAGTGACTATGTTTCATGCATTATCGAGGACCCCGCGGGTAACCTGTGGATCGGGGGCCGGGGGGGGGTTGTAATGCACAGGCCCGGCAGCCAGGCGTTCGAATACCTGTCCGGCGATAATTCCGGCCTGCAGATCTCCCTGGTCGGATGCCTGAGGTTCGACCTTGAAGGGAACCTCTGGGTCGGAACGGAGGAAGGCCTTTACAAACTAAGCGCGAAAGAACCGGGAGGCTTAAGTCCCTCAAACTGCACTATAAAAAGGTTTCTTAAGGGATCCAACGGATCCATCAGCGGCAACTACGTGATATCCATTTATATCGACAACTCCGGCACTGCCTGGTTCGGGACCTATGGGAACGGGCTTAATAAACTGGTGATTGATTCCCTGACAGGGCGGGAACGATTTATTTCCTATACAAGGAATGAAGGCCTGGTCAACGATATCGTCTACGGGATCCTGGAAGATGAGGATGGCAACCTGTGGCTGAGCACCGATAACGGTCTTTCAAAATTCGACCCAGTCAGTGAAGAGTTCAAGAATTATTCCCAGTCCGACGGACTCCTGAACAACCAGTTCTACTGGTCCGCCTGTTATAAGAATCAGAACGGGAGACTCTATTTTGGGGGAATGAAAGGACTTCTTGCATTTCACCCCGAGAATATCATCAACAGGGAATTCAGGCACCACCTTAGCATTACAGACTTCAAGATCTACAACCAGCCGGTGGTTATCGGCGGCGAATATTATGACAGGATTGTTCTCGATAGGCCCATCTCCAGGACGGATATGATCAACCTTTCTTATAAGGTAAAGGAATTTTCTTTTGAATTTTCGGCCCTGGATTATGACCAGACGGATAAGATCCGGTACGCATACTTCCTGGAAGGATTTGATGAGGAATGGAATTACGTCGGACCTGAACGCCGTTTCGTGAGTTACACAAACCTTAAAGGGGGGGATTATACACTCAAGATCAATGCAGCCCTGATCGAGGGCAACTGGAGCAGCGATCCGCTGTCCATCCAGGTTCATATCATACCTCCGTTCTGGGAACGATTCTGGTTCGTTGCTTCGGTAATTCTCGTCCTCATACTGTCCGTCGTGGGTTATAACCGATACCGGACCATTGCATTGCAGCAAAGAAGAAAGGTGCTGGAACTGCTTGTAAGGGAACGGACACAGCAGATCGAGGGACAGAAGGAACAACTCGAAATGCAGAACCTGGAGATCATTGAACAGCGCGACAGGCTGATGGACCTGAATAAGAAGGTGCAGCAGGCAAATCAGAACCAAATGAGGTTCTTTACCCATATGTCGCATGAATTCCGGACCCCCCTGACACTGATCATATCGCCCCTTGAGGAGATCATCCAGGAGATGGACGGTAAGGGTCCCACCCTGAACAAACTCCTGCTGGTGAAGAGAAATGCAAAACGCCTCCTGCATCTGATCAACCAGCTCATGGAGGTCCGGAGGATCAAGACGGGCAATGTAGAGATCAAGGCCATGGAAATCGACCTGGTAAGCTTCCTGGAAAATATTTCACAACCCTTCAGCAGCCTGGCGCAACAACGACACATTGAATACGAATTCAAGGCGGACAGGAAATCCATCCTGACATATATCGACAGGGAGAAGCTTGAGATCATTTTCTACAACCTCGTATCGAATGCCATCAAGTACACTCCCGAGCATGGAAGCATTCGTATTGAGATAGCACTTTCAGGGCCGGAATCCTGCCTGCACGGCAGCGAGGATAACGTAGCGATCGTGAAGCAGAAAGCTGAGCCTTATGAAAAATATGTCAGCATCAGGGTGATCGATTCCGGGATCGGGATCGAGAGTGAACAATTAAAGGAGGTATTCAAAAGGTTTTATAAAACCCCGGTCGGCAGTCCGAACTATTCCCTGGGAACCGGGATCGGACTCTACCTTACCAGAGAATTGATCAGGGTGCACAGGGGATGGCTTTTTGTCAGAAGCACACCCGGGAAGGGATCAGAATTTACCTTTCTAATGCCGTTCGGCAAGGAATACCTGGCAGAGAATGAGATCATTGGCAAAGTTGAGAGGCCCTCGCTTGCCCGCAGGGAGAACCTGAATGCCAGTATACTGGCCGATTATTTCGAGAGCAGGAAGGAGCGAAAACCGATGATCTCTCCGTCAGGCCGCCTGGTTGCAGTGAAACCCCTCGTCTTACTGGTCGATGACGATATGGAACTGTGCGAGTTTATCGCCGAATATTTAAGCAGGGATTTCGAGGTTATGATCGCTGAAGACGGTGAGGAGGGACTCGATAAGGCCAGGCAGTATCTCCCCGATCTGATCCTCTCAGACAATATGATGCCGAAAATGGACGGATACGAACTCTGCAACTGCCTCAAGTCAGATCTTCAGACCTCCCATATTCCCTTCGTCCTGATCTCGGCACGCTCGGAGGAAGAGGATCTTATTGAGGGACTGGAGGCCGGTGCCGATGATTATATTACCAAACCTTTCGAGTTGAAAGTACTGGAAGCCAAAATCAAGACCCTGATCGAGAACAGGCAGAAATTGAGAACCCTGTTCAGTTCCAGCCTTATTTCGGACATCCGGAAGGTTACCACGAATTCCGTCGATAACAAGTTCCTCAAGCAATCCGTTGAGATCGTAGAGAAGAACATGATCGATTCCGAGTTCGGGGTACAGTTCCTCGCCGAACAGTTGAACATAAGCCGCAGCCTGCTTCACAAGAAACTAACCGCCATCGTGGGCCAATCGACGAACGATTTCATCGTATCCATCCGCCTGAAACACTCGGCGAAACTGATCCTTGAAGGGAACAAGAAGATCTCCGAGATTGCATACCAGGTCGGTTTCAACGATCCGAAGTATTTCACAAGGTGTTTCAAGAAACATTTCGGCAAGACTCCTTCCGACTACATGCAGGAGCAGGTATAAATCAGCCTTTAATCCTCCATAATTACAGGATAGTCCACCATCAGGGCCGGTACTGGTATTAATTTTACGTAGATCGGCTGAATATTTACTAACTACACTAAACCTACCTGATATGAAAGACAATGCAGTCATTTTCCTTCGTACTTTCTGTGTTTTTCTTCTGTTGGGCATGTCCTCCGTCCTGCTGGCGCAGGAGATGACCGTCCAGGGGAAGATCACGGATGCGGCCTCGGGGGAACCTCTTCCCGGTGTGAATATAATCATACAGGGAACCACCATCGGGGCAGTAAGTAATCTGGACGGCGATTATACCATAAACGTTGATGGGCCTGATGCCGTCCTTAGTTTTTCCTTCGTGGGTTATGCAACCCAGACCATTGCCGTCGGTGGCCGGGCCATTATCGATGTTGCGCTGGCGGAAGATGTAATCTCGCTGGATGAACTGGTCGTGGTCGGTTACGGTACCCAGAAGAAAAGCGACCTGACCGGTGCGGTCACCGTGGTGAATACCGAAGATCTTGAAAAAATCCACACCAACGATATTTCCAAGATCCTGCAGGGCCAGGCCAGTGGTGTGACGGTACACAGCAGCGGCGAGCCGGGTGCGAATCCCCAGATCAAGATCCGGGGCATCGGGTCCTTCCGCAACAACGCACCACTGTATGTAATAGACGGAGTACCTGTCGGGGGGATGAGCGACTTTACACCGGGGGATATTGAATCCATCCAGGTACTGAAGGATGCCTCATCTTGCGCAATATACGGGGCCAGGGGTGCCAACGGGGTGATCATCATCACCACCAAGAAAGGGAAGACCGGAAACATGCAGGTCACCTACGACGGAAGTTACGGGATCCAGAACATCGTCAAGCGCATGGATATGTGCAACCGGGTCCAGTTCCAGGAGATGAACAATCTTGCACGCTCCAACGATCTTGGATTTTACGCCTCCGCACCCGCAAACGATACTTCCGCCGGCGCTCCATTTTTCATTGATTCCCTGGATACGGACTGGCAGAAGGAGGCCCTGAAAACGGCCCACATTACGGAACATACCCTGTCTCTTTCAGGGGGGACCGATGCGGCAAATTACATGGTTTCAATGAATTACTTTGACCAGAGCGGGACCATCGAAGGCCCGGGCCCGAGATATAAGCGTTATGCCTTCCGGGTCAACAGCGATTACAGACGCGGGAAGTTCAAGTTCGGCGAATCCATCTATTACAGCCATTCCGACAAGATCAACCTGACAACCTCCCAGTGGGGGAACACCATCGTCGACCTGGTACTGGGCGCACCCACCATCGGGGTATACGATGACAGGAACCTGGGAGGCTACGGCGGAGCCTCGGACATCGTGCATGACCAGATCATCCCCAATATCATTGCTTTTAATAATCTTTTCGACAGCAACAGCAAGCGGAACCGGATCCTGGGAGTGGTTTACGGGGAGTATGAATTCATTCGGGGACTCACTTACAGGCTGAACCTGAGCTATGACCGGACGGACTGGCATGATACCTATTTCTTCCCCAAATTTTACGTGGGCGACCGTTACCGGAACGATATTGCCTACCTCGACGATACAAGGGGCGACCATGTTATTATGCTTATGGAGAATACCCTGAATTTCACCCGCGAGTTCGGAAAGCACAACATCACCCTCCTTGCCGGATATACCGCCCAGTATGGCCGCTGGCAACAGATCTCGGGACATGCGGAAGGGTACGAGGAGCCTTACTTTAAAGTCCTGGATGCAGGTCCAAATCTGCCAAAATCGGTCAGCGGGAGACAATCCGAACACGCCATCGCTTCCCTGCTTGGCCGGGTGAATTATTCCTATGCGGATAAATACCTGCTGACGGCCAATTTCAGGAGGGATGGATCCTCGAGGTTCGGTCCGCAGTACCGCTATGGTAATTTTCCCTCCATTGCAGTGGGATGGAAGATCAGCAATGAGCAGTTCTTCAATGTGAATTTCATCAGCTCGCTTAAATTGCGCGGCGGGTACGGCATCATAGGCAACGAGCAGAGTGTGCCGGATTACCAGTATGCCGCCTACCTGAATCGATATACCACCTATGTGATCGGCAACCAGTTGCCCCCGGCCAGCATCCAGACCCAGCTCGCCACAGAGGATATCCACTGGGAGGAGAAAACCACCATGAGCGTGGGACTCGATGCAGCCTTCCTTGGAAACAGCCTGGAGTTTTCCTTCGATTATTACTCTAATGAAGCGACAGACCTGCTGCTCCAGCTGCCCCTTCCGCTTTCGAACGGATCAAATGCCAATCCATACCAGAACGCAGCTTCGATGTCAAACAAGGGACTTGAATTCTATGTGTCTTACAGGGGATTGGCGGGGGATTTTTCCTATGAAATTAATGCCAATGCCACCACCCTTAAGAACGAGGTGCTGAAGCTCGGCCGGCTTGATGTACCCATCAATACCTGGATGAGCAATACGGAGGTGGGCAAGCCGGTAGGAGAGATCTACGGCTGGGATATGATCGGAATCTTCCAGACCCAGGCTGAGATCGACAGCAGCGCTCTCCAGACGGCACGCCCCGGGGATGTAAAATTCAGGGATGTTAACGGGCGTGACGCGGACGGAAACCTGACCGGTGAGCCCGACGGCCTCATCAACGATGACGACCGGATTTACCTCGGGTCCGCGCTGCCAAAAGTGACCGGCGGCATGAACATCAGCCTTGGTTACAAGGGATTCGACCTTGCCATATTCATGCAGGGAGCCTACGGCAACAAGATCGTGAACCGGATCTACGCGATCATGAACGAAATGAAATACGGGAACTATTCGGTGGAAAGCTACGAGAACTACTGGAGGCTTATCGATCCGGCCCAGCCGGATCTCGGGGGAACAACAAATGAATGGCCCCGCCCGACGGCCAATAATCCGAACAACAATACCAGGAGCTCGGAGCGGTTTATCCAGGACGGGTCCTACCTGAAGATCCAGAATGTACAGCTGGGATATAGTTTCAACCCTTCTACACTGGCGCGAATCCCGGGGGTGGACAATCTCAGGAT
>CAZVLG010000246.1:0-1788 GCA_964627835.1 uncultured Bacteroides sp.
CGGGGCAATCGGCCTCGGGCTTGCCAAGGCTGGCGTGAATGTTGTGCTGGCCGGCAGAAGGAAAGAGAATACCCTCGCCAATGCCAAGCGGATAAAGGAAGCGGGAGGCGAAGCCCGGATTGCGATCATGGATGCGCTTGACCGGGATATGATCCGGGAGACCTGCAAGTTTGTGCTCAGCCACTATGACAGCATCGACATCCTGGTCAATGCAGCCGGCGGAAACGTTCCCGGCGCAACCATTGGACCCGATCAGAGTGTTTTCGACATGGACATGGATGACTTTGAACGGGTATCGGACCTGAATTACAAGGCAGCCGTCCTGCCCACCCTCGAAGTCGGTAAAATAATGTCCAAACAAAAAAGCGGCTGCGTCATAAATATCTCCTCGATGGCTGCCATGAGGGCCATCACCCGGGTTATCGGCTACTCGGCTGCGAAAGCGGCTGTGGCCAATTTTACCCAGTGGATGGCCATGGAAATGGCCCTGAAATGCGGTGGCAGGATCAGGGTGAACGCCGTTGCTCCCGGATTTTTTATCGGGGACCAGAACAGGGCATTGCTGACCAATGCCGACGGCTCGCTTACAGAACGAGGAGCCAAGGTCATTGAAAACACCCCTATGGGCCGGTTTGGAGAGGCCGATGAACTGGTCGGTGCGGTGCTTTTCCTGGTAAGCGATGCCGCATCCTTCGTTACCGGTGTCATTTTACCGGTTGACGGGGGATTCAATTTCTTCAGTGGAGTTTAACAGGATTCAGACATGCTGATTCATAGCTGGCGATGGTTTGGTCCCCGGGACCGGATTACACTGGAACAGGTCCTGCAAACAGGTGCGGAAAGCATTGTGTCCGCCTTGCATGAAGTGCCTGTCGGAGAGGCCTGGGATCCGGCGCATATCCGGGAGCGAAAGAAACTCATCGAAGATGCCGGCTTAAGCTGGAGTGTGGTGGAAAGTGTTCCGGTGCATGAGGACATTAAAAAGCGGACGGGCAGATACCAGGCGTATACAGATCATTTCAAGCAGACCCTGGTGAATCTCGGGAAGGAAGGAATTCCGGTGGTTTGTTATAATTTCATGCCGGCCCTGGACTGGTCCAGGACCGACCTGAAGTTCAGGTTCAGGGACGGCGGGGAAAGCCTGTATTTCAACTTTGTGCACTTTGCGGCCATCGACCTGTTCATTCTTCGGCGCCCAGGGGCCGAATCTTCGTATCCTTCCCATATCCGCGATAAAGCCAAAGCATTCTACAGCCAGCTTGACCAAAAGACGAAAGGAACCCTGAAAGATACCTTCCTGCTCGGATTCCCCGGCTCAGGAGAATCATTTTCCCTCGAACAGGTCCTGGCAAGGATCAAAGGGTACGAAGGGATGGGCAAGAATGCATTCCGCACCAACCTGGCCCGTTTCCTCGAAGAAGTGGTTCCGGTCGCTGAGAAAGCCGGAATACGGCTGGCAATCCATCCCGATGACCCGCCCTGGCCCCTGATGGGTATGCCACGGGTCATGAGCACCATGGAAGACGTCGAGTATGTCCTCCGGGTAGTCGATTCCCCCTCGAACGGCATAACATTCTGCACCGGGTCACTGGGTGCCGCCCATACCAACGATCTGAATGCGATGGTGCAGAAACTTGCCCCAAGAATTAATTTTGCGCACCTGAGGAATGTTTCGAGGGACAAGGACCTGAATTTTCATGAAGAATATTTCTTCGGCGGTGATGTGGATATGTACCGGATCATGAAAACCCTGATCCTGGAAGACATGCGCAGGGCCAACGAAGAAGG
>CAZVLG010000247.1:0-19533 GCA_964627835.1 uncultured Bacteroides sp.
ATGGCAATGGTGAGCCCGGGCAATGCTATGAATGTATCCCTGCCCCAGGTGTCAAACCAGGGAAAGCCGGCGATCACCTCCGTTTTCCGGTCTTTTCGAACGATGAACTGCTGTGCGGAATTAACGAGGCAATGGTAAAAGCTTGTCCGCGGAATGCGCTTTGCCAGTTCGTTTTCATATTTCCGTTTCAGGCTGGCTGTGGTCGCGGTTTTGGTACTGGCTGAAAAGATAATGGATTCGCCCGTTTTCATGTGGAGTTCGAAGTAACCCGGGACAAACAGGTCTTCCTTGTACGCATATCCCCGTTCCATTTCCTTCATGTATTCAATGTTATAAAACCAGTCCGGTACATGAACATATTCCGGTTTTTTGGAGAACTGCATGAAAAGTTCGGGGTATTTCTCATACATACGCGAAGCGATTCCGTTGGTAACCTTCCGTACTTTTGTATTGGCATAGAGGTTGGCCTTGCTGAGTGCATGGGCGCTCCGGAAGGCAAGGAAAGGTTTGAACCGGATCTTGATGGATCCCTGGCTTTCGACCAGGGTATATTTCAGGAGGATCTGCTGCTCCCGTTCGACGAGCAGGCTTTCCTTGACCAGGACAATGCTTCCCACCCGGAACGTGGTTAGGGCGATGGTCTCGACTTCGAAATCCCTTACGTATTTGTGGCCCTTGGGCGTAATGTTGTCCCCCTCGTATTTCCTTACCCCAAGGTTGAATTCCTTGTCCTTCTCTATGATGGTCACATCCAGGGACGAAAGGAGCAAATGCTTCTCGCCGCCGAATTGATCCAGGGGCGAAACGAGCAATCCATGGTATTTCCTGGTATTGCACCCGATGATCGTAAGACTGGCATACGAACCTGCCCGGTTTGACCGGAGGATCTCCTTTTCGAGTGAATACTCGAGATTGATCAACTGGTTCTTGTCAAACTGTATATAACTCATGCGCTTATTTATTCTGCAAATACTTAATTTTCAGCAAATTAAAAAATATTATCCGGAGATGCAAAAAAAGTCCCCAAATATCAGTAAAACCATCCAAATAATCAATTTTTTAAGCCCTCTATTCATTATATTTTTCATAAATAATTATAAGCCCGGTAAAAATCCTGCCCTTCCCCATGTCTTTCAAAAATACGTATCTTCGCAATCGTAAAAAAATCATTTCATCCATTGCAGAGGGCGGAAAAATATGAGGCAGTCATCGGGCTGGAAGTACATGCACAGCTGAACACCTACAGCAAAGCCTTCTCTGCCGATCCTAACCGTTTCGGCGCGGATGCCAACGAGTATGTTTCCGTGATTTCCCTGGGGCATCCGGGCAGCCTTCCCAGACTGAATACAAGAATTGTTGAATATGCGATTAAACTGGGACTCGCAACCCAATCCAGGATTGCCCCTGTACTCTCATTTGCCAGGAAAAACTATTTCTATTCCGATCTCCCGAAAGGATACCAGATATCACAGCATGAATCGCCTATCTGCGAAGGGGGCTGCCTGAAGATCCGGGTTCGGGGGCGACAGAAGAAAATACGGCTGATCCAGATCCATATTGAAGAAGATGCAGGCAAGAGTATTCATGACCGGCAGGCGGATGCAAGTTTAATTGATCTGAACCGGGCCGGGGTCCCCCTGCTTGAAATTGTCACGGAGCCTGACCTATGCAGTGGAGAAGAAGCTCAGGCTTACCTGGGAGAGATACGCAGGCTGGTACGTTACCTGGAAATATGTGACGGCAATATGGAAGAGGGGAGCCTTCGCTGCGATGCAAATGTATCGGTGAAAATGAACACGGAGACCCGCCTGGGTACCCGCTGCGAGATCAAGAACCTGAATTCGATCAGCAATGTTAGAAAAGCCATTGAATATGAGATCCGCCGGCAGGTGAAGGTCCTGGAAAGCGGGGGGAAAGTGAAACAGGAGACCCTCGGCTACGATGACCAGAGAGATGTTACCTATCCCCTCCGCGACAAGGAGGAAGCGGATGATTACAGGTATTTCCCTGAGCCGGATCTGAATCCGCTTGAGATCCCCGGGGACTTGATCTCAGGGATCCGGGCAGGGCTTCCATCCCTTCCGAATGAGCTTTACGAGAAATTTACCGGCGAGTACAGCCTGAGCCAGCAGGATGCAGAGGCCCTGGTCGAATCCGCATCGGTGGCTTTATATTTTGAAAAGGTCGCGGCCGGAACGGATCCGAAATCTGCCGCCAACTGGATCCTGGGTCCCGTAAAATCCTGGATGAATGAACATCATGCGGAAATACAGGACTTCCCGCTTGCACCAGCAAAACTGCAATCACTGATCCGCATAAGCTCCGGGGGATTGATAAGTTATTCCGCAGCACAGCAGAAGTTGTTGCCGGCATTGATCAAGGAACCGGATCGTGACCCGGAGCAGATGGCCAGGGAACTGGACCTGCTTCGGGAAACAGGCAGGGACATTATAATGAAACAGGTAGAGGAAGCGTTAAATAAATATCCTGAAAAAGTAATTGAATATCATAAAGGGAAGAAGGGCCTGCTGGGCCTTTTTATGGGTGAGGTCATGAAGACATCGGGAGGCAGAGCCGATCCTGCCCTCACAAGCAAAATGATACTTGAAGAATTACAAAAAAGAAAACCATGAAAATCAGAATTCTATGGATCGCCGCTGTCCTGTTCCTTTTCTGGTCCTGTACCAAAGAGGAAAAGGGCTTTACCGTGAGCGGGAAACTGGAAAATGCCGCAGGGAACATGATCTACCTGAAGGAAATGACCAGCAGGGAACTGATCCCTGTTGATTCCTGCAAGATCGATACAAGCGGGTCTTTCACACTGAAAGGAATTTCAGCGGAATCAAGGTTTTTCAGCGTATTCAGCCATGAGGGGAACCAGGTATACCTGCTGGCAAAGACCGGTGATGAAATCAGCCTCTTCGGCAATGCCCGTGACCTTTCCGGGAGCTACAGGGTGGAAGGATCGGAGGATTCCCGGTTAATCTGCGAGCTGACCATCGAGCAGAACAAAACAATTGAGCGGATCCGGCGTCTGAACAAGATCTTCAACGACAGCCTTCAGAGCCCGGATTTCATGAACATTAAGACGGAGCTGGATTCCGCCTACGCTGGCATCGTCCGCGCACAGCGAGAGTTCACCTTCCGGTTCATCGAAGAAAACCTCCGCTCACAGGCCAGCCTGATGGCCCTTTACCAGCAGATCGGTCCCCGGCACTACCTGCTCGACCCGGACGAGGATTTCAGGTATTTTTCCATGGTCGATTCCTCCCTCAGTATCCTGTACCCCGGATCGGATGCGGTCATGGATCTTCACCGGCAGGTGGAAGAACTGAAGCAGCGCAAACAAATGGAAGCTCTTTCGGCCGCACGTCTTGGGATCGGTGCCGAGGCACCCGACATAGCCCTGCCGTCTCCATCCGGCGATACGATTGTCCTGTCTTCGCTTCGGGGTAAGGTTGTGCTGCTTGATTTCTGGGCTTCCTGGTGCGCCCCATGCAGGTATGAAAATCCCAATCTTGTCAAAAACTACAAAAAATACAGGGACAGGGGCTTTGAGATCTACCAGGTATCGCTTGACAGGACCCGGTCCGCCTGGCTGAAAGGTATAGAACAGGATAAGCTGGATTGGGTTCATGTCAGCGACCTGCAGTACTGGAACTCCATTGTGGTGCCCGTATACAACATCCAGGGAATACCGATGAATTACCTGCTTGACAGGAACGGAAGGATCCTGGCCCAAAACCTTCGTGGCGAAATGCTTGACAGAAAACTGGAAGAAATCTTTAAACCCTAGGCATGAAAAATCTATCCTGGCTGTTTTTTGCACTCTTCATCCTCTCCTGTTCAAGAGGTGACCAGATAAATGTAAGGGGCACTGTTGCCGGCGGAGAAGGAATGATCTACCTGGATGAGCAGGGCATCGGAGAAATCCGGAAAGTGGATTCCACCCGGCTGAAAAAAGACGGAAGATTTGCACTGAAAGACCGGATAGAGATCCCTACATTTTATAACCTCCATCTTGGCAACCAGCATATGATCACTTTGTTGCTCCATCCAGGTGAAACGGCTGAAATCATGACGGAAAAGGATGGTTTTGCAGACAATTATGAACTGAGCGGCTCGCCGGAATCCCGGTATCTTCAGGATCTCAACCGCAGAATGGCGCGCACCAGGAAAAGCCTGGATTCCCTGGCGGCCGTTGTGGCAGATCCGGATTTTAATGAAACGGGGCTCCCGGGGATCCAGGCGGCAAGGCAGGAAATCATCCAGGCACAGCGTCGATCGACCATAGAATTTATCCTTACCCACCTGAATTCCATAGTATCGATCTATGCCCTTTACCAGAAAATGGACGATGAAAACTATGTCCTGAATACAAACCGGGATATCCAGCTTTATAAGATCACCGGAATGACCCTGGATACCCTGTACCCGGAATCCGAATACGTTCAATCGCTCATGCAGGATGCTGCCAATCTGGAACAGGCGCTTAAATCCCGTCAATGGCAGGAAGTGCTGGAAGCCGTTCCTACCTCATTTCCGGACATCCGCCTTCCCGACACAGGCGGAGACACCCTTGCACTCTCTTCCCTGAACGGTAAAGTAATCCTGCTCTCCTTCTGGGCTTCCTGGAACGAGGAAAGTGTTGTTCTCAACCAGGATTTTAAAAGACTCTACAACAAGTATCATGACAGGGGACTTGAAATCTACCAGGTTTCATTCGATAATGAAAAGGACCGGTGGGTGAATGCCATCAAATACGATGAGCTGCCATGGATCAATGTTAGCGAATTAAGCTATCCTGAATCAACCGTTGCAGCCCTCTACAATGTGACCGAACTGCCGACATTCTTCCTTCTTGACCGGGAGGGGGGAATCACCGGGAAAAATTACGAAAGGATTGCACTTGACAGGAAAATATCGGAACTTATTCATCAAAACCAAAAGCCTTGAGCACTTCCAAAAAGATCTTCTTTATTTCGGACCTTCACCTGGGCATGCACCCGCTGAATGAAAGCCGGGAACGGGAAAAGAAGGTAGTGGAATGGCTTGACAGGATCCGGCATGAAGCTGAGGAGATCTACCTGCTGGGCGATATTTTCGACTACTGGTTTGAATATAAAAAAGTGGTGCCGAGAGGATTTACCCGTTTCCTTGGAAAGGTCGCCCAGATTACCGATGCAGGGATCAGGGTAAATTATTTTACGGGCAATCATGATGTCTGGGTCTTTGATTACCTGCCGGAAGAAATCGGGGTTGAGGTCTACCGCCATCCCATCATAAGGGAATACGGGGACAAAAAATTCTACATCGCACACGGGGATGGACTCGGGCCCGGACAAGCCGGGTATAAACTCCTGAAAAGACTGTTTACCAGCAAGACCGCACAATGGCTCTATGCACGCATCCATCCCAACTTTGCCACGGGCTTCGCCCATCGCTGGTCAAAGAAAAGCCGATATGACAAAGGCGTTTCAGTGGATTTCCTCGGCGAGGACAAAGAGTACCTGATTCTCCATGCACGGGAAAAGCTGAAAGAAGAACATTTTGACTATTTCATTTTCGGGCACCGCCACCTGCCGCTGGAATACGACCTGAACGAGAATTGCCGGCTTTTCTACCTGGGAGACTGGATCGAAAGCTATACCTATGCTGTCTTTGACGGCAGTACCCTCGAATTAAAAAAGCTGGACTGAACTGCTGATAAATCAACCAGCTCCGGCATTATCAATTCGTCGCTGCCTTTTGTGACAGTAATCACAAAAGAGAGGCGACTCATTTGACAATGCCTACGGTGTCATGCTGATTTATCAGCGGTTCATTCAGGTAAAAAAAGCCGCATCGGAAAATGATGCGGCTTTGACTCATTGATGCAGTGATTTTTCGAAGCTTAGAGCAGGCTGAAGGCAACGGTCACCCCGGCCATTACGATGGATACCATACTCATCAGCTTGATCAGGATGTTCAGGCTGGGACCGGAAGTATCTTTGAAGGGATCGCCCACGGTGTCGCCTATAACAGCGGCCTTGTGAGCGTCCGATCCTTTTCCGCCCAGATGGCCGGATTCAATGTATTTCTTGGCATTGTCCCATGCACCGCCGGAATTTGCCATGAAAATGGCAAGCACAAATCCGGTGCTCAAACCTCCAACCAGCAACCCCATGGTACCGGCAATCCCGAAGATCAGTCCCGTTACAATCGGGACGATAATGGCCAGGGATGAGGGCAATATCATCTCGATCTGGGCACCCTTTGTGGAAATGGCCACGCACTTGGCATATTCGGGTTCGGTTTTACCATCCAGGATCCCCTTGATCTCACGGAACTGCCTCCTGACCTCCTCGACCATACGTGCAGCAGCACGGCCTACGGCATTCATGGTAAGTCCCGAGAACATGAAGGCCATCATGGCCCCGATAAAAATACCGACAAGGGTTTTCGGGTTCATCAGGTGAACCTCGAAAAGGCTCATGAAATCGGCAAATGAGAAATGGAGCAATTCTTCGGCCGATGAAATCGTGGTGTCGTTTGGAAATACGTATTCTGTCCAGCCGGTATCAACGAAAAGCCGTTTAATCCCGACCTTGATCTCCTCGATATATGCGGCCAGCAGGGCAAGGGCGGTAAGGGCCGCGGAGCCAATGGCAAATCCTTTTCCGGTTGCAGCCGTTGTGTTGCCTAGTGAATCAAGAGCGTCGGTGCGTTTCCTGACCTGAGGATCGAGTCCGCTCATTTCGGCATTTCCCCCGGCGTTGTCCGCGATGGGCCCATAAGCATCTGTCGCCAGGGTGATGCCCAGGGTAGAGAGCATCCCCACGGCTGCGATACCAATGCCGTAAAGTCCCATTCCCATATTATTAAAATCAAATCCGGATGCAAACTGGTAGGCAAGGATGATTCCAACCACTACGGCAAGCACGGGTACAACGGTTGAGAACATGCCCACACCCAAACCGGATATAATAACGGTTGCAGGTCCCGTATCCGAGCTTTTGGCAATTTTCTGAGTAGGACTGAATTCTTCCGAGGTGTAGTATTCGGTTGCTTTGCCAATGACGATCCCAACGATGAGGCCGGTCACGATGGCACCCCAGACACCCCAGTAATTCGGAACCTGAAGTACGTAAAGTACAAGCCAGGAGAAGATAACAATCAGGATGGAGCTGATGTTCACCCCCCTTCCCAGAGCATTCAGCAAATTTCGCTGGGTAGCATCTTCCTTGGCTCTTACCATGTAGATCCCCAGGATGGACAATACAATGCCCACGGCAGCGATCAGCATGGGGGCCAGTACGGCCCTGAACTGCAATTCGGGGTCCGTCATGAATGCAGCGGCACCCAGTGCGCCTGTGGCAAGAATGGACCCGCAATAGGATTCATACAGGTCTGCCCCCATTCCGGCAACGTCACCGACGTTATCACCAACATTATCGGCAATGGTGGCCGGGTTCCTGGGATCATCCTCGGGTATTCCCGCTTCCACTTTCCCTACGAGGTCGGCCCCGACATCGGCGGCTTTGGTAAAGATGCCTCCTCCTACCCTGGCGAACAAAGCCTGGGTGGAAGCCCCCATACCGAAAGTAAGCATGGTGGTGGTGATGATGGCAAGCTTTTCCCCTGCCTCAACATCGATAAAGTAATTCAAAAGGATGAACCAGAGAGAGATATCAAGAAGGCCCAGTCCCACAACCACGAGTCCCATCACGGCCCCCGACCGGAAAGCCACTTTCAGTCCACTGTTCAGGCTTTTCTGCGCCGCGTTGGCTGTCCTCGCCGAAGCAAAAGTGGCGGTTTTCATACCGAAAAATCCTGCGAGTCCCGAGAAGAAACCTCCCGTAAGAAAGGCAAACGGCACCCATTCATTCTGAAGGTTCAATCCATAGGCAAGGATGGAAAATACAATGGTCAGGACGATAAAGAAGATGCCCACTATTTTATACTGCTGCCGGATATAGGCCATGGCGCCCTTCCTGACATGTGAGGCGATCCTTTTCATGGTATCCGTCCCCTCGCTCTCTTTCATCATGTTCCGGAAAAAGAACCAGGCAAAGAACAGTGCCAGCAGCGAAGCAATGGGCACGAACCAGAATAAATTACTCTGCATCATTTTAAAATACTTTTTTGGATACGTTCATAAATAAACCTGCCGGTCATGATGCCCCGCCAGGTCATAAAACACTGAATTTCAGTTTATTATTAACATGAATTGTTCCAGTAACAACTCCTTTTAAAAGAGGCTTAAAGATAAGCAAAAAATGAAAACCGCAAAGAACCCTTCGGTGTCTTTGCGGTTGTTTTTTTCGGGGCAAAGCAGGATTCCGCAGATATCCCGCGTTGCATCAGTCAGGCATCTTTTGCCAGGCTACTGGATGACCAGTTTCTGATAGAACAATTGTCCGTCCAGATTAAGCTTCACCAGGTAGGAGCCGGCAGGTTGGCCGGTGAGGTCCAGTTCCAGTCGGCCGGAAAGGTTCTGCTCAAATTTCCGGTGCAGGATAAGCCGGCCTGCAAGGTCGCTGACCAGGATCTCCCCATCGATGATCTGGAATGCTTCGCTCCATATGGTTACCTTGCCGTTTGTGGGATTCGGGTAAACATAGAACATGTCGGCCATCCGGGATTGAAATCCGGTGGTCTCCTTCAGTTTATTGTCGTCCATGTTCGAAAGGGAGTGGCTGTAAGGGCCGGTCCCCGCCTTGCGCAGATCCCCGGTGGGTTCACAGAGACCGGGCATGGGCACCCGTACATTGTAAAATACTTTTCCCGGCGGAACGGCAAAATCGGTATAGGATTTCAGGTTACTTGGCAGGGTGGCCAGCAATTCCCAGCTGTAAAGGCTGGTATAGCGCCAGACCTCGAAACTGGCAAAGTTTTCCCCCACATAATCGTCCCATCTCAGGTTTATGATGTCTTCCGAAAGCCCCGTGCTAATGGTAAGGTGCACCGTTTTATGCAAATGGCTCAGGAAAGATTCGTTCCCGCATTCATCGACGGCGGCGATCTTATACCGGTAGGAGCGTATCAGCGGATTGGCAACCGTATCGACAAATACCGACAGGTCTGAGCCCACCACCGATCCGGCCAGCAGGTATACATCCTTGGCCGTGGTTTCCCTGTAAACGTGATACGAGATGGCATCCTCCACCTTCTCCCATACCACCAGGTTGGATCCGATCGCCGTATCCACGGTCACCAGGCAGATCTGGTTATCCAGGGGGCGCTTTTCAGGAATCCTTACCAGGTGTATGCTCTTGCAGTTTGCTTCGTTGGTGGCCGTGACAAAATAACCACGTGCCCGCTGGCCGGTTATCTCGGATTCGGTCGTGCTGGCCGCATCGGACCAGAGATAAGTGATGTTGCCCACGGCATTCGCCACCCTCACCCCGGCGGCCCCGTCGGCTACGTTACAGGTGGCCGGTTCGATATACTCGGTTTCCACGATGGGCGCGTCCTTTTCACTGAGGGCTATTTCCACTTCCAACTCGCAATTGTTTGCATCCAGCACGGTCAGGGTATATTTGCCGGCCGGTTCGTCGATCAGCGATTGTGTAAACACCCCGGTGTTCCATTCCCAGTCGTAGGGTTTGGTCCCTCCAGAGGTAAAGACCTCGATGGCCCCGTCGGTGCCCCCTCCGCAGGTCGCTTCCCTGATCGTATAGGCAACGTCCAGGGGCTTGGGTTCTTGGATGTAATAGTCCGCGGCAGCGATCAGTCCGTTGGCATCGGTTACGGTGACCGAGTAGGGAGCGGACATCAGGTTGGTCAGGTCCTGCGTGGTGTAGCCGTTGTCCCAGTAATAGGTATAGGGCTGGGTGCCGCCCGTAACGCTGATGTCGACGAATCCATCCGCATACCCGTTGCAGCTCACATGGCCAATTTCATCCAGCGTGATCACCGGGCCATTCTTGATGTTGATCGGGAAGACCTCGAACTGTTCACAGTCCTTGGCGTCCACCACGGCCACCTGGTAGGTGCCTGCAAAAAGGCTGTCGATCGCAGTGGTTTCAACTTCCCCGTTCGACCACTGGATGCTGTATGGTGCCGTGCCCCCGCTTATGGTCAGGGTGGCGGACCCGTTGCCTTCCCCAAAGTCTTCGTCGACTGTTTCGACGGACAGTTCCATCGAACAACCGATAATATCCTCCCCGATCAGTCCCACAAAAGAAGCCGAAGAAGCCGTCCGGATGGTTTCCCCGCCAATGGTTACCGATCCGTTGATGATCCGGCCGCCGACAAGGACGACATCTTCTTCGAAGACGCACAGGCTGAACATGTTCACTTCCCCTGTGCTGCCGGTTTCGGAAGTTTTCATCCATTGAAAGGTTCCGTCGGGACTGTATTTCAGGACATAGTAATCGTCTCCGCCCGACCCGGCCACCAGGTGGGATTCCACCACCAGGGTGTCCTGGAAGATGCCCCCGGCATATACGTTGCCCTGAGGGTCCGTTTCGATGTTGTACAGGGGCCAACTGTAGTTATTGACCTTGAACAGTTTGGCCCATTTCAAATCCCCCGAAAGATCGTAGCTGGCCAGGAAAGAATTGTACTCGAACTCACTGGTCAGCACCTTGTCGCCGAAGGTGACGTCGGGCAGGTAGCCAAGGTAGGTGTAGGCCAATCCCTGGATGTAGAGCCGGTCACCGTGAAGGGCGATGGAATGCCCGCGCAGATAATAGTTTTCCGGTCCCCCATTCTTCGCCCACTGCACGTTCCCGTTGGGATCCAGCTTGGCCAGGAGGAAATCGTACGAGCCCTGGTGCCCCGAGAAATGGGTGGTCCCAAGGCTGATCGAGTCCCGGTAGGCGCCCGTGAAATAAATGTTTCCGAGGCTGTCGGAAACGATGCTCCTCGCCCAGTCCGATCGTGGCCCGCCGTACTGCCTTGCCCATTTGACGTTCCCGTTGGGGCTTATTTTGGTTATGAACATATCATAATAGGCGGGGTTTGTCGCAAGGGTGTAGGCCCCCAATCGAAGCGTGTCGGAGAACGGCCCGCAGAGCAGGATATCGTTCTCCGGGGAAAGGCTAATGGCCCCCACACCCATCATATAGCCCGTTCCGTCAAACTGCTTGACAAACTTCAGGTCACCGTCCCGGTCGAACTTGACCAGGTAAATGTCCGTTCCGTCCGGGTCGTCGTTAAAATATTCCTGTCCCTCCATCTTTATATAAGAAGAGAATCCTCCCCACGCGTATACATTTCCCTCGTCGTCCGCAACGATTCCCGATGGACTTCCGTCCGGGTTCTCCATCGATTTGAACCATTCCACCGTCCCGTCGTTCCTGAATTTGATAAAAAAGACTCCTCTTCCCTTGGTACGGCTGCCCAGCATTTGGACGGTTCCCCTGTAGTAACCCTGGGCATAAAGGTTCCCGTCCTCATCGATGTCCATGGTATACCAGATGGATGCATCCCCCCCGTTGTTCTGCACCTGGATGGTCCATGATTCGGCCCCGGAAAGGTTCTTTTTATGCAGCCAGTGGTCGTAATTGTCATAGGATGTACTGTACAGAGTATTCCCGGATGTAAGCTTGTAAACATACAGGTAGGTTTCGTAATCATAAATATTTTTTACATTACCGGTTGAATCGAATTCTGCAAAGAAATAGCCCCGGTCATAATCAGGGTAAACTTTAATTCCATCAAAGCTTATGGAATCCTGAAAATAGCCATATACAAAGTATTGGTTATCGTCCACCCTGATCAGGTCATAGAAATCTGTTCCATTAGACAACTCCCTGTAATTCAGCCATTTGACATTCATGCTGGAATCTACTTTAATAAGGGATCCCCAGTAGGTTGGCTCGATCAGGGAATCCCGGATGAACATCCAGGGGGTATTTGCTGCCATGCAGATATCGCCACGGCCATCAACTTCAATGAAGAGACTTACGGACTGGAAACCAGGAAAATAGGTAGGCATAAATTCAATAAATCCAAAATTCCCGTTCGCATCAATTCTGGCAAGGAAGAAAGCACCGCTTTCCCAATACCAGTGAAAAACGGAGTCCCCCACAGCTATTCCCGTGTCGCTGACAGCACCGCTTATCCAGAGGCCGTTGTCGGACAGGGTGAAATCGTATAGCTGGCCCACAGGACAGTTCACCCATTCCTCGTCTCCCGCGGCATTGTATTTCCGGATGTCCTGAGAAGTAAGTTTATAAATATTATTATCGGCATCTGCCATGAGTTTGATGGTCCCGAGACCTTCCAGTGTTTTTATCCAATCCACCGTCCCATCGGAAGCGAAGCGTGCCATGAAAAGATTGTGATTTTCTTCCCGGGTTGCCGATTTTCCTCCCCCGGAGATGGTTTCGCTTGCCAGGTCCCCCAATACTACAACACCGCCGGGCGAAAGAGCGATCCAGCTGGCATACAGATTTTCATCGGGAAGGGCCTTCAGCTGGACAATCCAGGAAAGGTTGCCGAAGCTTCCGATCTTGGCAATGAATACATCCCTCAATCCGGTACTCACCAGGGCTGTCCCCAGTATCTCCATGGAATCGGATAAGGTCCCGAATGCATATACGTTGTTGGACCCGTCCACAACGATGTCTATTATGTCCGCCCCGCCGGAGCCGGTGAAAGCCCGGACCCAGTTCCAGTCCGGCGGATTGCCGATATCGGCCTTGAGGGATTTCAGGCTGCCGCCCGTTTTTTCCGTAAGCGTCAACCTTTCAACGGATTTCAGGTCCGGGGGGTTCAAGTCCGGCAGCCGGTTGAGTTCTTTCCGAAGAAGCTCACGGTCGAGCTGTTCCGCCTTTTCTGCAGGTGTCTGCGCATACGAAATTCCGGCTGAGAATATGACTCCCAGGATCAGGAATGAAATCGGTTTGTTCATAACGGTTAGTTTGGCCAGTATTAGTAAAAATACAAAATAAATACATATACGTCTTATATTTCACGGGGCTAACCAGCCAGGGATTTTGATGAAATGGTTTGATGGGAGGGACCAATTCACACTTGAGATCAGTTTCCCAAATGAAAATTACAGAATTGTACCGTCAGATTTTTTCGGTCAGGCCGTAGAGGACAGGGTTGCCCGGCCGGGACCGGATCCGGAAGTCATCCAGCAGAAAGTCTTGATGCTCCAGGTTCCAGATATAGACCTGGAGTACGAGATCCCGGTTCCTGAAATGCCTGCCGGGCCGGAAGGTATGGTAAACGGTATACCATTCCCCGGACCGGCGGTCATAATCGGAGAAACGTGCCGATGTCCACTCCCCCTGCCCTTTTTCCCCTTTTAGGGAGAGCACCAGTACCGCGTGATTTAGGCAGTCTATGTTCCTCACCCTTACCGAGACATCGACCAGGTCGTTCCTGTGTTCGGCCAGTTCCCTGAGGGGCATGCTGAACAGTGGACCAAATTCCTGCAGGCCGTCCATATAATAAGAGGTCCGGTTTGAGTACCCGGCCGTATCCACCAGATGGCTGTCTGCAACAGAAGTCCATCTCTGTGCCTGTCCGTCGAAACCGTTCAGCATGGTGATCCGGTAAGGATCCCCGGGCACCACCCCGGATCCCTTTCCGGCTTGCTTCCCGGATCCATGCCCGGGTTCCTTTCCGGATGGCTTTCCGGATCCACGCCCTCCCGGTCCGTCACCGGTTCCGGGAACCTCTATGCCGCCCCGCCGTTCGAACAGGTAATAATTCCCGCCCATGTAGTCGATCTTTTTATCCAGGCACGGAAAATAATCGAGGATTATATTCGGCAGGACGAAGTCACTCCGTGAATCCACACCCAGGCTGAGGAATTCCTTTCCACTCTCCTGCAGGAGCTCAATGAAGGCCGGTTTGCCTGGCAGATCAGCGTAATCCTGGTGATCGTAACGGATGCCCAGCCTTTCGTAATAGTATTCCGAGATCCCCGGGTGGGAATCCATGATGACCAGGCAGTGCTCGCTGCCATGCTCTTTGAGGCTCCGGCCGGTCTCCAGTATGATCTCCTTGAACCGGGAATGGTAATACAGGCGGTAATACTGCCTTTCCAGGACCAGGCTGAGACTGAGAACCAGGCAAATCAGCAATGGCAGGGCGATCCTGAGTGGCCGCTTCAATTCAGGCAGGTTCCCCGTAAACAGGAACAGCAGGAAAGGAAAATAAAAGATCAGCACCCGGAACTGGAGCACGGCATTCACGTATCGCGAATAGAAAAAACCCGTCAGGAAAGGGATGAAGAACCATGCCAGGGAAATATAGAAATACCGGTTGCGCAAAAGCCGCCGGGTCTGGCCGGAAAGGATCCCGGCAAGGACGATGCCCCCCACGATGGCGAGCACATAGGGGGAATAATGGAACACATAGCCGATGTATTCCAGGATGAAATCATTGCGGGGCTTGGCCAGCCAGCCTTCCACCCCCCTTTCGCGGAACTGGTAAAAGAAAATCCTCAGGTGCGGAATAAACAGGATGAAAATCGCCGCGCAGGCCAGGAGGTAGGGCAGCAGCCGGCTGCGGCGCACGAAAAACAGTCCCGTAATCCCCACCAGTGCTGCAAACATCAGGGAAAAATAATGATTGTACGCGCAGAGTGCGGATGCCAGGACATAAACGATCAGCCAGATAAACGGGTGCTTCCCCGGCCGGAAAAGCCAGCGGTGCCATGCCAGGACCATCAGCAGGCCGAACATCATCCCGCTGGCATAGGGCCGAGCGGTCTGGCTGTGCATCACCATGTATTCCATCGCGGAGACAAAGGCGGCGGATGCGAGTCCCACATCCCGGTTAAACCACTCCTCCCCCAGTTTGTACACCAGCAGGATCGAAACGATCCCGAAAATGATAAAGGGGATCTTCACGGCCGGTTCGCTGTCCCCGAACAGGGCCACCCAGTAATTCATGAACACCTGGATCCCGGCGGGATGCACATCGGGCATCACCCCTTCCGAGATCATCTCGCCGAAGCTGTCGTAGCCGGTCCGGAAGACCACGCTCAGCTCATCGTGGGTGAAAGGGATATCCCCGAGCCGCCAGGTCCTGAGCAAGGTCCCGGCCAGGATGATCAGCAGAAGCGGGGTGAGGTTGATCCAGGATTTCAAGTTCATGGGGACTCAGAGCTTTTTACCGCAGGATTTGCAATAGCTGGCATCGGCATCATGTGAGCCATGGCCACATGCCTCGCATACCCTGTTTTCCTTGCTGGTTTTTACAGCCGATGCGATCTCAAAGGTAACGATGCCGGTCGGAACGGCGATCACACCGTACCCGATGATCATCACGAAGCTGGCAATAAACTTTCCGAAACCCGTGACCGGTGTAATATCCCCGAACCCGACCGTGGTCAGGGTAGTGATGGCCCAGTAGATCCCGGCGGGGATGCTGGTAAATCCGCTTTGCTCGCCTTCGACCAGGTACATCAGGGTGCCGATGATCAGGACCACTATCAGCACGGCGAAAAGGAAAACCAGGATCTTGTACCGGCTGGCACCGAGGGCTTCGATGATGATCCTGCCCTCACTCGAATACCGGGTTATCTTAAGGATCCTGAAGATCCGGAGCAGTCGGAGTCCCCGAATAACCGCAAATCCCATGGCACCCGTAAAGATCAGGTCCAGGTAGGTGGGAATGATCGCCAGGAAATCGATGATCCCGTAGAAACTGAAAATATACCTGAATGGTTTGGGATGGGTCCAGATCCTCGCCATGTATTCAAGGGAGAAAATGGCGGTGATGGCCCATTCCATGGTCTTCAGTATGGGTGCATAATGCTGCCTGAAGGGGGGAATGCTCTCCAGGATGACCGCTACGACCGACAGCACGATCACAAAGATCAGCACCAGGTCAAAACCTTTCCCTGCCGGCGTGTCCGCGTCAAAAATGATTCGGTATAGCTTGTTCCTCAGGTTTTTCATTTCCGCTTATTAAAGAATAAAATTATAATTTTTTTTAATTAGTCCGGGGCCCCTCGGGAAGTGGATTAGTATTATCTTCGATCCCTGGATCATTAAATAAACGACAATCAAACTGTGTGATGCGAGTGGCTGTACTTATTGCTTTGATGGCTGCATTATGGAACGGCAGCCTTATGGGACAGGAGCTGAGTTCCAAGCAGGCCGTACTGGAGCAGATGGGAAGGGCCAATCAATATTTCATGGACAAATGGCCGGATCCGGGAGCAGATATTGTCACGGACAGGGTGCGTCCGAGCAATTTGTGGACACGGGCCACCTATTACGAGGGATTAATGGCCCTGTACCGGATCACGCTCGACAGCGTCCTGTATGATTATGCCGTGGACTGGGGCGAGAGCCATAACTGGAAACCCACCTATGGCATTCCGGACACCCGGGACGGGGACCACCAGTGCTGCGGACAGACCTACATAGAGTTATACCAGATCAGCGGGAACCCGGACTGGATAGAGCCCATAAAAAACAACATCGATCTGATGGTGGAAAGCTCAAAATCCGATGACTGGTCCTGGATCGATGCCATTCAAATGTCCATGCCGGTATTCGCTAAACTGGGAACGGTACTGGAGGATACCAGCTATTTCAGGAAGATGTACGATCTCTATCACTTTACCAAATACATGCATGGGGATTCCGGGCTTTATAACCGGAATGAACACCTCTGGTGGAGGGATGCGACTTTTGATCCCCCGGACACCACGCCGAACGGGTTCAACATCTACTGGTCGAGGGGGAATGGCTGGGTATACGCCGCCCTGACCCGGGTGCTTGACGTCATCCCCGCCGGGGAGATCCACAGGGAGGAATACCTGACGGATTACAAGGATATGTCGGAGGCCCTTGTCAAACTGCAGCGGGAAGACGGATTCTGGAACCCGAGCCTCGCCGATCCGGATCATTTCGGAGGAAAGGAAACGTCGGGGACCGGTTTCTTCGTTTACGGTCTTGCCTGGGGCATCCATCACGAGATCCTGGATTCTGCGAGTTACATGCCGTATGTCGTTTCCGGCTGGGAGGGACTGGTCCACGATGCGCTTCATCCGGATGGTTTTCTCGGCTGGGCCCAGGGTACCGGGAAACAGCCCTCGGACGGGCAACCCCTGGCTTACGATAAACCTCCCAATTTTGAGGATTTCGGACTGGGGGCCTTTCTGCTGGCCGGCAGCGAGGTTTTTCACCTGGCGATCGAAGATACAAGCTGGGATGTGACAGGCTTTCGCCCTGCCCCATACCCCGGGGACAGTTTCAAAGTGTACCCGAACCCGGGATCCGGCCGGTTTACCGTGCGGTATACCCTGAGCGAACGGGCCTCATCCCGGCTGGATGTTTTTGACCTGAACGGCCGCCTTGTAGAAACGGTCGAAGCGGTGGCAATGAAAGACCCGGGGGAATATGAACTGTCCTTCCACCTGGGAAACCGGGGAGAAGGCATTCCTGGGGGTGTTTATATCCTCCGCCTGACGAGCGGTCAGGGGACATTCACACAAAAGATACTTCTGCAATAAAAATATTTCGATCCCCGGAATGCGATAATGGGCGGATCCGGCTATAAAGCGGTAAAGCCCGTTTGATGCTTGTAAAAACTTTTGCCTCCGCCCTGCAGGGCATCCATGCAAGTACGGTAACCGTCGAGGTGGATATTTCCCCGGGCATTAATTTTTTCCTGGTGGGTCTGCCGGATTCCGCGGTCAGGGAAAGCCAGCGGCGCATTGAATCGGCACTGCGGGCCAGCGGCCTTGAAGTGGCAAAGAAACGGGTGGTCATCAACATGGCGCCGGCGGACATCCGCAAAGAGGGATCGGCCTATGACCTGCCCCTGGCCATCGGCATACTGGCGGCATCCGGCATGATCCCGGAGGAGAGACTGCCGGATTACATCATCATGGGAGAGCTTTCCCTGGACGGCAAACTGCAGCGTATCAGGGGCGTGCTTCCCATGGCCCTGCATGCCCGGGAGGATGGATTCAGTGGGATTATCCTGCCCCGGGACAATGCCAGGGAAGCGGGGGTGATCGGGGGACTCGAGGTTTTCGGAATGGATGATATCGCCGGGGTGGTATCCTTTCTCCGCGGGGAACACCGGCCCGCACCGGTCCGGGTTGAGTTCATGAATGAGAGGATCCCGGAACCGGATAGTTATGGTCTGGATTTTTCGGAGGTCAGGGGACAGGTCAAAGTAAAACGGGCCCTCGAGATCGCAGCTGCCGGTGGACATAACCTCCTGATGATCGGGCCTCCCGGGTCCGGGAAGACCATGCTTGCCAAACGCCTGCCAACCATTCTGCCTCCCTTGTCTATCGAAGAATCGATCGAGACCACCAAGATCCATTCTGTCGTGGGAAAACTTGGCCGGAATGGCTCCCTGGTAACACGGAGGCCTTTCCGGGACCCCCACCATACCATTTCCGATATCGCCATGGTCGGGGGAGGCGCCTACCCCCAGCCCGGGGAGATCTCCCTGGCCCATAACGGGGTGCTGTTCATGGATGAACTGCCCGAGTTCAAGCGGCATGTGCTGGAGGTACTGCGCCAGCCAATGGAAGGCCGGATGATGACGATATCCCGGGCCAACTTTACGATCGAATACCCGGCCAGCTTCATGCTGGTTGCCAGCATGAATCCTTGTCCCTGCGGGTACTACAACCACCCGGAACGGGAATGCGAATGTCCCCCGGGGGATGTGCAAAGGTATTTGTCTCGGATTTCTGGTCCCCTGCTCGACCGCATCGACATCCATATTGAGGTCACACCGGTACCGTTCCAGGACCTTGCCCGCTTGCCCGATGATTCAGCGTGCGAATCAAGCCGTTCGATCCGTGAACGCGTGATCCGTGCCCGGCAGGTCCAGCAGGAAAGGTTCAGGGACCATCCCGACATCCACTGCAACGCCCAGGTCAGTCCATCGTTGATGGCCCTCCACTGCCGGCCCGATGCTACCGGGGCCGCACTGCTGAAAAACGCCATGGAGAGGCTGGACCTGTCGGCCCGGGCATACGACCGGATCCTGAAGGTCGCTCGGACGATAGCCGACCTGGACGGTTCGGTGGCTGTGCGGAACCATCACCTGGCAGAGGCGATCAATTACCGGAGCCTGGACCGGAAAGGATGGGGGATGAAGGCATGAGTTTGGGTGTGGGTGTGGGTGTGGATGTTAAGAAATTTTGTTTTTTAGAATATTATTTTGTAATTTGTAATACCATTTCGAATGCATGTGGTATCTTACAAGAGTATAAGAGAATTTATTAAAGATCATCCTGACTCCAGCATCAAACTTGGGCGATGGTATAAATGGATGAAGAAAGGGAGATACACGAACCTGAACGAATTGAAAAGAAAATTTTCGAGTGTAGATTATATTGGTAATGATCGGTACGTATTCAATATAGCAGGCAATAAATATCGGTTGGTTGCCATGATTAATTTTAAAGCTCACCGTGCTTATATCAGATACATAGGCACTCATTCAGATTATGCTAAAACAGACTGTATAAATATATAGGGAATATGGCTGAAATAGAAAATGAATTGCAATATGAAGCAATGATGGAGCGCATTGAGGAATTGCTGAAAGTTGTCAATAATAATACTCCAGTAACAGATCGTTATTTTCTTGAACTTG
>CAZVLG010000248.1:0-6043 GCA_964627835.1 uncultured Bacteroides sp.
TCCTCGAATTCATAATTCCCGATGATCTCTGCATCGACAAGGTCCGAATGAAGGCTCATCCTGTTGGTATCGGGACGGTGGCGGGCCAGAAGGTTAAAGTCATAGATCTGTATCTGCTTGTCCTGTTTCTGGAAAAGCGAATTCACAAGTTTTATTTCCCCGTCGTAATCGTTGAGATTGGCCCCTATAAAATTAGCCCTCAGATAACAGGAGAGGGTATAGCTCGGGTCGGAGGTCACAATATTAAGGGGATACAGCATGGCTTTGTCAACATTGGCGGTAAAATCAAAAACCGGAAGGGTATCCGTGAAATCGACCTTACCGAAGAATTCCATTTTCAGGTTTGGATCGGCAATGGAAAAAGATCCATCGAATTTCCGGTTCGACAGGTCACCTGCGAGGTATATGTTCTGGTACGGGTAGCCGTTTAATTCGAGAAGATATATGTTGCCGTCCATTTTGGCACTGAGTCCCCCGCCATTATAACTGATCCCCTCGACCTTGCCTTTCATGCTCATTTTTCCTGCCAGATGTTCCATATCGGTAAGGCGACCCAGATCGAATCCCTCCATGCTGATATCTCCCCTGAAATGCACATTGTCATCCTCATCAGGCCGAATGGAAAGGTCAGAGCTGATGTTCCCCATATCGGTAGTGAAAGAACCGTAGGTCACAAAATCATTGTAGAATCCGGCGTATTTGCCGCGGTAGCTGATATTTCCAAGCTGGCTGAGGTTTTCAGAGAGATCTACGGTCTCACCTTCTGCACCGGGCTTTTGTATGGATTCGATGTCGGCAACACTGGTGGTCAGGTCATCGATATCGAAAAACATATAGGTTTCCTGGAAATCCGGCAGTCCGACCAGGTCGAAGTTTCCGGAGAAATGACTGTTTTCTCCGTATTCCAGAACGATCCCGTTCCCTTTGAAGGAGCTGATCCTGCCCCTGAGGTTGCCGGACATACGCACGGAGTTGTCAATATCCCGGAACACCTTGCTGAAATAGGCAAGGTCCTGGAAGTAAAGTACCGATGGTTCGAAGCTGAACCTGAGCCTGACTTTCGTCGGGAAACCCTGGTTCCCGAAATCTTTCCACTGGCGGAACCGGAAATCAATATTCCCGGCCGCCACATCCGAGTTAGGGGTAGTAAACCGGACATCCCTCCAAAAGAAGAACTCCCTGTTAATGTTTACATCCGCTTCCAGGTGATCCATGAGGAATCCGCTCTTTTCCCGGAAAGAAAGATGGTTTATGTGAAACCGGACGGTATCATCAGCGATGCGGAATTCCTGGATTTTCAGCTCCATATTCCCGATGTCAAGATCGCTGAAGTTTATCCCATAGTCCACTTTCATCGGGCTGTAATGGTTCTCCAGCAGGAACCTTGAATTCTTCAGGTCAATGGCCTCAAAGCTGACTTTCCATTTTTCTGTTTGGGTTGAATCGGGAGGTTTCCTCAGGACGTTAACGATAAATTTAAGGTTGTGCACCTTGGCTGTGTCGATGGAGATCCGAATGGTGGCATCTGCAAATTTCAGCCGGCTGAGGATTATTTTCTTTTTGGAGGGATTGAATCTTTTCAGGGTAGCCACCAGGGTGGGGGAATAAAGCAGGGTATCGCGATGCTGGTCCCTGAGAAGGACCTCCTTCATGACTACGCGGTTGAAGAAGATCATGTCAACCGATTGTATTGAGAATTCCGCCTGGAGGTTTTCTGAAACAACGGAGGCTACACGTTTTGCCAGGTAAGTCTGTATCTGCCTGTTTTGCAGTATGATAAAAGCCGTGGCCGGGATGGCGAAAAATCCCACGGCGATGATGATCAATATTTTAATTACTTTTTTTATAATTTCGATCCGTTAATGCAAGCGGCTCAGGAAGAAGCGGCAAAAACCTGCTTACCCTGATTGATAAACGCAAATAAATACAAAAATAGTTAAAATAGTCTCATTTTCTTATCATTAAGATGCCTGTTAACCTGCTTGGAATTGAATCTTCCTGCGATGATACCGCAGCGGCTGTCGTCCGGGATGGCCAATTGCTTTCGAACGTCATCGCTGATCAGGAAGTCCACCGGAAATACGGGGGAGTTGTACCCGAGCTGGCCTCCAGGGCCCATCAGCAGAACATTGTACCTGTGGTGGACCGGGCCTTAAAGGAAGCGGGTGTTGGGCTGGATGAATTGTCTGCAGTGGCTTTTACGAGGGGACCCGGACTGCTGGGTTCGCTCCTTGTGGGAACTTCCTTCGCAAAAGGATTGGCCCTGGCACTTGACATACCCCTTGTCGAGGTAAACCACCTGCAGGCGCATATCATGGTCCATTTCCTGAATCAGGGCAAAGTCGCAGCCGAAACGCCAGCCTTTCCTTTTCTGAGCCTGCTGGTCTCGGGCGGGCATACCCAGTTGCTTATTGTAAGCAGCCATGATAAAATGGAGATCATTGGAAAAACCATTGACGATGCCGCCGGTGAAGCATTTGATAAATGTGCCAAGGTGATGGGACTTCCTTATCCCGGGGGACCCATGGTTGACCGGTATGCAGCGGATGGCAATCCGGAAGCATTCCGTTTCAGCAAACCCAGGATCGGGGGACTGGATTACAGTTTCAGCGGACTCAAGACCTCATTCCTCTATTTCCTGCGCGATCAGCTGAAGGAGGATAAGGATTTCGTATCCAGGCACAGGGACGATCTCTGCGCATCCGTTCAGAGGACCATCGTTGAAATCCTGACAGAGAAACTGGAGATGGCATACCGGCAGACCGGCATTCGGGAGATTGCACTGGCCGGAGGTGTATCTGCCAATTCCGGGCTGAGGCGGAAAATCCGGGAGCTGGCAGAAATGCATGGCTGGAAGGTTTACATCCCGGAGGTTCGCCTGACCACCGATAATGCCGCAATGATTGCCATCACGGGTTACTACAGATTCCTGGCCGGTGAATTTGCTACCCTTGACATTACGCCACAGGCAAGGCTTCCGGTATAGAGCCCATGGAACCTTTTAATATTTTTGAAAAAGTGTTATATTTAGAATCCGATAACACGCAATGGAGACCTTAACTTTAGAGAGCACAAGAAAAACCCCCCTGGTCGTCCTGGATCCGGCGGGCAAGATCCGGCTCGGCGGACGCTCCATACCCGAGGATGCATCCAAGTTCTTTGATGGCATTCTGAACTGGGTACTGGAGTATGTGGCTTCCCCCCAGGACAGCACTACCATTGATATAGAACTGGAATATTTCAACAGTGGATCCGCCAAATTCGTCATGCAGATCCTTCGTGAACTCAGCGAACTGATCCATAACGGAAAAGAACTGAAGGTAAACTGGTATTACGAGGAAGGGGACGACGATATCCTGGAGCGGGGTGAATATTATGCCAGTATCCTTGACCTGGAAATTAATTTCATCGAAACGGAATAAAACTTCCCTGCATAACCGGGCCACCGGCAGCGAGCCTCCCCGATCAACTTCAAAATTCAAGCGTAAAGGTCGTTCCTTTCTTGTTTGAATGGAAATAAATCGATCCCTTGTGGATCCTCATGATCTGACGTGACAGGCTGAGCCCGATGCCGGATCCTTTTTTCCGGGTGGTAAAAAAAGGTATAAAGACCTTATCCGCATCTTCAGGGTCAATCCCCTTTCCATTATCCCTTACCTTAATAGTGGTCCTTTCTCCCTGTGATTCTGCTCCCAGACGGATGTTCTTAGTCTTTCTGTTCTCCACGGCCTCCATGGCATTGTTGATGAGATTGATCAGCACCTGCTGTATCATCTGGGAGTCGGCCCATATGCGCTGCTCGTCCGATACTTTGTTCACATGAAAATCAATGCCCGCCTGCTCCATATCCCTGGCAAACAACTTTTCCATCGATCCGAGGAGCACATTGATGGAAAGGGATTCAAATGAAGGCTTCGGCAGCCTGTTAAGGTTTTTATAATCGCTGACGAATTTAAGGAGCCCTTTGCTCCGCTCTTCAATGGTTGCCAGGCTTGAATACATGTCTTCCAGGTCATCCGGGTCTAATTCAGAGGGAGGCAGGCGCCTGCCCTGCTCATCTACGAGCATTTCATTGATGGCCTCGCTCAGTGAGGATACGGGGGTGACCGAGTTCATGATCTCATGGGTCAGGACCCGGATCAGTTTCTGCCAGGAATCCAGTTCCTGTTCTTCCAGTTCCTGACGGATATCCTGCAGCGAGACAAGCTTGTAATTTTTCTCCCTTATGCGCAGACCGGTTGCAGTTACGGCCAGCCTGAGGACCTCATCCTCTGCATTGATCCGGATCAGTTCCCGTTGACCGGCCTCCAGGTCAACCATTCCACGGTACAATTCAGGATACTCTGATTTAAGGGGCTCCAATTTTGTGATTCCGGTTCGTTTGAAGAGCCTTGCTGCTGCCCGGTTAAAGAGGATTACATCCCCGGCTTCATCAAAGCATACCAGGGCGATCTGAATGTGCTCCAGGACCATCTGAAGGTACTGGTACTGTGCGGCCTGATCCATTTTTGCCTCACGGTAAATGGCGAGGATCTCGTTGAATGTCTCTTCCAGTTCACGGAATGATTTCTCGGTGTATTTTCGCCTGTATGATCTGGTGAAATCCTGGTATTTAAGTGATTGAAGGAGGTTCACAAATTCGAGGTTCGAACGGTCAATAAACCGGAACAGCTCGACCAGCAGCAGGATCACCAGGAGAGCGGATACGGCGGTGGCCACGTACCACTTATCCTGGTTCATGGCATAGAACATCGTGCCCAGGAAAAGGGCGATCAGGAGAACCCTGGCCAGTATCCGGAAGCGGTGGCTACGAAATACCATATTTGTCCATTTTGCGGTACAGGGTGGTTCGGGCCATGCCCAGTTCTTCGGAAGCCTTGCTGATATTGTAACGATATTTTTCGAGTGCCTGGAGGATGGTCTCCTTCTCAACTTCCTCCATCCTGTACCCGGCCGGACCGGAAATACTGACGGCCTGGCGGGTAATCAGAAAATCCGATGATTTTAGTGTCCTTGATTCACTCAGGATGACGGCTCTTTCAATGATATGCTGAAGTTCCCGGATATTTCCGGGCCAGGAATAATCTGCAAGCTTCTGGTAGGCCTCCGGTTGAATGCTCAGGCCTTCCTTCTTATATTTTCTGGCATACAGGCTTGCGAAATGTTCACTCAGCAGGGGGATGTCCTCCTTTCTTTCACGCAAGGGTGGGATCTTTATTTCAACCGTATTGATCCGGTAAAGCAGATCCTCCCTGAAGCCTTTCTCCTGCACCATCTGGTAGAGGGGCATATTGGTGGCGGAGATAAGGCGGATGTCAATGGGGGTTTCACGGCTGGCACCGACCCGGGTAATGACCCGGTTCTGTATGGCGGACAAGAGCTTTGCCTGCAGCGGCAGGGAAAGATTGCCGATCTCGTCAAGGAAAAGGGTTCCTCCACCGGCCACTTCAAACCGGCCGCTGCGGTCTTCCCTTGCATCGGTAAAGGCGCCTTTCACATGGCCGAATAACTCGCTCTCAAACAGGGTCTCGGGGATGGCTCCAAGGTCGACCGAGACAAAAATCTCTTCAGCGCGATTGGATTTTCTGTGCAAAGCCCTGGCAATCAACTCTTTTCCGGTTCCGTTTTCTCCCAGGATGAGGACATTGGCATCTGTTTTTGCCACCTTGTTCACCGTTTCCATAACCTGCTTCATACGGCCGGAACGGCCGATGATCTCCGAAAATTCCTGGTCCATGTCATGATGCAACAGTTCCTGTTTCTTGCGGAGTTCCTGAATTTCTTTGCTGGACCGGTGGAGGCGGTATGCATTAATGATGGTGGCAAGTAGTTTCTGGTTGTCCCAGGGTTTAACGATAAAATCCGATGCGCCATCCTGCATGGCCTTAACAGCCAGGTCAATGTCTCCGTATGCCGTCATCATCACCACATTTGCGCAGGGTTCTGACTTCATTATTTCCCGGAGCCATTTAAGACCTTCCTTACCGCTGGTGGAACCCGCACTGAAATTCATGTCCAGCAGGATTACATCAAAGGAACCTTC
>CAZVLG010000249.1:0-3766 GCA_964627835.1 uncultured Bacteroides sp.
GGAAGATACAAGCATCCAGTCGGTTTTCTATCCCGACACGGTCAACACCCTTATTAAAAAAGGCGACAATTTCGATGTTGACCGGATGCAGTCGGAACGTGCCAGGATTGAGACAGTTTTCAGGAACAGGGGCTACTTCAATTTCAGCAGGGAGTATGTTTTTTACCGTGTTGACACGGCTGTCGGGGATCACCAGGTGGATCTGACCCTTGGTGTTAAGGAGTTCATCCTCACCTCCGAGGACGGATATTACCTGAAAGTGCCCCACCGCAAATACCGTGTTGAGGAGGTCTATATCTACACCGGTTTCGATCCCAAGCGTGCCATCGAGGATTACCAGGGATATATCGAGGGACTGAGCCGTGATGAGTTCAATGATTTTATTTTTCTCCATGAGGGAAAACTGAGGGCAAACCAGAATGTTGTTTCACAATCGGTCTTTATCCTGCCAGGGGAACTGTACAACCAGGAAAAGGTAAAGCAGTCACACAAGCACCTGTCCTCCCTCCGCATTTACAGGACGGTGAACATTGTTTTCGAGGAAAAGGTCCCTTACGACAACATGCGGCGTGAATACTACCCCCTGGTATGTCATATACAATTGAGTCCCACAACAAAACAGTCCTACACCATTGAACTGGAAGGGACCAATTCAAGCGGGAACATCGGCGTCGGGGGGAATGTGAACTATCTGCACCGGAACCTTTTCGGGGGGGCCGAGAACTTCTCCGCAAGGGTCTCCGGCGCCATCGAGACCATCAAGAAATCCGACGAAAGGGGATTCGGCAACATGATCGAGCTGGGAACCGAAGCACGCCTCAGCCTTCCTCAGTTCCTGCTGCCATTTAAGACAGAGGATTTCATCCGCAAATATGACCCCAAGACCAATATCTCGGCTTCCTATAATTACCAGCGCCGGCCCGAATACACCCGGTCGATCATGCAAACCACCTTCGGTTACAACTGGAGCGGGAATGAGCTGGTTACCCATATCGTGAATCCCATCCAGCTGAACTTTGTCAACATGATCGATGCCAGCCAGGCATTTATAGACAGCATCAAGGATACCTACCTCCAGTACAGCTACGAGGACCGCCTGATCCTGGGCACGAATTACAGCATGATCTTCAGCAACCAGAAACTGAAAAAAACTTCCGACTTTCTGTTCTTTCGAAGCAACCTGGAGTCAACCGGGCTGGTTCTTGCGTCACTGGCGGGGCTGACCAATCAGCCCCAGGACTCCCTGGGCAGGTACCGGATGCTGGGGAATGAATTCGCACAGTATGTCAAAGGGGATGTGGAATTCCGCTGGTATTTTATCATGAACGACAAAACAAGCATGGTTTACCGGATCTTTGCCGGGATTGCCTATCCCTACGGGAACTCCGTTGCCATACCCTTCGAGAAACAGTATTTTTCCGGGGGCGCCAACGGGGTCCGGGCCTGGCATGTGCGTAACCTGGGACCGGGCTCTTACCGGGGAGCGGGACTTACCAAGTTTCCGAATAAGACTGCTGATATCAAACTGGAAGCAAACATCGAATACCGTTTCAAACTTTTCTGGGTACTTGAAGGCGCTCTCTTTATAGATGCCGGGAACATCTGGTCGGTGAATCCGGATTCAGAAAAAGTCGGGGCTAATTTTTCATGGAGTTCCTTTTACAAGGAGATCGCTGTGGGACCCGGATTCGGACTGAGAATGGATTTTTCCTTTTTTATTTTCCGGACCGATTTCGGTTTTCAGTTCAGGGACCCTGCCGCTCCCGAAGGAAAACGATGGGTATTCCTGAATGAATCCCTGCGGGCGCCTGTTTTTAACCTGGCGATCGGGTATCCTTTCTAAATGGAGGCTCACAGCGCATCTGTGTGATTCCTGAAGACGCCCATCTCAGGAAATCAGGCTAAAATTATTCTGCGGTTCGTTTCATTCTATTCCTGAAACTTCTATTTTTGCGGAATTATATTTAAAACACACACATATGTCAGCAAAAATTTTCGATGTAATAAAACCAGGAGTTGTTCTTGGCGAGGATGTCCAGAAGCTATTCAAGGTGGCAAAGGAGAACCAGTTTGCCCTGCCGGCCGTTAACGTGGTGGGCACCAATACGGTCAATGCCGTCATGGAGGCTGCCCGGGCGGTCAATTCACCTGTTATCATCCAGTTTTCAAACGGGGGGGCTATTTTCTGGGCCGGGAAAAGCCTGCCGAACGATGGGGAGAAGGCAGCCATCGCCGGGGCCGTGATCGGGGCAAAGCATGTGCATCACCTGGCCGGGATGTACGGTGTGGCTGTCCTGATGCATACCGACCACGCCGCCAGGAAACTGCTTCCCTGGATCGATGGCCTCCTGGATGCCGGTGAACGGCACTTTAAAACATGGGGGAAGCCTTTGTTCAGCTCCCATATGATTGACCTTTCCGTAGAGCCGATAAAGGAGAATATCGAGACCTGCAAGCGCTACCTCGAGCGCATGAGCAAGATGGGCATGACCCTGGAGATCGAACTCGGGGTGACCGGGGGAGAGGAAGACGGGGTGGACCACTCCGGTGTCGACAGTTCAAGGCTCTATACACAGCCCGAAGAAGTGGCCTTTGCCTATGAAGAGCTGAGCAAGGTGAGCAATGCCTTTACCATCGCGGCCTCCTTCGGCAACGTACACGGCGTATACAAACCCGGCAATGTTAAGCTGACACCGAAGATCCTGCATAATTCCCAGGTCTATATACAGGAAAAGCTGGGGACAGGGGCCAAGCCGGTCAATTTCGTATTCCATGGAGGTTCCGGCTCCAGCCGTGAAGAAATACGGGAAGCCATCGGCTATGGAGTGATCAAGATGAACATTGATACAGACACCCAGTGGGCCTACTGGGATGGAGTGAGGAAATACGAGAAGGAGAAACGGGATTACCTGCAGGGTCAGATCGGGAATCCCGAAGGGGATGACAAGCCCAACAAGAAAATATACGATCCGAGGGCCTGGCTCCGGGCAGGAGAGAAATCCATGGCCGATAGGCTCAGGGTGGCTTTTGAGGATTTGAACTGCGTGGACAGAAATTAATTTCGCTTTGAGCACGATATGCCGCAAAGTTTGCCATTAAGTGTGGTGATCTTTGCGGTTCATATATAATATTATAATATACCATGGCAGGCATCCCTCCCTCAGGGCGTGACAGTTTTACCAGCAAATTCGGCATCATTGCCGCGGCTGCAGGCTCCGCGATCGGCCTGGGTAATATCTGGAGGTTCCCTTACATCGTGGGCGAGAACGGGGGAGGCGCCTTCCTGTTCCTTTACCTGGGCTTTGTCCTGGCCATCGGCATCCCGGTCATGCTTTCGGAATTTGTCATCGGCAGGGGCACCCAGAGGAACCCCGTCGGTGCATTCCTTAAACTGGCGCCCGGGAAGCCCTGGTTCCTGATCGGGATCATGGGAGTGGGAGCTGCATTTATGATCCTGTCTTTCTATGCCGCGGTCGCAGGATGGACCCTTGAATACCTGTACCAGAGCATCATTAACGGATTCGCCGGCAAGGGTCCCGAAGAACTGGGTGAAATGTTCACGGCATTTCGTTCGGGGTCCTGGAGGCCCCTCATCTGGTTCCTTGTATTTATGGTTTTGACCGCCTCGATCGTCATATCCGGCATCAAGAAGGGAATCGAAAGATACGCCAAGATACTCATGCCGGTGCTCCTGCTGATCCTTATCGTTCTCAGTATCCGGTCCATCACCCTGCCGGGAGCGGTGGAGGGCCTGCGCTTCCTGTTT
>CAZVLG010000250.1:0-1599 GCA_964627835.1 uncultured Bacteroides sp.
CGATCTTTTGGTCAACCGAAGCAGCAAGGTCCTTGCCATGCTTACCGGGGATGAGCATAATTATAACCGGATGAAGATCACCGATGAAATGGTAATGTACCCGGAACCTTACTTCCCTGAAAAAATCACACTGAACAGGGCGATATGGCAGATCAACAATGGGGCCGCGGGGGCTCCTTATTATGCCCAGGAAGAGACTCCCTGGTCCGAACATGTTCAGGGATTCACCACCCGCAATGCATTGGTACTCATAAAAGTTGAAGGTAAGAAGGTCTCCATGGAAGTGATCAATCCGGATACACTGGAAATTGTCGACAAGGTTGTTCTGAAGGAGTAGGGATACACTTCCGGGCTCCCACCAGATTGGTATCCACCGGTGTGACCAGGACGATTGCCCCCAACCTGTCCGGACAGCCGGGATCAGGGAATTAACAATGAACTGTCGCCGTAGCTCAGAAAGCGGAAATCATTCTTAAGAGCATATTCATACACCCTTCGCCAATCCTCCCCGATAAAGGCAGCAACCAGCAAAAGCAGCGTACTCCTTGGCTGGTGGTAGTTAGTTAGCAGGGAGTCGACTATCCTGAATCTGTACCCCGGCACAATCATAAGGCGGGTCATTCCCTCCAGGGTATCGACCTGAAGCCTGTCCATATGATGCAGCAGGGCCTCCAGGCTTTTCTGCTTATCGAGATCCGGCAGGGCGTATGCATCCCACTGGTCGAGAAACAAAGCCAAACCGTTTGGAGGATCTTTTTGAGCAAGCCGGTTCCCCAGCCAGTGCATTGACTCCAGTACCCGGCAGCTTGTTGTGCCGATGGCCATAATGCCTCCCTTATGGTTGATGATGGACTCAAGGCTGGAGCGGCTAACATGGAAATATTCGGCATGCATGGGATGATCGCCCAGGTCCTTATTGATCACAGGCTGGAAGGTACCGGCTCCGACATGCAGTGTCAGCTCCAGTGCCGGGATCTTCCTGGCCTTTATTTCTGAAAGCAGGGATTCCGTAAAATGAAGGCCAGCCGTTGGTGCTGCGACAGAACCTTCAATTCTTGAATAAACGGTCTGGTATGTTATCTTATCCCCGGATTCGGCTTCCCTTTTCAGGTAGGGCGGGATAGGGGTTTTTCCTGCCTCTTCCAGGATTTCTCCGAACCGGATCTCTCCAGGTTCCCAGTGAAAACGTATCAGGAAAGCGTCTTTGTCGCGGCCAGTTTTTTCAGCCCGCAGGCTGAGCGGCTTTCCTCCCATCGACAATTCCATCTGAACTGCCCCGTCCTTCCATTTTTTAGCGTTCCCGACAAGACATTTCCATACAGGCCCTGTGCCAGCCTGAAAAGCAAGATTGTAATCCCCGGGATCATAGGGCTCGAGGCAGAAGATCTCGATCTTTGATCCCGTCTTTTTCTCAAACTTAAGGCGGGCCTGAACCACCCTTGTATTATTGAACACCAGCAGCGTTTCTGGCTCAATGAGATCCGGCAGATCCCTGAAAACCCTGTGGGAGACCTTGCCCCTTTTATAGACTAAAAGTTTGGAACTATCCCGGGACGGCAGCGGGTATTTTGCAATCCTGTCCTCCGGCAGATCGTAGGT
>CAZVLG010000251.1:0-17606 GCA_964627835.1 uncultured Bacteroides sp.
CTCGGCGATATGGGCAGGCGCCCGGATTTTATGAGATCCAGCAGGTCCATTCGCTTCCGGTCCATCTCGTCCGGGGTATGCATCGCAAAGATCTTGATCTGGCCCTTTCTCCACTCCGGATGCCCGAGAATGATATACCCCAGCAATATCATAAGGTTGGCATTTTCATAATCCATAATGGAAATCCATATGTGGATATCCTTTTTATAACCGAAGCTATTGTAACTGGTATTCAGTACGCAGATATCAAAATTAGTTGTCTCCAGAAGGCGATGGTTCTTGATTATCTCGGTCAGAGCCTCCGGATCGGTCCTGGAAAACTCAAAAAGGATCATGTTGTTCCCCTTGCCGGAGATGCCGCTGAGCTGTATGACCTGGGCGATGGCAGAGGTATAGGATGGGCTTATGATGGTATCGAGGTAGACCCGGTTCCGGCTACCGGCCGCCAGGTTGATGAGTTTGTTCAGGATCTCGTTGGATTTCTGGTTGGTTGCCTTCGATAGGTAGCCTTCAATATAATGAATGTATGTACCAAAGCCGTAATTAAGTGAAAGCCAGCGCAAAACATCAAATGCTGAACGCCTGACAAAGGTGTCCTGGGAAATACAGATCACAAAGGGACGCCAGTACTTTTCCGGGTCCTCCTTATCGGCCCGTTGGGCAAAGATCTGCAGCTGGCGGCTGAGCTGGAAAACCACTCCCCGGAACAGTTTTCCCAGGCCTTTCTTTTCCTTGCTGTAAGTGGTGACCGAGTAGTAGATCATGCCCATGATCACCAGGGATATGACCGCGTAGAGCCCGTTCATTTTAAACATGAGCCATATGGAAAAAACCATTCCGACCAGGGAAATGTACCATTTGGACCGGAAGGTCGGGCGGTAAGAGGGATCCGCGGCAAAATGCTCCAGGAGTGAAATGGTACAGATGGCCCCGTAGGTGACCATGAAAAACATGGATATGGCTTTGGCCACGAAATCAAGCTCACCGACGATCACAAATGCGAACGCGATCAGGATGGTGATCAGGGAACTGTTAAAGGGCTCGTTTGAGATGGGTCTGCCTTTGGCGAACCAGTCATTGATAAATTTTGTCGGGAAGATGTTATCCAGGCCGATGGCCTGCAGGGTCCGTGGTGCCACCATAACGGATCCGAGGGCGGATGAAAGGGTTGCCGCTGCCAGCCCGATGGGAATGATGGGTCCCCAGACGGCTATCCGCTGCATGATCAGCTGGTCGCCGGCCAGGTCCTCCGGACTTGCGGAGATGCAAAGTTTGTAAGCCACTATGAGATAGATAACCATGCCTGCAAGAGTGGCCCAGAGGGTACCGTTGGGGATGGATTTCGATGGATTCCGCAGATCACCGGAAAGTCCGAGTCCCGCAGCCAACCCCGTAAAAGCAGGAAAGATGATGGTAAACACATAAAAGAAGGGATCGGCCCCTGAGATCCGGTTGTTCAGTGTAAACCCGATCTCAGGATCGGTGGATTTCCCGGCGAGGAACATCAGGATGGACGTAAACAGAAGGGCTACCACAAGGTAAAGGAACTTCATGCCCAGGTTTGCACCCCGGGTAAGAATGATCAGGGCAAGAATAAGGGTCGTCGGGATGGTAATGAACCGGTTGTCCGGGATCAGGATATTGTACCTGTCGGACAACCAGCTGATCACGGGCTCAAAGGCTTCGCCGAAAGCAATTATGTAGAACGCAACGGAAATGGCCTGGGAAAGGTACAGGGTGATCCCGATGGCCGCACCGATGTTAAGGCCGAATGATCTCGAAATGATGAAATAGGCCCCGCCGCCCAGCACTTTCTGGTTGGTCGCGATCTCCGCAACGGCAAGTGCCGTGGGAATGGTTACCAGGTGTCCAAGCGCAATGATGCCGATGGCCCCTATGAACCCTGTATGTCCAACAGCATATCCGAAGCGCAGGAACAGGATCGCACCCAGAATGGTTGAGATCGCGGTCAGGAAAATCGGCATGGTGCCGAAATTGGCTTTGTGATTTACCAGGGTTCGGGCCATATAGAAAGAGAATATGGAATAAAAATAAGAAAAACAGCCAAAACAAAATCTGCGGAGATCGGCGGGCACCTCTGCAGATGCACCCGCGTATAACCGCAGATTAATATATTTTGGATACTAAACCCTTGTCTGGCAATGGCTTATTGCCGCTTCACATGGACCCCGCCGAAAACTACATCAAGCTTTATTTTCAGGTGGTTTGAATCCGGGTTGAAGGAATCGCTCTGATAAGAGGAGGAACCGAATACCGCGGTGTTCCCGTCCGGCAGCTCTGCTCCCGAAAATACAGCATCTGCCATGATCTTGACCGGCATATCCCCGTCAATTCTTATCTCTGAGGCCCCGAATACAGTTCCGATCTTTACGTTCACATTACCCTGGCTCAGGTCAACCCTGGTAAAATCAAAATTACCCTTTCCGAAAACGATATTGTACTCTTTGTCATGTTCGGGCTGGTAGAATTCCCGTTCATTGAAAAGCACATCGTTCGGCCCGGTCTCAATCCTGAACAGGCCAAAGCTGCCGAACAGGATCCTCAGTCCGATGTAGATAAAGAAAAGGGCAAAGATGACCTTGAATACGGGGAAATCAACATTAAAGACAAACCTTATTATGAGAGCAAGTCCGATTACGATCAGCAATGCTCCCCAAAAAACTCCAGCACCCATTTTCATGATTTTTAATTATTACTGTTAATATCCGAGTCAAAAATAAGCCTGCTTGCCGGACTAACGTAGGAATTTTCGGTGAACGGACCTATTTTATCGGTAAAATCGGCTATAAAGCGTATTTTTATATGCAAAACAGGATCATTGCTCCGTAAAACGAATTATTCACCAATCCCGGCATTCATGAAAAAGTTAGCCATTCTTTCCTTCGCGCTCCTTATTCCGGTATTCCTTCCCTCCCAGGTCTGCGTGACCCTTTACCAGGGTGATGATTTTGGTCTGGAGGACCTTTATTACGGGTTTGATTTCCTTGATACGGACCCGGACGGGAACATCTGGTTCGGGATGGATGTGGGGGCCGGCATACTGTTCAATTATCATTCACCGGTCGGGCGGTTCAACGGTTCTGCATGGGATGAGGTTCATTACAGCCTGCTGCCCTCGGTGCATGTTTCAGACATCGCTTTTGACCGGACGGACTCCGCCTGGATAGGCACCAGTGCCGGACTCGCAGTGATCCATGCTTCGACCCTCGAAGGGAGAATGATCAAGACCGCGAACGGCTTGCCGGAGGCAAACGTCACGGCGGTAGCGGTTGATTCAAACAATGTCAAATGGATCGGTTTTTATTCAGGGAAGGTGGCTTCACTGGATGGATCGGTTTTCACCCAGCATAAGGAGTGGAGCAATTCACCTGTAAATGACATTGAAATAGCTGCCGACAGCTCGGTCTGGGTGGGACTGGGAAACAGTCCAGGGACAGTGGTCTATAAGAACGGAACCTGGGCGCCAAACAGTTACGTGAAATCTGTGGTCGCCGTTGCTGCGGACACATGGGGCAGGGTAATGCTGGCCAGCGGGGACAGCATGGTCATTTACAACGGAGCCCTGGTCAGGGTGGTGCATGCCGCCTCCGGGAACACCCTGCGGGATATCGCGGTCGGAGCGGGCGGTGCGATCTGGGCATCCTCCGGGCAGGGCCTGCTGATAAGGTCGGGCAGCCGGTTTGTGCCCTTCTCCAGTACGAATAGTGCCCTGCCTGCGCAACTCGCCGATCCAATCGCCTTTGACCCTGACAACCATCTCTGGTTCGGGTTTAAATATATTATCTCTCCAAACGGCTATATCGGTACCGGTTACCTTTACCGGCCGGAAGTCCAGGAAACCGCTGTGATCATCGCTGACAAACCAAGTCTTATCTTTTGTTACGGTGACAGCCTGGCCCTGACGGCCGAGGAGGACAGACTCAGCTATGTATGGCCGGACGGATCGAATACCGACACCTACAGGCTCTATGATGCAGACACTGTCGAGGTGGCGGTGGAGGGCGACAACCACTGTTTTTATTACGATACGATCCGGGTGAATGCCCAGAAGGTCTTCGAGGAGGAGAAAGTCTGCGCGGTCAGCGTGGATACCCTGCAGCGTAACATCATCATCTGGGAAAAGACCCCGGGTGTCGGGACGGCTTCGTATAATATTTACCGGGAAATGGCCGTGAAGGATTCCTTCGAATTCATCGGCAATATTCCGGCCGGCCAGCTCAGCGTGTTCGAGGACCCGGAAGCGGATCCACGCGAACAATCTGTGAAATACAAGATTTCCTGCGTGGATACCTGCCAGAATGAATCGGGAAGGAGTTTCTACCATGAAACCCTGCACCTGACGATCAACCAGGGGGCCCAGCCCGGGGAGGTCAACCTGATCTGGAACCATTACCAGGGACTCGATTTCCCATCCTATATTATATACAGGGGGAGCAGTCCGGATAACCTGGACAGCGTCAAGACCATCTCCAGCTCTTTCAGTTCATGGACGGATACAGAGGTCTACGATACGTTCTATTACCGCATTGCCATACCCCTTCCGCAGGCCTGTGCGCCCACCGGGACCGTTAAGGCGGGTACCGGTCCTTATTACCATTCCCTCTCGAACATGGATGACAATAAGAAACTTTTCAGCTCTCTGCAGGAACCCAGGGCAGTCACTGAGATCGTGGCCTACCCGAATCCCTTTACAGAAATGACCCGGATAGAGTTTTCCAATCCGGAAGGGAAAGCTTACCTGCTGAGGGTATTTAACCTTAGTGGAAAGATCGTGCGCGAGGTGGGTGACATAAACTCAGGCGAGGTTTTCCTTAAAAGGGAGAACCTGGATCCCGGTTATTATGTCTTTGAATTAAAAGGCGAAAAACCCTACCGGGGGAAATTCGTGGTCAGGTAATCTTCATTGCCTTGGCAACCTTCTGTTTCAGGAGGGAATGATCGAGTACATCCATGATGTTATTCACATAATGGAATTCCAGTCCCCGGACATAAAGCTCCTTGATCTCCCCGATGTCCTTCTGGTTTTCCTTTGAAAGGACGATCTCATTCATGCCTGCCCGCTTGGCCGCCAGGATCTTTTCCTTGATGCCGCCCACCGGAAGCACTTTTCCCCTGAGTGTAATTTCTCCGGTCATCGCGATGTTCTTTCTTACTTTACGCTGGGTGAATGCAGAAGCAATGGATGTGACCATGGTAATGCCCGCAGATGGCCCGTCCTTGGGTATGGCGCCTTCCGGAACATGCACGTGGATGTTCCATTTCCTGAAGACCTCCGGGTCGAGTTTTAACAGGTCGCTGTGCGATTTCAGGTACTCCAGGGCAATAACAGCCGATTCCTTCATTACATCGCCCAGGTTACCTGTAAGGGTAAGTTTTCCCTCTCCCTTGCTCAGGCTGGTTTCGACAAAAAGGATCTCGCCGCCGACGGCTGTCCATGCCAGGCCGGTAACCACTCCGGCATATTCATTGCTGATGGTTTTATCTTTCAGGTATTTCGGTACACCGATCAGGTTCTTCAGTACGGCTGTCGTGAGAACACGTTCGGGATTTTCCTCAAACGCGATTTTTTTAGCCACACCCCGGATCACCTTGGCAACAAGTTTGTCAAGCTGCCGGACCCCGGATTCCCTGGTGTAATACTCAACCATGTATTCGATCACCTTCCTGGGAAAGGAAAGCTGGGATTTATCCAGGCCATGGTTCCCGAGCTGTTTGGGGATAAGGTGTCGTCTGGCGATCTCGATTTTCTCTTCGATGATGTATCCGCTGACATCAATCACTTCCATGCGGTCGAGCAATGCAGGATGTATGGTAGCCGTGGTATTGGCGGTTGCAATGAACATAACCCTGGACAGATCGTACTCCAGTTCGAGGAAATTATCGTAAAAGGTGCTGTTCTGCTCCGGATCGAGCACTTCCAGAAGGGCCGAAGCAGGATCCCCGTGTACATCCCTTCCGACTTTGTCGATCTCGTCGAGCACGAAAACGGGATTGGAGGATTTTGCTTTTTTCAGGTTCTGTACGATCCTTCCCGGCATGGCACCTATATAGGTTTTACGATGCCCCCGGATCTCTGCTTCATCATGGAGCCCACCAAGCGACATTCTCAGGTAGTTGCGCTTCAGGGCACTTGCAACGGATTTCCCGAGGGAGGTTTTGCCGACTCCCGGTGGACCGACAAGGCAGATAATGGGAGATTTCATGTCTCCCTTAAGTTTCAGCACCGCCAGGTGCTCCAGGATACGGTCCTTTACCTTGTCGAGCCCGTAATGATCACGTTCGAGGATCTTTTCAGCCCGTTTAAGGTTGAAATCATCCTGGGTATAATGGTTCCAGGGCAGCTCGATCAAGGTCTGCAGGTAGTTGGCCTGGACGGAATATTCAGCGGTGGCAGGATTGATCCTCTGGAGCTTTTCAAGCTGCTTTTCAAAAATTTCGCCGACCTCCTTGCCCCATTTTTTTTTGGCAGCCTTTTCGCGGAATTCCTTGACCTCCTTTTCCATGGGGCTCCCACCCAGTTCATCCTGGATGGTCTTCATCTGCTGGTGAAGCATGAATTCACGCTGCTGCTGATCGAGGTCGGATTTCACCTTGGATTGGATATCGTTCTTCAGTTCCAGCATCTGGATCTCTTTGGCAAGATGTTCCAGCAAGCGGATGCCGCGGGTTTTCAGATTGTCTTCTTCAAGCAGCTTTTGTTTATCCCGAAGGTTCACATCGCTGTTCGAGCAGATGAAATTTATAAGGAAACTGGAGCTCTCAATGTTTTTTACGGCAAAGGAAGCTTCCGGAGGGATATTGGATGAAAGCTTTATGATCCTGAGGGAGAGGTCTTTCAGCGAACCGACAATGGCTTCAAATTCCTGGTCGCGTGTGGCAGGTTTTTTATCGGACAGGGCACTTGTACTGGCTACGAAATAAGGTTCCTTCGAGACGATGGATTCAATCCGGAACCTTTTTTTGCCCTGGATGATGATGGACGTGGAATCGTCCGGCATTTCCAGGATCCTGATGATCTGTGCCACGGTCCCGACCCGGTAAAGATCATCCATATCCGGGTCATCCGTATTTGCATCAACCTGGGCTACGGTCCCGATGATCCTGTCTTTTTTGTAGATCTCCTTGATCAGGCGTATGGATTTATCCCTTCCAACGGTGATCGGGATCACCACCCCCGGGAAAAGCACCGTGTTCCGGAGCGGGAGCAGGGGCAGAAGTTCAGGTACGGCACTCCCGTCGAGGACTGCCTCGTCCTCATCCGATATCAGGGGTATAAAATCGCTGTCCTCGTCGAGCGGGGTATTGATGATTATTTTTTTTCCGAGTTCTTTGTCTGATTTCTTTCCCATAATACAAATATATCTATCCTGATCAGTCAACTTGTCAGTTTTACGCTTCAATAAGGCTGGCTATACAATATGTCAATTGCTGTGCCAAACAAAGAATGAAATTCAGATCCTGTATTTCTCAGTCATCCTGAATACTTCGGAAAGGATATGGGAATCCAGGTCACTTAACTGGACTTCACGCCTGATCATAACCTCGGCAGCGACTTCCAGGGCTTTATTCAACTGGTATGTGCTGAATCCATGTGCCCCTCCCCAGGAAAAAGAAGGTATGAAGTTTCTTGGAAAGCCTGAACCGAAAACATTTGCGTTCACCCCCACAACGGTGCCCGTATTGAACATGGTATTGATCCCGCACTTAGAATGGTCCGCCATAATAAGTCCGCAGAAGATAAGCCCGCTGGAAATGAAGCTTTCCTTCCTGTAGTTCCAGACCCTAACGGTGGAATAATTATTCTTGAGGTTGGAATTATTGGAATCTGCCCCAATGTTGCACCATTCCCCGATGACCGAATTGCCCAGGAAACCACCATGTGCCTTGTTCGAGTATCCGAAGAAAACAGAGTTATTTACCTCGCCGCCGACTTTGCATTGAGGGCCGATTGATGTGGGACCGTAAATTTTTACGCCCAGCTTTAGTGTGGATCCTTCTCCAAGTGCGAAAGGCCCCCTTACAAGTGACCCCTCCATGATTTCGGCTCCCCTGCCAATGTAAATGGGACCGTTACGGGTATTCAGCGTGGCGCATTCCACACTGGCCCCTTCCTCGAGAAATACCTTTCTGGATCCCAGTAGCCTGTTGCTCGAAGGAATTCCGGCCGAATCCCGCCCCATGGTAAGCAGTTTGAAATCCGCCTCCAGCGACGCACCGGTTTGTTTGAAAATATCCCAGGGGTAGTCAATATGTAATAGATCATGCTTGTACGCGATCTTCTCGTAGGAGCCGTCCCCGGCCGGATCGAATTTTTCAGAATCGGCATGACCGAGGCGTACGGCAAGCAATCTGGCCCCCGAGTACAGAGCCTGTCCGGAAGATAATGAAGCCAGTGAATCAAGCAGGGCATCATCGGGCATACTGCTTCCGTTGATCAGGATGTTGTCCGCTCCGGTCTGAGGGGGGAATTTTTTTGAGAGATAGGGTTGAGTGATCCAGCTTGTCTTGCAGTCCAGCTTCTTTTCCCATTTTTCACGGATCGTAAGGATGCCCGTCCGGACCTCCGACACCGGACGCGTGAAGGTAAGCGGTAAAAGGTTTTCCCAGGTTTCGGGCGGATCGAAAAGGATGTAATTCATGAATATAAAAATATAAAAAAACTCCGGTATTCTGGAGAATGCCGGAGTTTCCTGTATGCTTTCAGGAGGGGTTCAACCTTCCTGCGATTTTTTCTTGTCCATATGCTTCTTGTAACGGGTATTGAATTTGTCCACACGTCCTGCCGTATCCACCAGTTTCATCTTACCTGTATAAAATGGGTGGGAGGTATTCGATATCTCCAGTTTAATAAGCGGATATTCCTTGCCGTCCTCCATTTTAATGGTTTCTTTCGATGTTGCTGCGGATTTTGTCATAAAGGTATATCCGTTTGACATATCCTTGAAGACCACCACTCTGTAATTGTCCGGATGTAGATCCTTTTTCATTTCTGTCCTGTTTATACTTTCGCTTAGGGCATGCAAAAATACATAATGTTTTTAAAATTCAAAAAGAATGGAACGCTTTTCTGTTTGGGCCATTCTTGATGTGGGACCTTCAGTTATAATTCCTTGTACTTTAGGTAGTTGAACTTTGGCCGGTCCTTGTCCGGCTGGAAGTTGATCTCCTCCTGGAATTTCCCGGTATGATGCTGTTTGTATTTCTCCATGTATTCGGGCATGTACCTTTCGAATTCAGCATCCGGATCAAACATGTAACGGAGGGTCTGGTGCTTTTTCGCCAGTTTCCCGCCCACGGCTTCATACAGGGAGCGCATCTTAGGATTGAAATCCCCCACCCAGGAAAGCTCGATCTCCGTGATCCAGTATTTCTTTTTAAAGGAGCTTTCGAGATGCTTGAAGATGCCGGATTCGACTCCTGTGTTCTGGTATTTCGGCACCACACCGGCGGCAATGGCCCTGACCCGGGTGACCTTGCGCGTTTTAAGATAATAGAGAAAGCGCAACTTGTTCAGTAGATGCAGTTTGCCGTTCAGGTGTTTAAGGATCTGGTTTGCATCCGGGAAGATGATATAAAAAGCAATGGGTTCACCGTTATGGTAAACGAACCAATTCAGGTCCTCTTCCAGGAAAGGTTTTGCCTGCTGGATTGTATTGCTGAGGTCCTCCAGGTTCATGGGCACGAAATCCTCCTTGAACTCCGACCATGCCTTGTTGAAAATAGTGATGATGTCCTGCGCATACTTTTCTGCGTGGGCCCATTCAGCATGCCTGAATTCGTATTCGGCTTTGCCGGCAACCCATTCGGCGATTTTCCAGAAACGCTCCGGGAAGGCCCGGGTGATATCTATGTGATAGCTGTATTGTTGGAAATAAAGGCGGAAGCCGTAATTATCGAATAATTCCTTATAGTAGGGGAAATTATAAGGCATGCCGTACCCCGGTTGCGTAAAACCGGCCACCAGAAGTCCCCAGTTCGACTCATTGCTCCCAAAGTTTACGGGACCATCCATGGCTTCCATGCCTTCGTCTTTCAGCCAGTCCCTCGCGGCGTCAAACAACAGGTTTGCGGCACCCTGGTCATTGATACACTCGAACCAGCCAATTCCGCCGGTAGGCTGTTTGTTCCTGGCTGAGAGGTCAAGATTATAGAATGCAGCGATCCGGCCGATCAGTATATTTTGATCGTTGCGGAGAATCCATCTTTTGGCATTTCCACGGGCAAAGAGCTTATTTTTCCCCCGGTCAAATACAATCTCCGTATCACGGTCGAGCGGGCACACCCAGAAAGGATCTTTTTTATAAAGGATCTTGGGTACTTTAATAAAATCTTTTCGGGTTTTCCGGTCTGAAACTTCAATTAGCGTCATTTCAGCAGCATGATTTCATTTCCCAATGTTTGCATCTTACAGCCTGAACCAATCCAGGTGTTTCCCGGAGGGGGTTGATAGCTGATCCTTATGCATATACTCGTTGGTGCGTTTTAAATATACATAATCCCGCTCCCAATCTGAAATATTCGAAATAATTGTCTGGAGTGATTCGAGGAAAAACCTGACCTCTTGATCGGCAGTCGTGGGATGGAGGGACCACCGCACCCAGCCGGGTTTTTCGGAAAGGTCTCCGTGATTGATCTTCTCGGTGATTTGCCTGGACCGTTCGTAGCTTACCTCGAGCAGGAAATGTCCGTATGTGCCGGCGCATACACAGCCTCCGCGGACCTGTATCCCGAAGCGGTCGCTGAGCAGCCTGACGATCAGGTTAAAGTGTATGGACTCATGGTAAAACGAGATCACCCCCAGCCGTTCCCTCACATTGTCTGCCAGTATGTGAATGCCTTCGATTTTATCAAGTCCCCCAAACGCCAGCTTTACCAGTTCATGCTCCCTGTTGATCATTTTTTCCACGCCCATTTGTTTTTTCAGTTCGAATGCGAGGGCGGCCCTGATTGCCTGCAGGAAGCCGGGTGTCCCCCCGTCCTCCCTGACTTCTATGTCATCCACGTATTTGTAGTTACCCCATGGATTGGTCCAGTCCACCGTACCCCCGCCCGGGTTATCAGGAACCTCGGCACGGTACATGCTTTTATCAAAAATCAGGACACCTGAGGAGCCGGGGCCGCCGAGAAACTTATGGGGTGAAAGATAGATGGCATCGAGCTTCATGGACGGATCATCCGGGTGCATGTTGATGTCGACATAGGGTGCAGATGCCGCAAAATCAACGAAACAGAGTCCCCCGTACTCATGCATGATCCTGGCCATCTCATAATACGGGGTTTGTATCCCGGTTACATTGGAGCATGCCGTGAATGTCCCGATCTTGAATTCGCGGTCCTTGTATTTCTCGAGCTTCCGGCGAAGATCGTCCAGGTCTATAAGCAGATTCCTGTCCGGTTTGATCATTACTACCTCCGAATTGGTTTCGTACCAGGAGGTCTGGTTCGAGTGATGCTCCATATGTGTGATGAAGATGACCGGTTTGTCCGTTTCCTGTATGCAGTCCTTTCCAGCGAGTTTGCCGCAGCCTTTGAGTCCCAGGATACGCTGCAGCTTATTCACAACGGCGGTCATTCCAAATCCAGCGGTAATAATAATGTCGTTGGGACCTGCATTGACATGCTGTTTGATCAGTTGATGGGCATGCCGGTACGAGTTGGTCATCCGGGTGCCGGTTTCACTGGCTTCGGTATGGGTATTGGCAACAAAGGGGCCGAAATCATCCGTCAGCTTTTTTTCAATCGGACCGTACAGCCTGCCGCTTGCGATCCAGTCCCCATAAATGATCCTTTTTCTGCCATACGGGCTTTCATACTCCGTATCGATACCGATGATTTTCTCCCGGAAAGGTTTGAAATATTTTTCAAGTTCTGTCATCTTTCATCGAATTTGTCGTGAACGGTACGAAAGCCATTCTGTAATTAGTCCCGGACGCCAGGCGTATCAATTCCGCCTGGCCAGCAGGCTAAGCAGCCTGAGTATCTCCAGATAAAGCCAGACCAGGGTGACAATCAGCCCGAAGGCGGCGTACCATTCCATGTATTTCGGGGCTGAAGCAGCAGCACCCTGCTCAATAAAATCAAAATCCAGTACCAGGTTCAGGGCGGCTATGATCACGATAACCACGCTGATCCCGATCGAAAGGGGGGAGCTGTTGTGCAGGTAACCCACATGCACCCCGAAGATATTCAGCAGGAAGGAGACGAGATAGAGGACAACGACCCCTCCGGTGGCTGCAAATACGCCCAGCTTGAAGTTTTCGGTTGGTTTGATAAGGCCGGTCCGGTAGATGAAAAGCAGGGCAAACAGGATGCCGAAGGTCAGGGCTACCGCATTGATCACGATGCCGGGGTACTGGTATTCCAGAAAGGCGGATATGCCTCCCAGGAACAAACCTTCCAGCACGGCGTATATGGGGGCTGTGATCGGAGAAATGCTTCTTTTAAAGATTGTTACCAGGGCGACAATGAAACCTCCAAGTCCCCCGCCGATCATCCAGGGCAGGATCGCACGGGAAGCGGTTAAGGAATCCGTTTCCATGGCCTGGAATGCCAGCCTCCAGGTATAAAATGCACCTGCGACCACAAGCAGCAGCAAAAGGGCGATCCTGTTAACGGTCCCAGACAGGGTCATAACGGGGCTTCCGGCCAGGGGAGCAAATCCTGCGAAGGTATTTTTGTTTAATGCCGGATTGGCTGTACGTGCAATGGCCATCTTTATAATGTATTTTGGGCCACTAATATACACTGAAATTTAAAAATTATCCATATTTTATACCACAACCCGGAAGCTTACACGTTATACCATACATGAAAATCAGTCCCCCGCGGCTCATGCGAAGCGAATTCTTCAGGAATGTGCTCACCCTGATCTCAGGGACCACGCTTGCCCAGGTCATTTCCCTGGCCATATATCCGGCACTTTCCAGGATGTATACCCCGGATGATTTTGGTGTTTTTGCGTTTTTTATGAGCATCCTGGGAATAACCAATATAGCGGCCACCGCCAAGTATGAGCTGGCAATCCTGATGCCCAGGGAGGACAGGGACAGCCTGAACCTTGTGGGTCTGTCCGCGATCATCACCCTGTTCGTCAGCCTGGTGCTGGGAATCCTGGTGATCCTGCTGAACCGGCAGCTCGCATTGGCCCTGGATAATGAAAGCATCCGGTTCTGGCTTTATCTCATACCGGTTTCCACCTTACTGAACGGATTGTACCAGAGCCTGAATTACTGGTCGATCCGGCAGAAAAGGTTTAAGAACATTACGGCGGCAAACCTCTCCCAGAGCCTGGCAAATTCATCGGTAAAACTGGGAGCCGGGGCCCTGGTCAGCGGACCTTTCGGGCTGATCTGGGGTGTGATCGTGGGACAGGTAACAGGCTTTCTGACCTTTTTGCTTAATTTTCTCAAAAAGGACCGCAGCAAGCTGGGATGGCTCGCGAAAACCCTTATGAAGTCCCAGGCCAGGGAATATTACCGCTTTCCGAAATACAATATGCTGCTGGGCATCAGCAACAGCGTTGCCAGCGGTCTGCCGGTCTTCGTATTGACCGCATGGTTCTCAACGGCTGTTGCGGGACTGTATTCCTTTGGGCTGACTATGATCTTCCGCCCCATGAACCTGGTCACCACAGCCTTCTCCCAGGTGTTCTCCCAGAGGATCATATCGAAGGTCAATGAGGGACTCCCCATCCTGGATGACGTACGGCGGCTGTTCATTAAAATGCTGCAGTTTTCCGTCCTTCCCTTTGCCCTGGTTGCCGTCTTTGCTCCGGCGATATTCAAAGTGGTCTTTGGTCCCGAGTGGGAAGCGGCCGGCCAGTATACCCGTATCCTTATTTCCTGGCTCTTCGTGGTATTCCTGTCGGCACCCTTTGCCTTCCTGCCTGACCTTTTTAAAAAACAGGGCACTGCACTTGTCATCGATATCATAAAATTATTTCTTCGTGCAGCCGCCCTCTTGGTCGGTGTCTATTTTGGTGGTATCTTTGTAACCCTGATATTGCTCAGCGGAGCCAGCTTACTTGTGCTTGTTTACCAGATCATCTGGTATTTTACCCTTGCACGGAAGCAAAGCAGGGAGATCCCGGCAAAAATTGAAAAAACGAATGAGGCATCAGGAGAGGAGACATGGAGGGCGGCGGCACAGAGCCCCGATCCATTTTTTGACGAGGGATAATCCTTCCATACAGGATGTCTGGAGAGATTATGTGGGACGGGAGCATGGCCTCGGGAAGGGCTTGCCAACCATTTACCTGGATTCACTTTTTAACAGGGAGTTTTGTGATGTGGGGCCAATTTCCCACCTCAATGCAGGGATGATGGCCTTCGATCTGGCACTTCTCAGGGGACTGGCCTCCCTGTTCCAGGATTGCAGTTATTTTGAGATCGGGAAATTCAGGAGCGAATCCCTGTGCAATATGGCAAAAGTCGCCAGGGAATGCTATGCACTCAACCGGCCGGCATGGGAGACGCGTAAAAAGGGTGTCCGGAATAAATACATGTATATGATGGGTTACTATACCCGGATTATGGACAATGTGGTACTTCTGACCGGAGAATCCCAAACCTTTGATTTTGCCTCTCTTAAGAAGAAATTTGACATCATCTTTATTAACAGCGAACACGGATACAACCGTGTACTGGGCGATACCCGTAAAGCCTTTGAGTACCTCGTGCATGATCAATCCATTGTCGTATGGCACGATTACAGCTACTTTCCGGAACAGGTACGGTACGAGGTGCTGGCAGGCATTCTGGATGGCATGGCCCCCGTCGACCGTGAACAACTATTTTTTGTCTCGAAAACCAAATGTGCTATATTTCTGAGAGAAAGCCTGAGGGGAAAAATACCATCCAAATAATACGATCTTGGACAGCAGCACCAGACCAGCACTGAAAGTCTTGATCCTGCCTTCATGGTACCCTCCGGACGGGGGACAATTTTTCCAGGACCATGCTCAGGGACTGGCCGAAGCCGGTTTTGAAGTGGACGTCCTGGTCAACCGTCTGGTGGGACTTACCCAGTTGAAGCTATCAGAACGCAGGCTTTACAAACGTTTCAGGATAACCGATCACAAGGGTACCCGGATCATTCGTTCCTATTACATCAAACCGCCCCGCAGCGAGATGTTTGCCGCCCGGCGCTGGTCCAGATCCACCCTGAAGCTTTACCGGAAATACCAGGCCAGGTTCGGGAAACCGGACATCATACTGGCGCACTCTGCCATGTGGGCGGGTTACGCGGCATCCCTGATCAAGAAGAAATACGGCCTGCCCTATATACTCAATGAGCACAGGGGCAGATTCGCCGTGCTCAGCAAGGAGGCCGCCGCGATGCTGAAGGAATCCTACCGGCCCTTCCTTGAGGCGGCCTACCAGAATGCAGACAGGGTAGTCTCGGTCTCAAAGGCCCTGCATTTCGGGATCCGGAAATATGTTCCTGAGGAAAAAGAGCTGCTGGTCATACCGAACATGGTGGACACGGATTTTTTTACACGTCCGGCCCCCAGGGTGGAGGAACCTTTCGTGGTGCTCTCCATCGGAAGGCTTGAGGTTGAAAAGGGAATGGACCTGCTGATCGAGGCTTTCGACCTGTTTGCCGAGGACCATCCGGATGCCCAGCTCCGTATTGTAGGCAAGGGGTCCCTTGAGATGTACCTGAAGGGAATGGCTGAAAGGTCAAACCATCCGTCCAGGATAAGCTTTGTGGGGCATCTTTCACCGGAAGGCATACTGGAAGAACTTCACTTCGCCAATGTAATAGCCGTTGCGAGCAGGATCGAGGCCTTCGGGGTGGTATTTATCGAGGCCATGTCCACCGGCCTGCCGGTGCTGGCGACAAAAACCGGGGGACCCGATGCCATCGTTCCGGATTTTGCGGGTGTCGTTGTGGCCATTGAAAGCGTCCCGTCCATGTTCGTCGGTCTGAAAAATATCTACTCCAACTATCATAAGTACGATCCCGTGAAGATCCGCAGGCATGTCGAGAAGAACTTCAGCAGGAAAGCCGTTATCAGCAGGTTCTCCGACCTGATCCACGAGCTCTGTGATGAGAGGCGCTGATCGTATACAAAAAGCTGTGATTTGTACGTTTTCAAGCTGAGATATGGGTCCTGAGATGGCAATCGTTGATCTTAAATACCATTCCGGTTTTCCATGGCATTCGATGGGGGATTGCCATGTGAAGGGGTTTGCCCACGACGCAGGCAAAGACATGATGTCAGCGAAAGACCTTCTGGCCTACTTCAGTGCCAGCACCGATTTTACCGATTTTGGCAGCCGGGTCGCCAGGGCCAACGGTATGTTTTCGGTCGTGGTATTAAGGGGAGGGAAGACCTGGCTGGGGGTTGACAGGATGCGGAGCTTTCCCCTGTTCTATACTGCGATATCTGATCCCGACCACCCGGAAGCCGGCAGGGCGCAGATCATGATCTCCGACTCCGTTGACAGGATCATTGAAAGGGTGGGGGACTGTTCCCTGAACCCGGTGGCATCGGATGAATTCCTTGCAACAGGTTATGTAACCGGAAGTGAGACACTTGCCCGGGGCATAAACCAGGTCCAGGCAGGGGAGCTTGTCGAAATCACGGAACCGGGTGGAGACAGCCCCGGGTTGCATTTCAATAATGCCATGTATTCCACCTATCGCACGGACCGGGTCAGGTACTTGCCCGAAAAGGAGCTTGAGGAGGAACTGGACAGGATCACGGGCCGGGTGTTCTCCCGCCTGGTGGATTCCCTGCAGGGACGGCCGGTATTCCTTGCCCTGAGCGGGGGGTACGATTCCAGGTTCGTGGCCGCCATGCTGAAGAAACTGGACTATCCCGGGGTAACCTGCTTCTCATACGGGCGGGAAGGAAATCCGGATATGCTTCGGGCCGAAGAAATTGCTGGAAGGCTCGGATATACGTTTATCCCCGTCATCTATACCGAGGCATTGATCGGTAATTATATGGATGACCGGGAGTTTTACGACTATGTGCACTACAGCTCGAATTATGCATCCATGTTTTTCATGCAGGAGTATTTTGCCCTGAGGTACATGAAGGATAGCGGCCAGGTACCCGCGGCGGCCGTCTTCATACCCGGGCATTCGGGCGACTTCTTCGGGGGAAGCCAGCTGATCCGCCACGGGCTTCACGATGGAGCCGAGGATTTACGCGCGACCGTCAACAGGATATACGGCATCAAGTACGCCTGGCACAGGCAGGCAGGCACCGCCCGGAAAGCCATGCTCGAACGGATCGAACATAGCATCCTGGAAAAGGGTGAAACCGGGGAAGCACTGCCGTATTCCATCCATGAGGACTGGGACCTGAAGGAGAAACTCGCGAAGTTCATCGTCAATTCATGCAATATTTATGCATGGTTCGGCCATGAATACCGCCTCCCGCTGTACGATTATGAATTCCAGGATTTCTTCCGTGACCTGCCATTTTCGATGAAGGCCAGCAAGCATTTATACGATGGGTTCCTGCGTGGGCGGGTCTTCGGGGACCTGGACCTGAATTTCACAACAGAACTCCAGCCGGATAGGAGAACCCAGCAGAAGGCCCGGCTGAAAAAGAAGATCCGGAAAGCCCT
>CAZVLG010000252.1:0-6034 GCA_964627835.1 uncultured Bacteroides sp.
AAGTCAAGCAGGCGAAGGTGCTCGTTCTCAAGGAGGTTGCCCAGGGTATCGCTTATTTCGCAGTCCCACACATGCACCCGGAAAGCATCGAGTCCCATTCTTGCCAGGTGGTATACGTCCTGCATAATGGCCTCTTCGTGGTTTATCCCGAGATAATTTGCGGCACGGTAGGCATGCGCGAAAGGGACTGTATAGTTCACCCCGTACCGGCATATTTCCTTTCCGCTGTCCTGCCAGCGCAGTACACCGCTTTCGTCGACAAAGGCAAGGGGTGATTTTTCTTCTGTTCCGGCCTGCGCGGATATTAAATATGGCAGTATGGGCAATGCCCCCACGGCGAATATTAAAAAAACCCGAAAAGCCGGGAGCCTGTTAAGGATCTTGATCTTCATGGTGATATCCGTTTGCATTTCAAATTCATTCCTGTGTTTCCAGGTACTCGCGGCTCATCTCATCGTAAAGTAGGATCCCGTCGGCCACCTCCCCCTCACGGTTGAACAGGTCACCGCGCCAGCCCAGGGGCTCCCAGATGCAGGTTCCCTTGCCCATATCATCCAGGAGATTGAACACGATTTCGTGGATCTCCCTGGCAAAGACGGAATATTCAACGACGTTTACCGGCTTGTTGTAACGGGCCACCAGGTCATTCAGGTTATAGTTAAGGTCATCGAGTGTTCCGTGCCACCTGGGGTAATAGGATATTCCCATAATGTCAAATTCGACACCCCGTGCGATCATATTGTTGAACCAGAAAACGGCCTCCTCGTTCTGTCCCCCAAGGGCCAGGTGCATCATCACGGGGACGTCCGGGTCGACATTCCTGACCCCTTCAACGCCGGCTTTCAGCAACTCCGACAACTGGTCAAGCTGGCTGATGTGGCCATCGGGCCAGAGCAGTCCATGGTTGATCTCATTGCCCACCTGTACCATGTCAGCCGGGGTTCCCTGTTCCTGCAGAGCCCTGAGTACCCTGCCGGTATATGCCTGCATGGTATCCTTCAGCGCCTCGAATTCCAGAGCGACCCAGGCTGCCGGTTTGTTCTGCTGCTGCGGGTCTGCCCAGTAATCGCTGTAATGAAAATTCAGCAGGAGTTTCATGCCGGCATCGCTGATGCGCCGGGCCATCTCCAGGGTTGGTTCGAGGCCGCAGAACCCTCTTTCAGGCGAGTAACCTTTTTCATGTTCCGGGTTCACGAATATCCGCAGTCGGATATAGTTGAAACCATGGTCCCTTAATAATTTGATGGCATCTGCTTCGACGCCGTCTTCATAAAACTTCCTTCCCCGGTCCTCCATCTGGGGCAGAAAAGAAATATCCGCTCCGATCATCCTGTCAATGGTCCGGGAAGGCGGAGGTAATTGGTCCGGTTCCGGTTCCATCAGCACCAGGTCGGGCGGTATGGTATGGATTTCGTGGGCCCCCGGCCAGAGTCCCTCCGATCTGACTTCGACCTTTACGATACCCGGGGTGGTACCGGACTTTAACACCAGCATGCATAAACCATCCTTCAGGCCATGTTCCAGGAATTGCTTCCCGGCTGTATCGGTCATGGGGGTGAGCTGGTCCCCTTCAAGGGCAGGCAAAATGCTCGCATCCCCATCGGTATAGATCCGGATGGTATTTTCGGCGGAAGTGATTTCCCTTCCCGCGCTGTCTGTAACCGCCACACGCAGGAGGATCTGGTCCTCGCCATCGGCAAAAAGGGTGGTCCGGTAGGCCGTCATCATCACGGCGACCGGCCGTCCTGTATCAACCTGGCTGACATGGGTATACGTGTCGGCCGAACCCTCGGGCAGGGGCGGCCGGCACTGAATGAGTAACATGGTGATTACACCGAAAACCAGAATTAGATTTTTCATGATCGATTATTTTATGTATGGAATGCTTGAAGTTTTCTCTGTCCGGATGATAATGACCGCCTCCTGAAGACCGTCCGACGAGGCTTTCAGTGTGACCGTACCGGGAGTTCGGGTCGATTGCAATATGGCCAGGGCCAGCCCGTTGAAGGCATTGCGCTCATGGAGTTTGAAGGAATCATGGTCCCCGGGATCGCCGTTATCCACACCGATCAGCCTGGCTTCTCCCTCAAGTGAAAATTGGATCCTGTTGCCGGCCGTTGGCACAACATTGCCCATCCTGTCTGTAATTTCCACCATCGCATGCGCCACGTCGCGTGCATCGGCCAGGATGCTTTCCCGGTCGGCTGAAAGACGCAGGGCGTATGGTTCACCTGTGGTCCGGATCTCCCGGATCAGGACTACCTTCCCATCCTTTTTGCCGACGGCTTTCAACACTCCGGGTTCGTAGGGAATATCCCAGGAAAGGTGAAGATCCGCCGTACTGGTTCTCAAATACGGCCTTGCATAGCTGTTCCATCCCCCGGAAGTTCCCTGGCGCGGGAATTCATAGGATTTTGCACCGTAGGATTTCCCGTTGAGAAAAAGTTCGACACTGTCACAGTTCGTGTATACCAGCACCGGGAAAACCTGTCCTTCCCTTCCTTCCCAGTTCCAGTGGGGGAAGACATGGATCATGGGATCTTCCGTCCACTGGCTCTGATAAAAATAAAAGCCGTCTTTGGGGAACCCGCACATGTCGATGACCCCGGAGGATGCATTTTTGAAGGGCCACCTTGCCTCCCCGAGGTAATCGATGCCGGTCCACATGAAATCACCGATCACATAATCGTGCATCGCTTCAAATTTCCAGAGCTGCTCGGCCCGGATCATTCTGGAATTATATCCTGCTGTAACCTTGCAGGAATCCTGACCGACCGGGTACCAGCCGCGGATGCCACCATTGGAGACACTTTCCGTGCCCACCATCTTCCAGTTTGGGTGGGACTGCCGGTCCGGGCTGTAGTAAAGTTCCCGCCGTTCATGCCAGCGGTCTGCATAGTTATAGCCCACGATATCCAGCATTTCAAGGAAGGGAAGTGTGGCTGTGCGCCCGTCTGCGGCAATATGATCGTTGCCTGTGGTCACCGGGCGGGTGGGATCCTCCCGGTGAAAGGTCTCGATAAGCGGCAGGAGCACTTCATGCCCCCCTTCCAGGCTCTGCTCCCCGATCTCATTGCCGGCACTCCACATCACGACGGATGGATGGTTGCGGTCACGGTGGATAAAGGAGACAAGGTCCTTCTGGGACCATTCATTGAAATAATTATGGTAGGCATGTTCAACCTTGCCTGCCTTCCATTCATCAAATATCTCATCCATGACAAGGAAGCCCATCCGGTCGCAGAGGTCCATGAACTCAGGAGCCATGGGATTATGGGCGGTACGGATGGCATTGCATCCCATCTCTTTCAGTTTCTCCAGCCGTCGTTCCCATACCCTGGCAGGCACTGCAGCCCCTACACAGCCGCCGTCATGATGGAGGCATACGCCTTTCATCTTGATGTGCCGGCCGTTCAGCAGGAAGCCCCGGTCTGCCGAATACTCAATACTCCGTATGCCAAATGCAGTGCTGAGCCCGTCAAGCAGCCCGGTTTCCGAACGGATTTCTGAACGGAGGGTGTACAGCCGGGGCGATCCGGGGGACCACAATGAAGGGTTCTTAATCCTGACCTGCTGGACGAACTCCCTGTTTTCTCCCGCCCTCAATGATATCGCCGAATCCTGGCTGATGAGAGCCGTTCCGTTTTCATCCAGGATGATTGAGCGCAGGACCATTCCCCGCGTTCCGGGATGGTTGTTCTCGACCCGGGTCCGAATGTTTACCAGGGCCGATTCCACTCTGATTTCAGGGGTGGTGACATAGATCCCCTGCGGGGGGATGTGCAGCGCATCAGCAAGGATCAGCCAGACATGCCTGTAAATGCCTGAACCGGAATACCACCTGCTGTTGGGCTGCCGGGAATTGTCCACCCGGACGGCAATGGTATTGCTGCCGGGATGAATGTACGGCGTCAGGTCGTACTGGAAACCGATGTACCCGTACGGTCGGGAGCCCAGGTGATGCCCGTTGATCCAGACATCCGAATTCATGTATACGCCTTCGAAGTCGATCCAGGCGGATTTGCCGGACAGGGATTCCGGCATGTCGAACGTTTTCCGGTACCAGGCGATCCCGCCGGGCAGGTATCCGCCCCTTCCGCCTGCGGGCGCTTCCTGGTCGAATTCGGCTTCAATGCTCCAGTCATGGGGGAGATCCAGGCTTCTCCATCCACTGTCGTCCAGCCCTGGGCTATCGCCGCTTTCCACATCTCCATAGTGGAATTCCCAGTTGAAATCCATGGAATAGGTTTCCCTGCCCTCCTGGGCTGATAAGGACCACTGGATGAGCAGCATCAGGATGAGGTTCGTGATTTTTTTCATGGTCATGTATGATTGGTACCTGTCCGGATCCATAAAATTAAGATAATTATGTTCTCGACACTTAACTTCGGGTCCCCCAATAAGCCGGCTGCCGCGTTCCGCAAACGATTGCGATGATTGTTTTTTTTAGTATCTTCGCCAAGTCAGATGCGGCAAGTATGCACAAGGGACAAGTAACGATAAAGGACATCGCCCGTGAACTGGGCATATCACCTTCAACGGTTTCCAGGGCGCTAAAGGACCATCCCGACATCAGCCAGAGTACAAAAGACGCTGTGCGGCAGCTTGCGGAAAAACTCAATTACACACCCGATCCCATCGCGCTCAGCCTGAAAAGCAGGCAGAGTAAGATCATCGGGGTCATTGTTCCGGATATCGTGCATTACTTCTTTTCAACCGTTATCCACGGCATCGAGGATGTGGCATACAATGCGGGGTACAACGTTATGGTTTGCGAATCCAATGAAACCTACGAACGCGAGCTGAAAAACGTGGATACGCTCCTGTCAAGCCGGGTTGACGGGTTTTTAATTTCGATTTCAAAGCAGACAATTGAGTCCGGGCATTTTAAAAAGATCCAGGAAGCCGGTGTGCCCATCGTGTTTTTTGACAGGGTCTGCCGGGACATCGATACCGACCAGGTAACGGTCGACGACGAAATTGGTGCATTCAAGGCGGTTGATCATTTGCTGAGCAACGGCTGCAGGCGGATTGCCCTCCTGGGCTCCGAAGCGCACCTCCTAATAGGCGAAGAACGGAAACAGGGGTACCTGAGGGCTCATCGGGAATGGGGACTGCAACCCAGGCCGGAGATGATGGTTATTTGTGATACCATGGAAATGGCCGAAGAGGTTGTGCCCGGGATGCTGAAACTGCCCGAACCCCCGGATGCCTTTTTTGCAGTCAACGATCTGACTGCCGCCGCAGCCATGAGGATCGCCAGGAATGCCGGATTGAAGGTCCCCGCCGATATTTCTGTTGTCGGGTTCACCAACGGGCAGATCTCGGCACTCACGGAACCAACCCTCAGTTCGGTTGATCAATTCGGCTACGAAATGGGCCAGCAGGCAGTGCAGATGTTGATCCAGCGCCTTGAATCAATGCAGGATTACCCCTCCCAGAAACAGGTGATTGAAACAAAACTGATCGTAAAAGGTTCAACCTCCCGACTGTAATGCCTGCATTTGAGCTGTCCTAATCTCACAAAGATTCCATAAGCAATAATCCTCCTGCCCGGATCCCGGAAATCCAAAAAATTTATAATTTAATGGAAAAAATACCCGACCATGGCAAGAGAAGTGAAAGTAAACCAGGATTATAAAAGCAAGTTGCTGAAGCTCATCCCCTCTGAGATCGTGGCCGCATACCTGGTGATCGAGGGCATCATTCCCGAGGAACGAAAGTACATTGGCACCCTGGCCCTGTCATTGATACTGCTTGCGCTGGTTCCGCTCTACCTGAGAAATATATACAAGATCCGGAGACTGGGACAGCATGTTTTTGTCATGCTCGCTTTCGTGGTCTGGATCTATTCCCTCGGCGGACCTTTCAAATACTGGAACATATGGGAGGCATGGATCGGTTCATCCCTGCTGATCCTGTATACCCTGTGCATCCCTCTGTTCTACAGGCCCGGTGAAAAAACCACCTGGTAGGCCGTTCCGTCAGAACCCCCGGGCCATCGACAGGATATTCCGGGTCAATAGGAAAATGG
>CAZVLG010000253.1:0-3386 GCA_964627835.1 uncultured Bacteroides sp.
TGATGAAGAAGCCACCCGGATCACAGATGAAACGGAACGGTCCCTTTACAACTACCAGTGGGCGAACAACAACACCATCATCTTTGTCAAGGATGTAGGGGGTGATGAAAACCTGCAACTGTTCAGCATAAACGTTGAGACCGGTGAGGAAAAAACGGTTTTTGCCAGGGAAAAGATCCGGGCGGAAATACTGGATATCCTCATAGATCAGCCCGATGAAATCCTGATTACGACCAATGAAAGGAATCCACAGGTATTCGATCCATACCGCTTCAACCTGGTGACCGGGGAACTGACCAGGCTGGCCGAGAACCCGGGTGATATCGTCGGATGGGATACGGATCACGAAGGAAAGCTGCGCCTCGCCACCGCCACCGACGGGGTGAACTTCAGCTTCCGGTACCGGGACAGCGAGGATGAGGATTTCAGGGAACTCAAGAACCTGAGTTTTAAGGAATCATTCCATGCCATGTTCTTCGATTTTGGCAATAAAAATATTTACTGCTATTCCGACCTGGGACGGGATAAGGGCGCATTTGTCCTCTATGACCCACAAACCGATGAAGAGCTGGAAGTGGTTTTTGAAACCGACGAAGCGGATGTGCAGAACCTGGCCTATTCCCGCAAGAGAAAGGTGCTCGCCTATGCTTCCTATGTAACGGACAAGACCCACCGTCATTTCTTCGATGAAAAAGCCGAGAAGATGTTCTCTCACCTCAAAGGGGAATTGCCCGCCAATGAAATCTCCGTCGTATCCGCCACACGGGAAGAGAACCAGTTCATCATACGGGCCAGCAATGACCGCACTCTGGGATCTTATTATCTCTATAATGACAGCACAAAGGCACTGAGCTTCATCACCGAGATCACACCCTGGCTGAACGAAGAGTACATGGCCCAAATGAAACCGGTTACGTATCAGTCCCGCGACGGACTCACCATCCACGGCTACCTTACCCTTCCCGTGGGGGTAAAACCCGAGAACCTTCCTGTCGTGATCAATCCGCACGGGGGACCCTGGGCCCGTGATTACTGGGCTTTCAACGACGAAGTCCAGCTCCTGGCAAACCGTGGGTACGGGGTGCTGCAGATGAACTTCCGGGGATCCACCGGCTACGGCAAGGATTTCTGGCAGAAAAGCTTCCGGCAGTGGGGACGGACCATGCAGGATGATGTTTCTGACGGTGTACAATGGATCATTGACCAGGGTATTGCCGATCCCGAAAGGATCGCGATCTACGGAGGAAGCTACGGCGGTTATGCCGTCCTGGCCGGGATGACCCTGACCCCGGAATTGTATTGCTGCGGGGTGGATTACGTCGGCGTGAGCAACATGTTCACCTTTATGAACACCATCCCGCCTTACTGGGAACCCCTGCGGGCCATGTTCTACGAGATGGTCGGGAACCCGGCGGAGGACAGCCTCTACCTGGCCGAAGTTTCCCCGGTGCTTCAGGTGGACCGGATTCAGTCTCCCCTGTTCATCGCACAGGGAGCCCGTGACCCGAGGGTGAACAAGGATGAGTCCGACCAGATGGTCGAGGCCCTGAAAGAAAGGGGCATCGAGGTGGAATACATGGTGAAGGAAAACGAGGGACACGGGTTTTACGAGCAGGCAAACCAGTTCGATTTTTACAATGCCATGATCCGTTTCCTTGACACCCATATGAAAGAGGGGGCGGAAGAAGCACAGTAGCCTAGCGTTATTATCATCCGGGATCTCTGTACAGATGACCGCTTCCTTAACCGGGGGAGCAGGTATGTTAACTCATGCCCACAATGTTGCCCTGATCGTCTATGGTAATATGTTCGGAAGCCGGATGGGCCGGCAATCCGGGCATGCGCATGATGTTCCCGGTAATGGGTATCAGGAACCCGGCGCCGGATGCAATTTCGATCTCCCTGACCGTGATGATGAAGTCCTTGGGCCTTCCCAGCAATTTGGGATTGTCGGAAAGGGACTGCTGGGTCTTGGCTATGCAGACGGGAAGCTTTTCGAGGTCCAGGGCCGAGATCCGCTTCAGGTCACTGAGTGCCTGGGGGGTATAATCCACGTATTCGGCGCCGTATATTCTGGTCGCAACGGTTTCGATCTTCTTCCGGACATCCCAGTTCCAGTCGTAAAGGGGTTTGAAGGCAGGGGGACCGGACTCGGCGACATCCATGACCTTTCCTGCCAGTTCCAGTGCCCCTTCCCCTCCTTTCGCCCAGACTTCCGCAACTGCACACCGAACCCCGAGTTTCTCCGCCTTGTCCCGGATGACCTGAATTTCCTCTTCCGTGTCGCTCTCGAACCGGTTGATGGCTACGACCGGGGTGACATTGAAATGCCGGATGTTCTCAAGATGTGTCTCCAGGTTGGGCAGGCCGTTCAGCAATGCCTCGCAGTCCGGTTCCTTCAGGGAATCCAGGGCTTTCCCGCCGTGGTATTTCAGTGCACGTATGGTGGCCGTCAATACAACTGCTTTGGGGGAAAGTCCCGCGTTCATGCATTTGATATCAAAAAATTTCTCGGCACCCAGGTCGAATCCGAACCCGGCTTCGGTCACGGTATAATCCGACAGGGTCATCCCCATCCGGGTCGCGATGATGGAGTTGGTCCCCTGTGCAATGTTGGCAAAGGGTCCCCCGTGAATAATGGCCGGGTTGCCTTCCATGGTCTGCACAAGATTCGGTTTGATCGCATCTTTCAGCAGGGCAGCCATGGCTCCTTCAGCCTTCAGGTCGCGGGCATATACGGGTTCCTTGTTGAAGGTGTAACCGATGAATATGTTGCCCAGCCTTTCCTTCAGGTTTTTCAGGTCATCCGACAGGCAAAGAATGGCCATGATCTCCGAAGCGGCGGTGATGTCGAAGCCTGATTCCCTCGGAATGCCGTGGGTGGTCCCCCCGAGTCCAACGATGATCCTCCTGAGCGACCGGTCGTTCATATCGATCACCCTTTTCCAGGAGATGGTCCTCGGATCCAGGTTCAGGCTGTAGGTCCGGGATTGTATGTTGTTATCAATAATGGCCGCGAGCAGGTTGTGGGCCTTTTCGATGGCCGCAAAATCTCCTGTGAAATGCAGGTTGATGTCCTCCATGGGAAGCACCTGTGAATAACCGCCGCCGGTGGCCCCTCCCTTGATGCCGAATACGGGTCCCAAAGAAGGTTCCCTCAGCACCACAGTGGTTTTCTTCCCCAGCCTGTTCAATCCTTCCGAGAGTCCGATGGACATGGTCGTTTTTCCTTCCCCGGCAGGTGTGGGAGAAATGGCGGAGACCAGGATCAGTCTGCTGTTCCGGATCCTGTCGGCATCGATCATGGAAAGGGGCAGTTTGGCCTTGTACTTGCCAAACAATTCGAGATTGTCCTCAGGGATCCCAAGTTTTTTTGCTATTTCAGT
>CAZVLG010000254.1:0-14618 GCA_964627835.1 uncultured Bacteroides sp.
TGAACCCTGCCTTCTGGTAGACCGGGAATCCAAGTTCAGTGGCAATCAATAAGATACTCTCGGCCGATCTGACTTTCTGGCCGTTCAGCAGTTTCTCGGTGATCGCGGATCCAATGCCCCGGTTCCTGTGCTCTTTGTCGACAATGATATGGGCCAGCCAGCATGACCTGCCAAATGCGATGGAAGCCCCGATTCCCACTATTTTATTACCGGACACGGCTTTCAGTGGATGGCAAAAGGGTTTTTTGATGTAGAAATCAAATTCAGGCACGATATCCGGCCAGCCTTCGGGCTGCAGTCGACCGATCTCATATAGATCATTTCCGGATACCGGTTCGAATTCCATCTCAGTTTTTTTTGCGCAATTCGCTGCCCAGGGGGGCCCAGATGAACAGCAGGTGAAAAATCACGCCTCCCAGGACAAGCCGGCTGACTTGTTCTTTTTGGGGACTGTCTCTCAGAACGAGGGCACAGCCGATGATAGCCGCTGCCCACACGATGGCACTGGCTAGGATCAAAGCGTTGATTTTACTTTTTTTCATATTTAGCAGGTTTTGAAAATGGCAGGTTGGGATGGATGAATATTTGCATGGCCTTATGCTTGCTTGACCGGATAGCGGCCGGGACCGTTCGGGCCGCCCTAAAGGACCGCTCGTATAAAGTCCAGCCTGGATTTTGATTCCGGGTTGTCTTTGAAGAACATTTCAAGGGTTTCACATATGTATTCGCTGCAGTGTGCACAATTTGGGATGTGTTTTTGCCGGGCGCAGTTCCGGATGGAACAATCCCGGCAGCCTTCGAAAAGCCTTCCATCTTCATGAAGGCACCCGTCACAGTCCGTTATATCCTTTGTGGTGTGTGAAGTATTGTATAGCTTATTGCTGAGTTTTGCGATCTCGATCCTCATCTTCTCCCGGAGCGTTGGATCGGGTTCGTTTGTCGCCTGGAAAATGGGGCAGCCCATGCAAAGGAGACCGCAATATGATTCTACATTTTCCACTGGTATTTTTCTCAGTGAAAGCCAAGTTAATAAATATGACCGGATTTTGCCCGTTCCCCGGAAGGCGCTGCCGGCCATTGAAGCAACAGGTTCCTGTATGCAGGTCCCCTCTCCCCGTGATAATTACCGGCTTGACTTCCAGTACAAGATATTGTAGATTGCAAAAAAAAAATGGTCATTCTGACGGAAACAGTGTCTTGGCTTGGTTTACCCGTCGGCATCATGAGGCTTTTGAAAATATTGACCCTGTCCCTTTTTCTGTTGGTTCGGCTGGGTTTGGTTGTGATTGCAGGGGATGTACCTTATCATGAAACCGATGCTTTTGGCACCGAAACCGAAGGAGGGGTATCGGGCACCCTGATCCGGGTGAGCAATCTGGATGGTGTGGGACCGGGTTCCTTCCGGGCAGCCTGCGAAGCCACCGGGAAAAGGCTGGTGGTTTTCGACGTCGGCGGGGTGATCGACCTGGGCGACAGTGCCATCATCGTTACCGAACCTTACCTGACACTCGCGGGCCAGACCGCTCCGGCTCCGGGCATCACCCTTATCAAAGGCAGCTTTATCGTTCGCGCGCACGATGTGGTGATCCAGCACATCGCCGTTCGTCCCGGCGATGAATGCGTGGAGACCGATGCCATTTGCACCGGCGGTCCGGAGGCGGATGTGCATCATGTGGTGTTCGATCACTGTTCCGCCACCTGGGCGACGGACGAGAATCTGAGCCTGGTCAACCAGTCCGACAATCATGATATCACCCTGTACAGATGCCTGATTGGAGAGGGACTGGATTTTGAGGACCACTCCTGCGGTTCCCTGATCTATGGAAATATCCGGAATCTCGCAATCATCGGCTGCCTCTACGCCCACAATGTCCGCCGCAATCCCCGCATAAACACCGGCACGGAATTCGTGCTGGCAAACAATGTATTCTATAACTGGGGATCATTCAGCGACAATGCGGGTGATTATGCCAATTGCGTGCACCTGAGGGGAGCCCGAGGATCCATTGTCGGTAATTTTGTGCTCGGAGGGAACGATACGAAGGATCTCGGCAATGGCCTGTATTTTGTCCGGGGCCACGATGGCAGGTACAGGGGCGAGGCTTATTTTGAGAATAACCTGGTCAGGCATGCCGATGGGGTATTGCCGGTCGGAGAAAACGATTCCCTGATCACCAGGCTGGCGGAAAAACCCTTGTGGCCTGAAGATTTCATTGCAAAGCCCGTCCCGGAATCCGTTGAGGAGGTGCTGCGCAGCGTTGGGTTTCGCGCAGGAGACCGCGATGCCGTCGATGAAAGGATCGTTCAGTCTGTCATTAACCGTTCCGGCGGCGTTATTGACCGCCAGGGTGATGTTGAGGGCTATCCCGGGTACACCATGACCTCACGTGTGCTGGCAGTGCCGGATGGCATGGAGCAGAGGCGCCGGTGGCTCGACAGCCTTTCGGCCGATATTGATACGGATGAATCGCTGGATATCTCGCCCCTCGTTCCCATCCTGAATACAGTCGGCACCCGGGATAGGCAAGGGTATCCCCGGACGGACCTTCGCCTGGTCAGCTATCCGAATCCCTGTGAACAGTCCACTATGATCAGGTATTATTTGGCCGGGCCGAAGATGGTGAGCCTGAAAATAATTAATGACACGGGCAGGGAAATTCAAACCCTGGCCGATGGCTACCGGACAGCAGGGGAACATGAAGTGGAATGGCAAACGGAAGGATTGCCCGGAGGCATATATATTTGCAGGCTGCGGGCAGGAGGGTATTCGTGCAGATGTAAATTAATACTCTCAAGGTAAAATTTTGGATCCGGCTTCAGGTTTTCTGCAGGACGTAATATCTTGACCGGAATCGCAGGGGATTTTTCTTATACATATTTATTTCGGCTATTTCATCCTTGAATACCTCTCGGGCGTTCATGTCCCCTGCATTTCCCTTCTCAGATTCCATGATTTTCTTCTCCAGGCAGCGGTAGTAATCGTTCCACCAGTCCTTTTCATCCAGCGCAAAGGATTCCAGCAGTCTGAATTTATATTTTTTAATCACAGCCAATTGCCGTTTATGATGCCGGTAATCATCATGGATCATGAAATAACCGGGGACTTTCAATAACCCGCGAAAACGCTTCAGCGCCCTGTCAAATCCGAAAAAATTAAATATTCCTTCCGCGAGGATGATATCAAAATGCTGTGCGGGGAGGTCCAGGTCCAGCACCGAACCATGAATGACAGAGACCCGGTCACTGTAGTCCAGGATCTTGATTTTTTGTGTGAGCCTGTCCAGGCATTCCTTGTCGGAGTCAACGGCCAGGATCTTTCCACCGCACAGGCTTGCCATTTCCAGGGTCGGCACACCGGTCCCGCATCCAAGGTCCAGTATGTTTGGATTTTCGATTTTCGGGATTGATTCAAATGCTTTCCGGGTGTATTTCAGGAACCCCGCCCTGCATTCATCCCGTATTTCAAATTTGTTCATTTTCCATGCATTTTGATGGCCACGGACATATTCCCTGGGGATTTTTCCAGTTTTGAGCCGTTCCATCCGGATTCTGTATGCAACGGTGATGCTCCCTATTCCTTGCTTGCAAAGGAGAAGTGGTTCTGAACAATAACCCAGGTATCATCCCTTTTTTCCAATACTCCCGTCCACCTTGTGTTTTCCCAGTTAGCCGGCTGGCCCTTCCATTCATTCATATCATCGAGGATACAAAAAAACCATGCAACATCCCCTGATCTTGAAAAGTTGATTTTCAGTTCCTTTATCTCATACCGGATCGCTTTGAAATCATCATTCATCCAGAATTCCTCAGCCTTTTTGAAGTCCTCAAAACCATTTACGACCCGGCCATTCGGATGGACTTCAACATAGTTTGTGTCATTGGCTATGATGCTGTATAATAAGCCGATGTCCTTATTCTTCGCCCACCCGATGCTGTTATGTATGGCCTTCTCGACCAGCGGTTTTTCCGTCTCGACATTGAAGTCATTCCCAACAGGGCTGCAGGATATCAGTAAAAAAAGAAGGCCGGCCAGAACGGGTGTAAAATTAATTCCCGGGTTTTTCATGATCGTAAGTTTTCATTTATTATCAAAGACTTGAAATATTGCTTACCGTAGTCTCATACCCGCTGCCATCCCTCAGCAATTCTTGCTGTAACTTTTTGAAAGGGATATGCTTATCTGCCAGTCCTGAGATGCTGGATTAATTCGATGCTGCTTAAAACAATTAACAGGACATCCAGGGTCCAGAGGAATGCCTTTCCCCTTGCAGGAATATCGAGATCGCCCGATACCAGCCAGAAAAGCAGGACTGCACCTCCGCACAGATTGATACAAACTGCCCCCGTAAGTCCCAGGCCGGATGCATGCTGGGATATTTTCTTTACGGATTCCAGGAAAAGGGCCAGGGCAATTCCAACGAATACGCCTCCCAGGATATTCGGGTAAAAATACGATTCAACCACGGGAACGCCGAGAAAAACTGCCAGCTTCGTCGAATAGGCAATAAGCAGGATTCCCAGGATCAGGTTTATGATCGAATCGATCAGCAGTAAATTTCGTCTGGACATCATCTATTGATGGTGGGATGTTACTTCAATACCTTAAGTTACATAAATAAATTCAATACCCGTACCGGTAATGTCCGATAATGTCGAAATCGAAAAGGCAGTCTGCAAGAACCTGGCCGGCCCCGATATTATGTACGATCAAATACCTCTCTCCATCAGGAGAAGGAATATCGGCGATAATTCCAATATGGGTTATGCCTCCCCCCAGGTCCCAGCAGACAATATCACCGGGCAGGTAATCTCCCGGAAGATCGGACACTGGTTTCACCCGGCCATGCCTGTCAAAGAATACCATAAGGTTTGGGACCCTTCTGTGATCAATATTTTTATCCGGACCGGATAGCCCCCATATATCCGGATATTCATCATAATGGTTTTTCATGTCTTCGTGGACTTCCTGTTGCAGGTCTATGCCAAGCATCCTGTAAGCACGGACAATGACGTCTGTGCAAACGCCTTTGTCGGACGGAACATCCCCGTTCGGATAATCAATGGCATAATAGAGTGGATCATAAATTACATCCTGCCGGGTAAGTGTGACGGCCGAATCTGCCAGGCGCTCATAGAAGTCCGCCTGCCCGCACAGCAGCAGAACATTAGGCAGGAAAACCAGGCATGTGATAAACCTGAGCATAGATGGTCCTCACTCGTTTGAAGTTAAAATTATCGGTTTCTCAATGAGCCGGCAGCAGGTTGTCCGGGATCCATTCATCGGTTCTGAAGGGGGAAGCGGGCAGGCCTTCCCTGTTGAACAGGTTGGCTTTTGCGGGATTATCTGCCCAGGCATATCGCACGGCAACAGGATGCGCTATTTTATCATTCCAGACCACAACCTTATCATCCTGAATTTCAGCATGCGCCCATTCGAATTGCCTGTCATTTCCGGCGATGCAAAACTCTTTTAGTTCCCCGCCTCCCCTGGATACCAGTCCCCCGCCAATATTGGAAAAGGACAGAATGATCCTGTTCCCCTCGATTCTCATGGAATCGTATACGGGTCCGGAATAGACCACTTTATTATCGCCATATGCAAGGTGCTGTGCCGCAAGGGCCAGCCTGTAGCCGACCTCTTTTTTATTCAGGGGATGGATATCGTTCCATTCACCCAGGTCAATGGCTACAGCCATGCCGGTATTTGGCACCGATAGAGCCTTCATCTGGGACTCCCGCAGCAGGGCCCAGTTGCTCTCGGAGGGATTGTCCCTGGGTTCCATGAAATTGTGTAGCTGGACAAAGATGAAGGGAAAATCGCCCTGCTGCCAGTTCCTTCGCCAGTCCCCGATAAGCGCCGGTAACACTTCACGGTATTCAATTGCCCTCCCGGTATTTGCCTCGCCCTGGTACCAGGCTGCACCCTTGATACGGTAATCCATGAGCGGGGCCAGCATTGCATTGTACAGGCCTCCCGGTTTCCATCGTATGAAGGTTTCCGGGTCAAGTGGCTCCATAATGGTCCCGATGCGGTATTGCCAGGGACCTTTCAGGTCGGTTGTGTCGCTTCCGCAGATTATTTCGTACGGCTTGTCCGGTACAAATCCGCCGGTCCCCAGGTTGCTTATCACCCGTACAATGACCGTGTTCTCACCTTCTTTCAGTACTCCCTGGGGGATTCTGTATCTTCTAGGGGGATACTGGTAACCGGTGGATCCGATAAACTTCCCGTTTAGGTAAACCGAGTCGGCATCGATAATCCGGCCGAGGATTAACATTCCGGGCTTTCCCGCTGCTTCGGCATTGATTTCGAAGGTCCTCCCAAACCAGATGGAGCCGTTTGTTTTCTCCAGTTCCGTGCCTGTCCAGTACCCCGGCACGCACATGGTTTTCCAGCCGGATGATTTCAGGGAGGATTGATACCAGGGCTTATGCTTGTCTTTATACCCTTCATCTTTCTGATAAAGCCGGTCGTACCAGTCCCCGGCCCTTGCCCTGTCATCACGGATAAGCCGTTTGATCCATGCCGTGTCTTTATATCTCTGCATTTCCTTGTAATGATCAGGAAATTTTTTGAGTGCATCCTCGCTCATCCATGCTTCCGCAGGTGAACCCCCGAGGGCGGCATTGATGAGCCCGACGGGTATGCCGTATTTTGCCTGGAGTTCTTTTGTAAAAAAGTATGCCACCGCTGAGAAGTCCATAATATTCTGAGGATTTGCGGTTTTCCAGGATCCGGACGGCAGGTCTTCATGCGGCCCGGTGAAATCCCAGGTATCGGGGACCAGGAACTGCCTGATGAGGTTATTCCCGCAGGCGGCGATCTCATCGGGATAGACCCAGCTGACCCTGCCCATCCATAGTTCCATATTCGATTGCCCCGAGCACAACCAGACATCCCCGATCATGATGTCCTGGATTTCAATTTCATTGCTCGCGCGGATGCTCATTTTATGCGGGCCTCCCGATTCCAGTTCACCGAGGATGACTTCCCATTCCCCTGAGCCGTTTGCAGATGTAAGAAAAGTGGATTCCAGGAACCGGATCGATATCCGCTCGCCTGGAGCCGACCAGCCCCATATTTTGACTTCGGATTCCCTTTGAAGCACCATGCCGTCGCTGATCAGCCTGGGCAATCTAACCTGTCCTGAAACGGAATGGGTCCAGCACAGGAAGAGAAAGCTGATCGGTATGGCAGCATTGATCTTAAATTTCATTTTTGTTGCTGGTTACTTGTTCAATAATGCTTTATAAGTTACAATACATTTCCTATATGCTGACCGGGCAATATCATGTTTTTTTGATGATCCAGATATCCTGTGGGATGTTCCTGCCATCCGCTTCCCTTTCGATGTGCTCCAGGATCGTGAATTCTGAAAATAAATCACGCATGAATCCAGCCGGGTGAAAGGCCGTAAACGTCCTGTGGCCTTCCTTGACCCTGGACCTTGTGATGAGTTCAGCGTTCTCAAAACGTGACCGTTCCCCATCGGTCAGCTTGGCCTTAAACGCTTTTCCTGCGGTAGTCAGGAGCAGCACCCCGTCTTTTTTAAGTACACGGTGCAGTTCCTTAATCCAGGCATGGTGCATTTCTTCCGAGAGGTGGGTGAAAATGGAGATGCCATAGATCATGTCGAAAAGGTTGCTTTGGAAATCAAGGGGAGGGGACAGGCCATTCTCAGAGAACTGGATATCCTGGATGTTCTCCGAGCACCATTTAATGGACCTGGAATTGTAATCGGTTCCGTAAAGTGCACAATCGTCTCCCAGTATACCTGGCATATGCCTTATGATCCTGCCCGGCCCGCATCCCCAGTCAAGGACATTCAGATTCTTCTGAGATTGGTGCTTTGATAGATATCCATATATATCGGATGCGGATATTTTTCCTCCATTATAGTACGCCGGATAGTCTATGGCAAATGACTCATACAGCAGGTAATCTGGCGGCAGCTTGACAGAAGGATTTTTCCTTTTGAAATCCCGGTTTTCGGGGAGATTTTTAAGCCTGAGTATTTGGAACCTTAGAAAATCAGCAAATCGAAGCAGGCCTGCATTTCTGATCAGATTAGATAGATTCGCCCGGTTCATGTGCGCTATTGCCCGGATTTTATTAAATCATCGATCTCGCTGAGATGCAACTCAAAATGTCTCAGGTAGTCAATGATCCCGTCTTTCAGGGAGATCAGCCTTTCTTCGCTGTAATGCCACTGATTGTCCAGCTTTGAGGGATCCACATTCCTGATCACATGGATAATATGCAGGTTTGAGTATTTCCACAACGCGATCATGTTTTCCCAGTCCTCATCCTGGTAATTTTGAATCGCGATCCACCGGTCATTGTTTCCATGGCTGGCATAATTGGGGAATCGCAATGGACTTTCCTGGTATTGAAAGTGAACGATCCGGTGGGTGTTATTCGAGGCGGAATCGATCATGTGCCCAAGGATCTGTTTGATCGTCCGGTTCTGGCTGTTTCTCCTTTGAGATATCACATCTTCGGGCAACCCCAGCAGTTTGGGTTCCCATTCATCCATCAGGGTTGCTAAACCTTCTATAACTGGTTCGAATTCCTTTATCATGGCTATTGAGTTTAGGTCATCTGTTCTTATGATTTCAAAATCTGGCACAGGTGCATCCAGGTCAGGCGACACCGTTTATTAAAGTATAAATGTTCGGTTATAATGATATTACTTTTGAGGGGGCTAAGTTTACACACATGTAAATTTAGGCTAAAAAACCCAGGTTAGGATCGTCTCCGGAAGCATCAAAAGTTCAATATAGTTGGAATTTCCATAGAGATAAGCTCTATAGGCGGTATCTTGATTATCAATTCTCGCTATCCTCGTCTCAAATACAGCCAGTGTGTCACGAACAAAACTGGATTCTCTGATGGCCTTTAAATCATCGAACTCGAGGACAAAATTCAAATGGTTGGCTTTTACTTCAGGTATTTCCTGTGGATATAGATTGATGTATACAAGGAATAAGAATGAAAACCAGGTTGCTGTTTTTCTCATAATAGTATAACAAAAACTGCTGCAAACCGTCAGGTGATGCAGGAAAAGATATTATTTCAATCAGGGTGTCAAAAGATGCCGGGCACCATAGGGTGCATGTTGCTTGACCGTCTTCTTTATCATTAATTCTTTGTTGAAGTTATATGTATATCATTCATAATTATACAGTTCTAATCTTAGAATTGAATAATCATCATGAAAAATACGTACATGTCTCCCTTGATGAGTCTGGTCGCCATTTAAATGCCGTATCACTTTCCATTCATTGTTCTCAAACCTTCCTTCGTCCACTTTTAATATCCCGACATTTAAATCTGGATTGCATAGGTTACTGAATGTTGCTACAATTCCTGATCCTGCAATATAAAATTCATTCATATCCGTTTGAATAATGATGGCGCCGGACATATCCCAGGTATCATTTCCGGATTTCTCCTCCCATTCCAGAGTATAGCTGTGTCGAAAGGTGAATTCGTAATCTCCCAGTTGGACAAGACTTTCATAATTCTCTTTGTCAAGCATTACGGCTTCCATTTTATTTTGCCCGTGATGCATTGTAATCAGGGGCGTAAGTTGATCAATCAGCTTGTACATGATTCCCAGGGGTTCATTCCCGGGATTTTCTGTTGATTCGATCGAGAAGGGAGAGAATCCAAGACCTTCATAGTGCCCGATCGTATAGGCCGCTTTTGCGGCAACTGTATTGTCAAAACGATGTTCGGGAATGAACAGGGGGTTTCCCTGCCGGGTATAGAGATCACACCAATGCTTAAAAGCCGGGAAATAAAGATCGGGTGAAAGAAAATCAATGGAAGTTCCCCCGGCCATCCATATATCCATCAGGTGAGGCAAAGGACCTGCGCTCGGATAACCGGCGCCGGGCTGCCTACCCGGGCGAATTAATGCAGCATTAACATACATGGGTAGCGGATAAATTGATTTTCCGGCCCCGATAACCTCGTTGACATATTTTGAATAGAACCAGGCCATAAAGATCTCATCGGTATGTATACCTTTACCAAATATATCTTCCCAGGATCCTGAAGTTTTAAAACCATTTCCTGCCCATACTTTAAAAAACTCAGGCACTAAATTCTCCTTGTTTTTTTCTAAATACTCTATGAGTTCTGCAGGTACATTTTCATGAAATTTCTTGTTTGCTAATGGATGATGGTCTCTTGCAGATGGCAACATTCCAATTTCATTTTCAACCTGGATCATTATTACAGTATTGTCATCTTCATCCATCTCTTTTAAATGTCCCATTAATGCCTGGAATGCTTTTAAGTCTGCCTGTAAATTATTTTCGCTGAAAGGAGTCAGGATCTCGTGACTTTTACCATTTTCGTCTTTTATTCTCGGAAATCTTTCCTGGTCCTTTTTAACCCAGGATGGAGCATGGCTGGACATGCTGTTTTTCCATGATGCAAACCACAGGATAACAAGCTTCAGGTCATGTTTGCGGGCTTTTTCAATCAGATGATCAAGCAGTTCAAAATCAAATCTCCCTTCTTCAGGTTCTACCAGCTCCCAATAAACAGGCGCCAGAACAGTGTTTAGGTTCATGGCTTTTAATTTCGGCCAGATCGGCTCCATATATTCCAGGCTTGTGAATGAAGAATTTCCCAATTCCCCCCCAAGTATCAGAAATGGTTTATCCTTTACGATCAGCTGGGTGGTTTCACCTTGTTGGATTAGATGCGGGATTTGATGCATCCCTTGATTTGAATCCTGAAATTCATTTTGGGAGCATGAGAATACCAGCAATGTTAGAAATCCGAGAAGGGGTATCTTATGAACTTTGTTTCTCATTGTACTGTCTTCTGTGAAAGGTTATTTCTCAACTCTGCTGATTTGAACGGGTGGATATGAAATAAGTTCGGCGAACGATTACTTATATTAGTTTACTTGAATGGTAACAACCTTGTTAAATCCATATTCTGAATTATTTCACCGGAACAAAATCTCATTCTGTCGCTCCTTGAACCAAGGCATCCAGAGCTTGCTGGTCGAACACAGAATATGTATTCCTGTTAAATATCGCACATCCATTATTGCCTGTTCCGCCGTTATCCCAATAAAATGGAATAATGCCGTTGGCTTTTGCCTGTTTGGTTACATATTTCAGGAAATACGCTCTTGCAGCCAAATGGTTGGTCAAAGCTTCGCCGGTTAAAGATGAACGGCGCATTGCTCCGTACTCGCCCAAAACAACCGGTATGCCCTTGTCCACGAACTGGTTTTTCATGATTCTGAAGTTGGCATCAACCGTTTCCTCTTCTCCCCAGGTCGCATTGCGATCAGGGTCGGTTGCAGAGTGATAATCTTTACCCCAGTAATAGAACATTTTGCCCCAACTGGCATCTTCGGTCAATCCGCAGAAATTCCAGGGTGTGTAATAGTGTATTTCAACCATCAGGCGATTTGCAATTTTGTCGGCTGGAAGAGACAACATCAATTTGCTTGTAGTTTCAATATCGGTCGAAGGACCCTGAATTACTAAAACGCGATAGCTGTTTCTGCCTCCTGTTGAGCGAACCGCATTTATAAAGGTCTGGTGGTAGGAACTTAAAACGGCCATCTCTGTGGCATTTTCCACGTTTGGTTCGTTCGCGCCGGCAAACAGCAGATGTTCATCGAAATCGCGCAAGTAAGTGGCTATTTGCTCCCAAAAAGCTTTCTGTTTTGCGTTGTTTTCTTCCTGTTTGGCCAAGGTGCAGTTGTTTTCGAGCCATCCGCCGTCCCAGTGGATGTTCAGTACAGCATACATATCGCTTTCAACGCAATACTGCACTACTTCCTTGACCCTGTTAAGCCATTCTGTTTTTATCTGTGCAGTTGAACCATCAGCCAGGTACTGGTTAAAGGAACAAGGAATACGAATGGCATCAAAGCCGCTTTGTTTAACCAGATCGATCAGGGCCTTTGTGATGCTTGGATTGCCCCAGGCCGTTTCACCTCCAATAGCTTCCAGGCTGTTTCCAATGTTCCAGCCCAGATTCATTTTTGCAGCCAGCTCGGAAGCATTACTGCTCATTCCGCTTGCATCGGGTTCGGCTGCCGAGGTGTTGTAACTTGGATAGTATTCACCTTTTTGCGATACGGCTATTTGAACCGTCGGGGCATATTTGGCGCTGATTGTCAGATTTGCTGAACGCGAGTCACTTCCGGTGTTTTCCAATGCTGTAACCTGAATGGTGGTACTGCCTTTAGTACCTGTTGCCTGGCTGAATTGCAACCATTCGGCATCGGTGCTTAAATTCCATTGTGACGCATCGGTGCTGATGCTGATGGAAACCGAATTGCCTGCACGGAAAAAACTCAGATCGGTTACATTGGCGGTTAGAGAATAAAGGAAATCGGACGATTGCTGGGACACGGTGACTTGCACCGGTCTGGCATCACCTGCTGTTATGGTAAGCGTATCTGTTCGGGGCTCGATGGTTTTAGTGTTCACACTCATAGTCACCATCGCTGTTTTCAGTGTCCCGCTATTGTTTGACAGAACCAACCATCCGGATGCCGGGTTGCTGATATTCCAGGAATCTGCATCCGTTTGAATCGTCATACTCCCGCTGCCTCCTTCCTTTGGAAATTCAACCTTATCGGGACTGACATTCAGGGTGTTTGGTCCTGCTTTCTCGCATCCCCAAATCGAAATAAGGCTTATGGCTAAGATGCAGTATTGGATGTTTTTGAGAGTTCTTATCATATAGTAAATCAAATATGAAACATAAATAAAACTCATTGTATCATCAATGGATGAAAAACTAAGACTATTTCCTCAGTCTCTGGCTCTTTTAAAAGCAAAAGATACTCAAATTGTCAAATGCTTGGATCATGCGGCGAATCTTTATCCAAACCGTAAAGATAAGATTCCGAAATCACTTAAGTTCAATGTTCCCGCAAGATGAGAGATTAGCGTTTTCGGGAAACGTTAACCTTTCGTTGCACCCATGCGCCTATTTTATAATGCATGTTGGGCATACGTGCTTTCTTAATTTATTCTGATATGGGCCAGTGACATTATCTTCATCGTGTCGGCTATTTTCATGCCGATTCTCTTTATTAAGGAATAATTTTTTTTATGCTCCTTATACATAGGCATACTGCATATGACTTTTATGTTACCATTCCATTTTTCTATTTCTGAGATATTATCAATTCCCCATTTTAAATAAGCAGATTCATCCATTCCACCTTTTTCCAGAACTACTTTGTTTGAAAGTTTTATCCCTAGTTTAGAAGCATAGTCAAAAATAATCTCTGTTCCAGGAAGAAAAGCGTGGAAATCGCTAAACAGTCTTTTAACTTCAGATTCATTAAAGTAATAAAGCACTCCTGCTATCAGAAGCATGACATTATTCTTTTTCTCAATTCTGTCATACCAGCTTGTATCAAAAACTGATTTTGGAAGAAAATATCTTCTGTCCGAGTCAGAAATATATTTTTTTCTTAATTCAATGGTATCTGGCAGGTCTAAGTCTATCCATTGGATCTTCCCGTTGTCTATGCGGTCAAATGTTGTATCAAGTCCACAACCAATATTAACAATTGTAGCTTCTGGAAAAATGTCAATAAATGCTTTTATTTCTTTATCAAAGTATATACTTCTTGCAATCCATGAAAGACGGGATAGATTACTGATATTCTCGGAAATTGTAGCAAAATCGTAAGGGATACTGTTTATTATGGAAACAGCTTTTTTATCCACAAGGAGAGGTTTCTGCTTTTGTGTTTCAATTGCTCTTCCCCATAATGGAAGTAACAATGTTTCTTGAACACTTCCGAGTTTAATTTCGCTTGAGTCTCCCATAATATATCATTTCATTATCATTTTTCAGCATGAGGCCCTGCTGAAGACTTATTCTTTTTCGAACAGTGAACTTTTAGACAATTCTCTTAAATCCTGATTATCATAAAATCCCTCCTGGTACCGTCTGACATATTCTCTTGGAGACATTCCACCAAGTGATCCATGAGGGCGTTTTTATCTGATCAAGATATTTTCATTCTATTTCTTCTCCTTGAACTAATTAATTCAAAAGTTAAAATTCTTCTCCTTGAACTAATTAATTCAAAAGTTAAAATTGCTAATACCGAACCCAATCCACTTGCCAAAATATCAAATGAATCATAGTATGTGCTTGCTCCCCACATTGGCTTAAGTTCTTCAATTGTCAGTATTGTAAAAATTACGAACGAGCTAACATATACTATCAAACGTCCCCATTTTGGATTTCCAAACAATACTCCATTCACAAATGCAAGGCTTATTAAATATGCCGCTATAAAATTGGGAAAACAACCGGTTAAAATATTAGCGCCAGGAATAGTTAATAAATTTGGTCTTAATAGTTTTTTATTCAAGGTGACCAAACCAAATAAGGCTGCAAATAGTAATAAATTTAATACAATAACTTTCGTCCTGCTTTTCATATCCATTTGGTTTTAGTCCTTAATAGGCTTAACAACTTCATTTTGTCGATAAATGCCCGACAACGGTCAGGTATATGTGCGGATAAAGGTGTTGTGCCGAAACAGGGCACCAACAGGTACCCAGGCACGCATGTTGCTTGACCGCTTTCTATTATTATT
>CAZVLG010000255.1:0-4862 GCA_964627835.1 uncultured Bacteroides sp.
TTTTAGGTTTGTGGTAAAAGCTAATTTAGGAAGAATCCATTTTTATATGTATCTGAATATCAAATAGTTATAAACAAATAGCGATTTAAATTGTTGATAACTAGCGACTTAAAAATTGTTTTTATATCGAACTCACGTTAATTTAAGCTCGACTCGCTGAATTCTTTTCCCCTGCGCAATGCTTCCAGGTTCAGATTGACCATCTCTTCCCCCTTTCTTCCGAAAATCTTTCGAATCCCCTGCTCAAAACTGTGATAGGGCATATCGATAAAGGGAGTTGCGGCGCCCAGCACCACCATATTGGAAACCTTTCTGGATCCCAGTTCAGCGGCTATGGCATCCGCATCCAGGGCAATATGGTTGGGAACCTCTCCGATCCTTTTTTTCAGGGCTTCCAGGCCGGGATAATCGGGTATATTGACAAATGGACTGATGTTTGTGATCAGCCATCCCTTCCGGGAAAGCCATGGAAGGTACCTGAGTGACTCCATGGGCTCGACCGAAAGGATAAGGTCTGCTTCGCCTTCCGGTATCAGGTCGGAGGCAATGGCCTTGCTTGATATTCTCATATTCGACTGAACGGCTCCGCCCCGCTGGCTCATGCCGTGGACTTCTGCCTGCTTGATCTGAAGGTTGTTCTCAAGGGCGGCCATACCGATGGAGGCTGCAATGGAGAGGATCCCCTGTCCCCCGACTCCTGCCAGAATGATATCTGATTTCATACGATATTATTTTTTTTCTGTGCTCTTCTGCTGTCTTTTTTTCCGGGTGGCCGTCTGGATGCACTCCCTTTCGGCAATAACCACCGAAATCCCCTGGTATGCAACCTCTTTCCTGAGTATGTCCACATTTTCCCGGTGGTATTTTTTAAGGGGATTAAGCTTCCGGATATGATCGGGTGGAACACCGAGTCCCATACAAATAGCCTCCAGCCTTCCCGTGGCATGCGATTTCTGTCCACCGGTCATGGCCGTGGTGAAGTTATCGGATATGATCACGGTAATGGGAGAATTCTCCTGAACGGCATCCAGCAGGCCGGTCATTCCCGAATGCGTGAAAGTCGAATCACCAATGACACAAACCGACGGGATGAGTCCGGCATCAGCCGCCCCTTTTGCCATGGTGACCGAAGCCCCCATATCCACGCATGTGTCAATGGCATTATAGGGGGGCAGGGCTCCAAGGGTATAGCATCCAATATCGGAAAACACTCTTCCATCCCCGTATGGTTCCATGACCTCATTCAAGGCATGGTAAACATCGGCATGGCTGCATCCCTTGCATAAAGCTGGCGGCCGGTCCTTTACGAGATCGGGGACTTCCATTCCCTTCTCCGGGGCCAGGCCGAAGGCCTGTTTTACCAGGTCAGGATTGAGCTCCCCTGTCCTGGGAAGGGTTCCATCCAGTTTCCCATGGATCTCCTTGCCCATTCCCAGCAGTCCCCTGAGAGATTCTTCGATCAGCGGGTATCCTTCCTCGATGACGAGCAGGGCATCACAGCGTTCGTAAAGTGCACCAAGGAGTTTGGCAGGAAGGGGATACTGGCAAATTTTCAGCACGGGATGGGGAACCACAAAATCCCTGAAATTCTCGATAAGGTAATTGTATGCAAGTCCCCCGGCAACCACACCCAGCGAAGTATCTTCCGCGTCAATAAACCGGTTGAAGCGGCTGTTCAGGGATTCCTTCTCCAGCTCTGACTGAATGTCGAGCAGGCGCCTGTAACTTTTCCTGGCCATGCTGGGCAGCAGGATGAACTGTGTTGGATTCTCAGGCAGGCTGAGTTCCTTCTGCGGACCGGGTTCGGATCGGGTCACGCCGGACCGGGAATGGGCCAGCCGGGTGGTCACCCGGATCATGACGGGCACTTTGTACCGCTCGGACAGCTCAAAGGCCTGGTAGGCCATATCGTAAGCTTCCTGCTGGTTGGATGGTTCCAGCACCGGGATCATCGCAAATTTCCCGAAAAATCTTGAGTCCTGCTCATTCTGTGAGGAATGCATGGAGGGATCATCCGCCACGGTTACGACCATGCCTCCGTTCACTCCGGTAATGGCAGCATTCATAAAAGGGTCCGCGGCCACATTGAGTCCCACATGCTTCATACATACCATGGACCTCTTTCCGGCATAGGACATTCCCAGAGCGGCTTCCATGGCGGTTTTCTCATTGACCGACCAATCACATCGTACCCTGCCATCGAGTTTCTGGCGCTGGACATATTCGGTGATCTCCGTCGAAGGGGTGCCCGGGTATGCGTAGATCCCGGACATTCCGGCATCGAGCGCCCCCTGGGCAATGGCCTCATTACCTAAAAGCATCAGTTTATCCATGGATTGCAAATTCTTGATTTTCTGTTCGAAATTAGGAAAATTCAATCTGCGTAAGGATAAGAAAAATCATGTTTTCGGTACAGTATGGATGCTTTATAACATCCGGCCCCACGGGCCTGGATGTTTCCACTTGCCAGCGCCTGTAAGCAAATGCAGTTCAGCTGTATACGGTCAGGACCAGCCTCCTCCTGCCCCCATGGTTCCTGAATTCACAAAGGTAAATGCCCTGCCAGGTACCAAGGTTTAGTCCCCCGCCCGTAATAGGTATGTTCAGGCTTGCACCGAAGAGGGATGATTTGATATGGGCCGGCATATCATCGGCTCCTTCCATCGTATGGATGAAATACGACTGGTTTTCAGGCACCATCCTGGAAAAGAATGACTCGAAATCCTCACGCACGGATGGATCGGCATTCTCATTCAGTGTGAGGCCTGCAGAGGTATGCTTGATCAGGATGTTCAGCATGCCCTGTTCGGGCAACTCGGGCAATTCCTGCTCTATGTATCGTGTGATCAGGTGGAAGCCCCTTGAAAAAGGCGGCAGGGATATCTCTTTCTGCTGGACCATGGCTGAGGATTTCACAACAAAGGTATTCAAACCTCAAGAATTCTGTTCTCATAAAATATGTTAATAATAAACTAGTACGTTTTTTATATGCGCTATTTTTAGCATTTTTGAGGCTTGAGAAAAACGCTCTTCATACTGCTTACCCTGCTGGCCTTTCTTTTGCCCACCCATGGCCAGTCCGATGAAAAACTTATCCAGCTCTCAGGCGTGGTGAGAAACGAATACCTTCAACCCCTGCAATTCGTTCATATCCTGATACTTAACAAATCCAGGGGCACCATAAGCGATACGCGGGGAATGTTCTCCTTCGTGGTCGAGCCCCGCGATACCATCCTGTTTTCAGCGGTGGGATACAAAAGGACCGGCTTGATCATTCCGGATACACTGGAATCATTCCATTACCCGGTTGATGTCATCATGCAGGAGGATACCATTGAGATCCGGGAAGTGATCATTTTGCCCTGGAAGACCTATCAGGAATTCAAACAGGCCTTTATCTCCCTCGAATTGCCGGACGATGACCTGCAGCGGGCTTTCCGGAACCTTGCTTTCATACACAGCCAGATCCACAACCCGGATGCTCCGCCCGATCCGGACCTGAATTACCAGTATCATTTGAGGGAACAATACAATGCTACCTATACCAAGGGACAGACCCCATATTACAGCATCTTCAATCCCCTTAACTGGGCCAAGTTCTTCGAGTATCTCAAGGAAGGAAAGTTCAAGGACCCGAATAAGGACAGATGAGTCCGGGCAGGCGGGCTGGATACACAATTAAATCGGCAAATTATAGTTTAAAAAGTATTGCTCACCGATGATCCGATGAAATTCAGGCTGCTGTATATTTTTATCCTGTTCCTGCCATTCCGCTTATCAGCCCAGGAAACCGCCGTGGTCTACGGGCGGATAAGCGCTGCGGATCAGTCCCCCATCTTCCCCGCCAGCATTGCGGTACCCGGCACACCGTATGGCACGGTGAGCGATGAAACCGGGTCCTTTGAACTTGAACTGCCTGCGGGTGAGGACCTGCGCCTCATCATATCCTTTCTGGGATACCGGCAGGAGGAACTGTCACTGAACCTGGTTCCCGGAGAAAGGCGCGAGATAAACCGTACACTGGAGACTGCGGCGCAGGACCTGGATGAAGTTACCGTGCTCGAGCAGTACGACCGGAACACCACCCTGACCAGGATCGATATCAAGACACTTGATATGCTTCCGAATGTCTCAGGAGGCATTGAAAGCATCCTTTCCACCCTGCCGGGTGTATCAAGCCGGGATGAACTCAGCTCCCAGTATTCGGTACGGGGAGGTAATTTCGATGAAAACCTGGTCTATGTGAACGATATAGAGATTCACCGGCCCTTCCTGATACGATCCAGCCAGCAGGAAGGCATGAGCTTCGTCAATCCCGACCTGGTTTCGTCCATCAAATTCTCAGCAGGCGGCTTCGAGGCAGGTTATGGGGACAAGATGTCATCCGTGCTGGATATCGTTTACCGGAGGCCCTATGAATTTGCAGGCTCCGCGAGCATCAGCCTGCTGGGAGGTTCCGTGCACCTGGAAGGAACCTCGCGGGACAGGCGATTCACCCATATCTCCGGTTTCCGGTATCGCACCACAAAATACCTGCTTGCCTCCCTTGAGACGGAGGGAGAATACAATCCCAATTTCCTGGATTTCCAGACTTTGCTCAGCTACCGGTTTGCATCCAACTGGGAGCTCAGCTTTCTCGGCAACATTGCCAACAACCGCTTCCATTTCATACCGGAGACGCGGCGGACCGATTTCGGGACCTGGAACGTCCCGCTGAACCTGGTGATCTATTATGAGGGACAGGAACGGGATAAATTCGATGCATATACGGGCGCCCTGACCCTGCATTTTGCACCCAGCGATGAAGTTTCACTGAAACTGATAGGCTCCGCCTTTTCCTCCGTAGAGCAGGAAAAATTCGA
>CAZVLG010000256.1:0-8538 GCA_964627835.1 uncultured Bacteroides sp.
GCTTTGGCCGGGGCAATCTTGGTCAGCCCCAGTCCATTTACAACATACTTGATGGTAGTGGCATTGACCAGCGAGAAAAGGGTCACCAGTCCCGCAGTAAGAAAAAGAAAATCATCCCTTATCTCCTGGTCAATGCTCGTGTTTGCCGCTACGATCAGGGCAAGAGCCAGCCCGATGGCTCCTCTCAGTGCCCCGTACCAGACCACAATGGCATCCTTCTTTGGTAGTCCGTAACCTGACCTCCTCATAATGGGGTAAAGCACGACAATCACGACGGCGCGAACCACGTGGACGCCAATATAGATGATGAACAGTTTCAGGAAATCATCTCCTGTGAACTGGGAATTGTTGGCAATGACCACACCGACGATTATGAAGATCAGGGTATTGGCTATAAAAGCAGCCAGCTCCCAGAATTCATGGAGGAAGTGTTCTACCTCGGGACTGATACGGGTCCTTCCCACACCTGCCATCATAAGCCCGAGGGAAACAAGTCCCAATACACCGGATACATGCAGGAAATGTTCGGCCACGAAAAAGGTCAGATAGGCCGCTGCTACGATCACTGTGATCTCGATCAGGGCATCGTTGAAAACCTTCTTTACCCACCGGATGGTCAGCCATCCGAAAAAGATCCCGACAAACGCACCCCCGAGGGCTACTTTCAGGAACTCAATAAGTGGAGAGGTCTCCGAGCCGGCTCCGGTAATGCCTGCAATCAGGACCATGAAGATCACGATGGCAGTCCCGTCATTCAGCAGGGATTCCCCCTCGATCAGGGTTCCAAGCTTTTTGCTTGCGCCCAGTTCCTTCAGAAGGGCAACCACGGCAACGGGGTCGGTTGCACTGACAACTGCCCCGAAAAGAAGGGCGAGGGGCCATCCCCAGCCGGCAAAACCAAGTCCCGCGTGTTTCATAAGGATGATAATGGCTCCTGTAAGTACCAGGGCGATTATGATGCCTGGAAGTGCCAGCATTAAGGCATTGGTAAATGTTTTTCTGAAGGTATGCACATCCATGGCAAAAGCGGCCTCAAAAATAAGGGTAGGCAGGAATACATAAAGGATCAGGTGGGGATCGATCTTACCTGCCCATTCAAGCGATTGCCCGAGAAAGCCCATATTGAGCGCAAGTGAACCGATGTGCCAGACCTCGAACCAGCCCAGGCGGTTGGCCGCTCCAAGTCCAAGACCGATAATAAGGAGGGAAACGGTAAAGGGAAGGGGACTCTTCCTGAGCCAGTGGCGTGTGCCAGCCCCTATGATAAGTGCAATGATGATAAACAACAGAGGGTACATATTACTCTGGTGCCCTCCCTCTTCATGAGAACCTGCCTCCTGGGCATGGGAATCCTCTGCATGGACCTGTCCTGCAGACCCCGGTCCGGCTCCATGAGCAGGGGATCCTTCGGAATGTTCCGTTTCAGCATGCTGCGCTTCTGCTTGTTCAGTTTCAACGTTGTCTTTGTCCACGGGATGACTTTCGGCCTTTTCGTCCTGAATTGCCACCTCCTCATGGGATGCATGTCCCCCATCCTTAACCGCAGGAACGTACAGTTCCGTGGTATCCGTGTTGATGGTAATTTCAGGGATCGTTTCCTCACCCTGATAAGCCATGGCCTCTGCGGGACTGATCCGCAGAACAGCGGAGAGGAACAGAAATAACAGAAGGGCTACTGTGTTTCGATTCATGAATGAGATGTGTTTTTCATTTCCAAATGGAGCTACAATTTAACAAAATATTCATATTGGTACATTATATGCACTTACTTCCTTGGATATTTCATGCCTGATTTTTTTTCTTATTTTTGTTGCAGAATTCCCGGCCATGAACAAGTCATTCTTTTTTTTGCTGATTTTCAGTTTATTACCAATGGTTTCAGGAGCACAGGAACCCTTGCGATTGGAGTCTGAATCCCCCGTCTTCAGTAAATTATTCCGCAATGATTCGCCGGCTGGGGAGATACGCCTGATCCAGGAAGCAAAACTGGATGAGATCCTGTTGCTTTTCATGGAACAGAACCGGAAACTCGGTGGGATTCCCTGTTACTGGATCAGGATTTATTCGGGATCCGCACATGATTCAAGGGAGGAAGCCTACGAGATTAAAGCCCAATTTCTGAAAAAATACGAAGGCATCCGGAACGACGTGATCTACGATGATCCGAATTTCAAGGTTTACATCGGGGGATACCGGAGCAAATCCGAGGCACAGAAGGTGCTGAATACCATACACAGGGATTTCCCGACGGCTTTTATCGTTTACGACATCATCGATTTTCCGGACAGATAGCTGGATGAACGCCAAAACAGGATGAATGAGCGAACTGATTAAACATGAATGCGGAGTTGCACTGATCCGGCTACTCCAGCCGCTGGAATACTATCAATACAAATACGGGACTTGGAAATACGGGCTCAACAAGCTCTACCTGTTGATGGAAAAGCAGCATAACCGTGGACAGGATGGTGCCGGTGTTGCCTGTATAAATTTCGATACTGCCGCTGGCACGCCCTTCATTTCCCGCCACCGTTCCGCTGATGATGCCGCCATCAATGACGTTTTCAGGAAAATTTCCTCGGAATTCAAAAAGCCCGAACGCAAACACCCCGACCGTTTCAAAGATGCACGCTGGGCGAAAGAAAACCTTCCCTTTGCAGGCGAGCTTTACCTGGGGCATTTGCGCTATGGCACTTACGGCAAGAATAAATTGGACAATGTCCATCCCGTCATGCGCCAGAACAACTGGAAATCCAGGAACCTTGTGCTTGCCGGGAATTTCAATCTGACAAACGTTGATGAGCTGTTTAAATTACTGCTGGAGCTGGGTCAGCATCCCAAGGATTTTTCCGACACGGTGACCGTTCTTGAAAAAATCGGCCATTTCCTCGACAACGAGAACCAGCGATTGTTTGATCAATTCAAGAATGAGGGCCATTCAAATATTGAGATATCCCAGCTGATTGCCGACCACCTGGATATCCCGAGAATCTTGAGCGAAGCAAGTAAGCGATGGGACGGCGGGCATCTGATCGCCGGACTCGTCGGACACGGGGATGCCTTTGCTTTCAGGGACCCCTGGGGGATACGTCCCGGTTTTTTTTACCGTGACGATGAGATTGTGGTGGTCGCTTCCGAACGCCCCGTTATCCAGACAGTCATGAACGTGCCATCGGACCAGGTGCATGAGATCGAACCGGGTCATGCCGTGATCATAAAAAAGAACGGCAGGGTATCCATGGAGAAGATCCGTGAACCGGAGGAGAAAAGATCCTGTTCCTTCGAACGCATATATTTTTCCCGGGGAAGTGATAAGGACATATACCGCGAACGTAAGAAACTGGGAAACCTGCTGACGCCCGATATCCTGAAGGCTATTGATCATGATGTTGACGGAACGGTGTTCTCGTTCATTCCCAATACAGCCGAAACGGCATTCTACGGCATGATCCAGGGAGTTGAGGATTACCTGAATGCGGAAAAGAAGAAAAAGCTGATTGACAAGGCGGGAAAGCTTACTCCCGAAATGATTGACAAGATCATTTACCATCGGCCCAGAGTAGAAAAAATTGCCGTCAAGGATGTCAAATTACGTACATTCATTGCACAGGACGCAGGCAGGGAAGATCTGGTGGGCCATGTTTACGATATTACCTATGGAACCATCCGGCAGGACAGGGATAACCTGGTGGTGATCGACGACAGCATTGTCCGGGGCACCACGTTGAGGGAAAGCATCCTGAAGATCCTTGACCGCCTGGGACCCAAACGAATTATCGTCGTATCTTCCTCGCCACAAATACGCTACCCGGACTGCTATGGAATCGATATGGCCAAACTGAGTGATTTTGTGGCATTTCAGGCAGCCATTGCCCTGCTGAAAGAAAACGGCATGGAAGCGGTGATCAACGAGGTCTACAACAAGGTTATGGAAGACGAGGGCAAACCCAGGGAAGAGGTCAGGAACCACGTAAAGAAGATCTATGAGCCCTTTGCCTATGAACAAATCTCTGAAAAGATCGGTGAACTGCTGACTTCCAAGGGGATCAATGCCGAGATAAAGATCGTATACCAGACCGTTAAAAACCTGCATAAAGCCTGCCCGGATCACAAGGGAGACTGGTATTTCACCGGTAATTATCCTACCCCCGGAGGCAACGTGGTCGTTAACCGTTCCTTTCTTAACTATATCAAGGGGGAAAATGTACGGGCATACTGAGCTTTTTAAAACGGAGAGGGTGACAGCGGACCCCAGGTATCAATAATCCTTCCTGCGCTCATCCTTTCTGGAAGAGCCATAGATCTTGCGCATTCTTCGGATCCTGTTGATCAGCCTGAAAATCTGGTACTTGCTTTGCGGGACATAACTGGCAATATGCCTCTCCACTTTTTGCTTGTAAACGTCGTTGATGGTGATCATCATGGCCGTCTCCTCCACACCCCCGAAGGCCGGGTTTATGACCGTTCCAAAGGTCCGCATGGAAGGGGAAAGATTCATGTATGCATTGATCAGCGGGGGTATGTTTTCCCCGAACGCCCTGACATTCTGGGACAGGATCTTGTAATCTTCCAGGTAGTTGCGCCCGGTGAAGGTCTTTTCCATTTCTTCCAGGTCCACTTCGAACTTAAGCGGTACGATGGGCGTTACCAGGTTTTCATTGTCCGAAAAATGCTTTTCAAGAAAATAAAGGATAAGGTTCCGGGCCCGGTTATTGTAATTTGGGTACATGGTAACCTTGCCGAAGAAGAATTCCTTCGTCGGGTAATCGATCACCAGGGTGCCCAGTCCGTCCCAGAGATTGTCCAGTGCATACAGGCCTTTGCTATGCATGCTTGTGGACTGATATGCGGGTTGGACGAATGATCTTCCCAGTTCTATGATGTCGGGAAGGTATTCCTTCCTGAACTTGTCGGAAAAGTTGAACAGTTTTTCCGTTGCAAGGGTGATTTTGGTGCATTCTTCCCTGGCTTTATTATCGTTGCAGAGGTGGAAGCGGTAACCACCCAGGATCTCTTCCTTATCCGGGTCCCAAACAATGAGTTGCTTGTAGGGATCCTCCATGGTGTCAAAATCATCGATATCAAGGGATTTGCCGTTTCCCCCTCCGGCTGCCCTGAAGGTCAGTTCCCTCAGGCGCCCGATCTCCTGCATCAGGTTTGGCGAATCGTGGGCCGTAATGATATACAGCTCATTTTCAGCCTTGTTGGTAATGCGGATAAACTTTTCCTCGGTCAGTTCCGTTTCAAGATCTTTCCTTGGAATGGCTCGGATGATCGGTTTCATGAAAGATGACGCGTTTGAGTAAATTTAAGAATAATTTTGTTTAGAATAAAGCAGGATTTTCCTCCCCCGGAAGCCTGTAGACAAGATCCCTGACCCGGGCAGCCCACTCTTTGGGTTTGCAGGTCCTGTCAAAGCTTTTATAAGGGATGGGTTTGCCGATTGTAAAATGGAAGGTTTTGTTTCTGTGCCTGTAGGTTTCGTCTGGCAGGAAGAACATTTCCAGGTTCCATTTGATCCTCAGAAATTTCCGGATATTGGCGATGCGGTAGAACCTTGCCGTGTTCTGCCCGCTCACATGAATGGGAATGACATCTCTCTGGTATTGTACCGCCTTGACAATAAAACTCTTCTGCCATTCCAGGTCCTGGACCACATCTTTAATCTTCCTGGAAACATAACCGGCAGGAAAGGAAAGGATCTGGGCGTCGGACCGGTAAGTGTCTTCGATCAGGCGCACGTTTTCCCTTGCCTGTCCCCCATGTTTATTGATGGGCACAAAAAACTCCTCCAGGTTTTTGATGTTCATCAGGATATCGTTCACAAGGACGATCACTTTCGGATAATGCTGGCGGAGCAGGTAGATAAGCATATTTCCATCAAATCCTCCCAGCGGATGGTTGGAGACGATTATAAAGCGCCCCTCTACGGGGAGGTTTTCTTCTCCCCTGGCCTTCATTTTAACGTTGAATTCCTGAAAAGCAGACTCGATGAATTCGAGTCCCCCTTTATGCCCATGCCTTTCCAGGAAACCGTTGATGAATTCCTGGTGCAGGATCCTTTCCAGGTAGCGATACACAAATCCCGGCATGATCCGGGCCATTCGCGGACTCTTGTCATAAAAGACCTTTCGGATGTCAATTTTCTGGATGGGGATGCTTTCGGGTGATTCAGTCATTTGGATCTTTTTTTCCAGAATTATGCCGGTTTTTCGGGCATGAATCGGATATAAAAATAGTAAAAAAAATGCTGTACAGGGCCTTACACCCCCACTGATTTATATCCAAAATACTCATAAACAGAAAGTTAGAGATTTATCGCGAAAGTTTTTAACAAAGTGTCAAAAAATGGGACAAAGTGGCGGAAAGTGGGATTTTTTGTATTATTTTTACACATTGAGCGGATAATGCAGGAATGATAACGTTTATAGGAGAATATACATGCAGGGTTGATGCAAAGGGAAGGATCATGCTTCCGTCTGCATTTAAGAAGCAATTGCCGCCAGGCGCTGAGGAGAAATTCGTCGTGAAGCGCGATGTATTCGAGAATTGTCTTGTCATGTACCCGATCGGGGAATGGGAACGGCAGAACAGGATCATCCGGAAAAACACAAATCCCTACAATAAGGAGCACAGCCGTTTCCTCCGGATGTTCTACCAGGGCACAGCCGAGCTGATCCTGGATTCAAACAGCCGTTTTCTGGTCCCAAAGCGCCTGATGGATTTTGCCGGGATAGGGAAGGAAGCCGTCCTTGCCGGTCAGTACGGAAAAATCGAGATCTGGGCTGAACAGCAGTTCGGCAAGGTCAGTGAGGCGGTACCCGATTTTGCATCCCTCGCCGAGAAAATACTGGGAGGGGCTATTAACGACCTGGAAAACGAGTAAATGTATCATCGTCCTGTTTTACTGGAAGAGAGTCTGAATGGTCTGGGCATTCAGAAGGGTGGAACCTACATAGATTTCACCTTTGGGGGAGGAGGTCATTCGGCAGGCATCCTGGAGAGACTTGGCACAGGAAGGCTGATCGCCTTTGACCAGGACCCGGATGCAGGGGACAATGTGCCGGAAGATACACGCCTTCTTTTTATAAGGGGCAATTTCAGATATGTACAAAACTACTTGCGCTTCCACGGCATAACATCCATACAAGGAGCCCTGGCAGATCTCGGGGTATCATCACATCATTTTGATGTGGCCGAAAGAGGTTTTTCCTTCCGTCATGACTCTGCAATCGACATGAGGATGAACCCGGAATCATCCAGCACCGCGGCAGACATACTGAATACTTATCCGGAAGAAGGGTTGCGGGAGCTGTTCAGAAAATACGGGGAAATCAGCAATGCAGGCAGGCTTGCATCGGCGATTTCCTCTGCCCGAAGGCAGGGGAAGCTGGAGACAACGGGTCAAATGCTGGAGGCAATCTCCAACTGCATACCCGAACGAAGCAGGCAGAAATACCTGGCAAAAGTCTTCCAGTCCCTGCGCATCGAGGTGAATGCCGAGCTGGATTCCCTGAGGGAAATGCTGCAGGGCGTAACAGGGTTTATGTCAGCAGGGGCGAGGTTCGTGATCATAACCTACCATTCCCTGGAAGACAGGATCGTAAAGAATTTCTTCCGGACCGGCAATATGGAAGGGGTCCTGACAAAGGACTTTTACGGCAATGTCGAGCGTCCCTATAAACCTGTTAATAAGAATGTTATTCAAGCCGGGGAGGCGGAAATCGAATTAAATCCAAGGGCCAGGAGCGCAAAGCTCCGGATTGCAGAAAAAAACTAGGAAGGATGCCAGAAAAGAAGGGCAATATCGAATTTGTTGATCCGAAGACCGAGCAGAAAGAGAACCGGCGCGGCTCCGTCTGGGATGTGTTCGACGGGTCGGTACTTACACGCGACACGGTTGTACGGCAATTGCCTTTTGTTCTCTTCATCACTTTTCTGATCATCCTGTATATCGGGAACCGATACCATGCCGAGAAGGTGATCCGGCAAACCATGGAATTGCAGACGGAGCTTAAGGAACTGCGTGCCAGGGCTATCTCAACTGCTTCGGAGCTGGAGTTCATAAGCCGGCAGTCAGAAGTTTTCAAATTGGTTGAGGACAAGGGATTGGGACTGGAAGAGGCGGTGGAACCTCCCATGAAAATAACGGTGGCCAGAAACGGGAAAAAGAATGAAGACGATTAAAAAAGTCATAGTAGGCCGGGTTATCGGGTTGTATCTGGGACTCTTCCTGCTGGCTCTGCTGATCGTGGGAAGGATCCTTCAGCTTCAGGTCATCCAGGGAGAGGAGTTGAGGCAGAAAGCCGAGGAATTGCTTTTGAAATACATAACCATAGAACCCAACCGCGGGGATATCTATTCAAGCGGCGGGGAAAGGCTTCTTGCCACCTCGGTACCCTATTACGAGATCCGAATGGACCTCAACAGCAGTGCCATGGACGAAAATGTCTTCCGCGCCGGCATCGATTCGCTCAGCCTTTGCCTTTCGAATCTGTTCCGTGACAAGTCAAAAGCAGCCTGGAAGCGCGAATTGCA
>CAZVLG010000257.1:0-3274 GCA_964627835.1 uncultured Bacteroides sp.
GCGGATGGGACTACGTGACGGGAACCGTGCTGAGGGGCTTCGAGGAGCTCTGGCGCGTAACAGGCGACCAGCGGTATTACGATTACATCCTGAAAACCGTTGACAATGTGATAGGGGAGGACGGGTCTATCAACGGCTACAATAAGTACGACTACAACATCGACGAGATCAAGGAGGGCGTCAATCTTCTGCTTCTTTACAAGCAGAAGGGGGAAGAAAAATACAGGATCGCGGCGGACCTGCTGAGGGAACAGCTCGAAGATCATCCCAGGACCAACAGCGGGGGATTCTGGCACAAGCAGCGCTACCCCTGGCAGATGTGGCTGGACGGGCTCTACATGGGAAGCCCCTTTTATGCCGAGTACAGCAGCCTTTTCGGGTATGACGAAGACCTGGACGACGTGGTGCACCAGATCGTGGAGATGGACAGCCATGCCTACGATTCGTCGGCAAAGCTGTTCTACCACGGATGGGACGAGAGCGGCCTGCAGTCATGGGCCGACCCGGTGACCGGCACCTCTCCCAGCTTCTGGGGCAGGGCCATCGGCTGGTACGCCATGGCCATGGTCGACGTGCTGGACCACCTTCCGGCGGACCATCCCGGCAGGGACACGGTCCTGAATATATTCAACCGCTTCGCCGAGGGGATTGCCCTGTACCAGGACCCCGATGCGAAGGTGTGGTGGCAGGTGGTCGACCAGGTAGGCAGGGATTCCAATTACCTGGAATCCTCCTCCAGCTGCATGTACGTCTATGCCCTGGCCAAGGGTGTGCGCCTGGGATACCTGGATCCTTCCTTCAAGGAGGTGGCCCTGAGCGGATACCAGGGGATACTGGACAACTTCATCGAGCCCAGGACGGACGGTACCATTAACCTTACCTCGACCTGCCGTACCGCGGGACTCGGGAACGGGCGCGACGGATCCTACGCCTATTACACCGTGGGCGAAAGCATCGTTTCAAACGACGGGAAGGCGCTCGGGACCTTCACCACGGCCAGCGTGGAGATCGAGATGATGGACTCCATCTACCCGCCCGGCAACCTGCGCGCCGACACCCTGCTTTTCGAGGGACCCGTATTGTGCTGGTTCGACAATTCCCGGAAGGATACCGGGTACGTCCTGGAACGGATGATGCATCCGGAGCCGGACGGGGGATCCGGGAAATCGCTTGGAGGTTTTTCACCCATTGCCTGGCTCCCGGCCGGGACCACCAGCTATACCGACACCTCTGTGGAATCGGCAGTTCGATACAGCTACCGGCTTAAGGCATGCAACGATACCCTGAACTCCCGGTATTCCAACACCTGCACCCTGACCGCCCTGTACAGGAACGGGCAGCCCCTGCCCGCGGAAAACCCGGTGCCCGCCGATGGAATGCATATGGTCCCCGTCGACCAGGTGCTCTCCTGGGAAGACGGACGGTTTGCGGCCTCGCATGATGTGTATTTCGGAACCGAATATCCCCCGGCTTTTACCGGCAACTTCCCGGACAATACCTTCGATCCGGGCGAGTTGGAAAGGGCAGCCACCTATTACTGGAGAGTTGATGAGGTGAACGATAGCGGGACCACCATGGGGCAGGTCTGGACCTTCCGGGCCGATTCCACACCACCCGTGGGTTACGGGGAGATCCTTACGGAAGGATCAAGGGACCTGACGATATATCCGAACCCAGCGGGGGACTGGATCCGGGTTAGCCTGCTGGACGGAACCGGACCAGCGCTGTTATGCATCTACGATGCTTCGGGAAAGAGGGTCTGGGAGGTCCGCATAAATGATGCCAGCCAAAACGCCGGCGGTATTACCCTGCCGGTCGGCAAGCTCCCGCAGGGCATTTACCAGGTCGTGGTCCGGTCCCCCGGCCTTCGTGGAGACCCGGTCCGGACACGCTCCGTCAGGGTCATGATCACCCGCTGAGTCTACCGGACAATCACTACTTTTCTTCCAGCAACTTATGTTCGCAGACCGTATGGTTTTGGATCATACGGTGTTATATATTTGGGGACGCAAAATCACTGTCCCGTAATAAATCAGGCAGGCCTTTTCCGGAACCGGGCATCCAGGAGGACCATTTCCAGTACTTTTTTAATTGCTTCATTTACAGGGAAGTACTGAACGGATAGTCTCGGATCGATACCGTAAAGCTTCATGTACCATGCAGCCATCTGCGGTGCCTGCACCAGCAAGCTTTCCTGCTTAGTAGAGGGTATGGTTTTCTTGATCCTGCTGCAGGTCACCGATGACAGCCCTATCCTTCTCGGTGGCCCATACTTCGGGCCGGTTAAATCCTCCAGGGTAGTTAAATCCTTCAGTCCGCTTGAGTCAGCCGGAGTAGTTCAGGACGAACGTCTGTTTTTCCTTTACATGGTTGCCGCTGCCCAGGTTGATGCGCTGTCCGGCTTCGGCCAGTATCTGTCCCAGCATGGCGGTGTAATCCATTCCCTTCAGTCCGGCCATCTTGGCCAGGTGCCCGTCCCAGCACCAGCCCGGATTTGGATTGATCTCCAGCAAATTGGGAACACCGTTTGCATCCAGCCTCCAGTCGAAACGGGTATAGTCCCTGCAGTCCAGCCGTTCGGCCAGTTTCAGGCTCCATTCGATGATCCGCTTCTCGGTCTCGGGGTCCAGTTCCGCCTTTATCGACCTGAGCAGCTTGAAATAGGGAGAGTCCTGCACCCATTTGGCCTCGTAGCCGCAGATCCTTGGCAAATCTTCGGGAAGCCGGGAGTAATCTTCCTCGATGATCGGGAGTATCGTGTAGGATTCCGGGGGATTTCCCAGGATGCCCAGGGAAAGGTCCTTCCCGGTCAGCAATTCCTCTACCAGGATGGGCTTGTCGTAACCGAACTGTTCCCTGGCTTTCAGGATGGCATCGTTGAGTTCTTCCACCGTATAGGCCACGCTTTTCTGGGTGATGCCGAAGCTCGAGTCCCCGAAATTAGGCTTTGCCAGAACCGGGAAATCAATGGGGATGTCATAGACATTGTCCACCGGGTTGATAAAAACCGCATCGGCAACCGGAATCTCCATTTCCTTGGCAATACCGCGTATCATGGATTTATCGTAGCAGAATGCCAGGCATTGGGGATTGGACCCGGAATAGGGTATGTCCAATGCCTCCAGCAGGGCGGGTACGTGCAGTTCACGCTTCGGGTCGTTATTGAATCCCTCGTCACAGAGATTCAGGACGAAGTCGGTCTTTTGCTTTAGCTTAAGCAGTTCGGGGATGAAGCTGTCGTGGTTGTCCAGGTAGGTGAACCTGTAACCCTCCA
>CAZVLG010000258.1:0-4757 GCA_964627835.1 uncultured Bacteroides sp.
AATTCCGGGTCCACGGTTCTCCGGTTCCCAGCCATACCTTATCCGGGCGCTGCTGGTCGAGGCATACTGCACCGATGGACTGCGTGTGTTCGTCAAATACCGGTTTGGTAATAACACCGCCATTGGTGCTTTTCCATAAACCGCCGCTGGCGGTTCCTATGTAAACGAGCCTGGGATCATCCTGCAGGGCATCGATGGAAGTGATACGTCCGCTCGGTGGCGGACCGATATTCCTTGCCTCCAGTGAACCGAATGTGCTTGAGCTGATTGTTTCCTGTGCCGGACAATCGATCCAGGACAGCACGCCAAGACATAGTACTGCCAGTACGTAAAACGCTGATTTCATGAGTCCTTAATAGTTGTTGCGACAGGCGGCTCTGTTATTCGGCAGGTTGGGGTACGGGCTTTGCGAATATAGCGTCGGCGATCTCCTGGTTGAAATGAATATCCTCGATCAGGATGGTCATACCTTCCTGACCGTTGAATCTCTGTTCGGTTGAGAAAGGCAGAACAATGCCATCCACCTCCTGGTAATTGCTCAGTAATATTTCGATCTCGGTTTCCTGGCCGTTCACCATCATTTTACGGACCATCTTTAACACAACAAAGTTCTCAGCATCAATATAATAGTATTCTATATCCCCGTCGTTCTTCGTAAGCTTGAGTGCGTAAACCTTCGTGCCGTCCAGATCTTCTGTACCGAGGAGTTCCAGTTGGTGCCCTTTTTCCTCGTACTTCCAAAGGTTCCCGTCCATGTCTGCCATCTCCTTTACCGGCTTCAGATCCGGGCCCACCAGATCTATTGGATCGGCCGAGCCTGTCCAGGGAGCTATCATCCAGCCACTTTTCCCGTCATAGGCCTGCTTCATCATCGCCCCCTGAATGTCCATTTCCAGATAGGCCTTGTCGGGTCGTTTGGTAATGGACTTGAATGGCATTTCCATAACCATTTGCAGGATCTTGCCGCTTGCTACCTGGGTGTCCATTTTTAGCAGTTTCTTCTGTCCCGTGGTCTCAAAGAAATTATCCAGGATGGTCTGTAGATCCTGCGAATAGGTGTTTCCAATGCTGAAAATTGCCAGAATGATAATTGAAAGAATATTTTTTTTCATGATAGTGGTTTTGATATTAAGGATTAATTGATTGAATTCATTTTGTTAACAGCTTGTCTGAGCAGGCTAAGTTTCTGGAGTAGGCTTTCAATGCCGGGAAGATTCAGCATGTTGCTTCCGTCGGAGAGTGCACGGGCCGGATCGGGATGTGTTTCAAGGAAAATACCGTCGACTCCCACGGCAATCCCTGCCCTGGCAAGCGTTTCGATCATTTCGGGCTGTCCCCCGCTGACTCCGTTCCCCTGGTTGGGCTGCTGCAGCGAATGGGTGACATCCAGCACGACAGGGTAACCGGTGAGTTGCATCTCAATAATACCCCTGAAATCAACGATCAGGTCCTGGTAACCGAACATCGTGCCCCGCTCGGTGAGCAGGATATTGTCGTTTCCGCTTCCGGATACCTTCTCCGCCGCGAATTTCATTGCAGAGGGAGCCATGAACTGTCCTTTCTTGATATTAACGTATTTCCCGGTTTCCGCTGCTGCAACCAGCAGGTCGGTCTGCCGGCTAAGAAAAGCAGGTATTTGCAGGATATCCACATATTCAGCTGCAACGGAAGCTTCTTCCGGGGCATGGATATCCGTGATCACGGGTATTTTCAGGCGGTTTCGGACTTTGCCCAGGATATCCAGGGCTGCCAGGTCACCGATCCCGGTAAAGGAATCCATCCGTGAACGGTTTGCCTTTCGGTAGGATGCTTTGAAAATATAGGGTATCCCGAGCTGTTCACAGGATTGTGAGACGGTTTCCGCAACCTGAAAACAGAGGTCTTCATTCTCCACGACGCAGGGCCCTGCGATCAGGAAAAATTGATCCGGATCCTGAAATCTGACAAGGGGAAGATTATCCAGCATTCTACTCTATCTCCTGTGAATGTTCCGATAAAAGTAGAAATATTTTCTCAAAATAGGTTGATCGGGCAGGAAAAGGCAATACGAGCCAGGAATAAGGTCAAACAGCCTGAAAGGATCCCTGATTAATAGCCGTAGCGGTCTTTCCACCATTGCCGGAGCCTTTCACGTATCTCATTTTCCCTGGCATTGTTCCCGGGATCATACAGCTTTTTCCCGTCCAGGTCTTCCGGGAGAAAATTGTCATCTACGAAATTGCCCTCATAACTGTGGGCATACTTGTAGTCCTTGCCGTAACCAAGGTCTTTCATCAGGCGGGTGGGGGCATTCCGGATATGCAGCGGGACGCTCAGGTCGCCTGTCTTCTGCACCAGTTCCTGTGCGTCGTTGATCGCCATGTAGGCGGCATTGCTCTTCGGGGAGGTGGCCAGGTAAATGGCTGCTTCGGAGAGGATGATCCTGGATTCGGGCCAGCCTACCATATGAACGGCCTGGAAGCAATTGGTGGCAAGCAGGAGGGCATTGGGATTGGCCAGCCCGATATCCTCAGCGGCAAGGATCACCAGCCTCCTGGCGATGAATTCCGGTTTTTCTCCTCCTTCGACCATACGGGCAAGCCAGTAAACTGCAGCGTTCGGATCACTTCCCCGTATGCTCTTGATAAAAGCGGAAATGATGTCGTAGTGCTGTTCCCCGTTCTTATCATACAGCGCGATGTTCTCCTGTATCTTCTCCTTTACGGTTTCGTTGGTGATGGTGATCAGGGGGACATCCTCATCCGCCCCTGTCCCCGATATTCCTGCATTCACGATAAGCTCAATAATGTTCAGGACCTTCCGTGCGTCACCTCCGGATAACCTGAACAGGGCTTCATCCTCTTTGATATCCACCTTCAGTTTTTTCAGAAGCACATCTTTTTTCAGGGCCCTTTCGGTCATTCGCAGGAGGTCCTCCCTGGCCAGCGGGTTCAGGGTATAGACCTGGCAGCGGGAGAGTAGGGGGGATATGACCTCGAAGGAAGGGTTTTCCGTGGTTGCCCCGATCAATACCACGATGCCCTGTTCCACGGCTCCCAGCAGAGAGTCCTGCTGTGACTTGCTGAAACGGTGGATCTCGTCGATGAACAGGATGGGATTCGGTTTGTTGAAGAACTGCTGCTTGCGGGCTTTTTCGATCATCTCCCGGACGTCCTTGACGCCGGACTGAACCGCACTGAGCTGGTAAAATGGCCTTTTAAGCTGGTTTGCCAGGATCCTGGCCAGGGTGGTCTTTCCAACACCCGGCGGTCCCCAGAGAATAAATGAAGACAGTGATCCGGAGTCGATCATTCGGCGTATCACCGCACCTTTCCCGACCAGGTGCTGCTGTCCCAGATAATCATCCAGGGTGACCGGCCTCATGCGGTCTGCCAGGGGTTGGTTCGGGATCTCCATCATGCAGTTTCGGATTCAGGTCTTAAAAATAAGGAAACCCTCAGGAATGACAAAGTTATCATTGTATGCAACGCTTTGTGGAAAAACCGGGTCTAAAATATGCCAGGAATATTATATCTTAGTATGCAAGAAATGCTGTAAACATAAACATAAGACCATGAAAAAAACATTGAAAGCAATAATATTGGGTACAGGTCTGTCATTATTTATGCTGAACCCGGGATTCGCGCAGTTTGAGGATATCGGACTGATCCTGTCCGGAGGGGTGAACGATGCCCAGCTGATGCTGACAGAGTATATGCGTCCCCTTGCCAATTCACTGGGTGCCAACCTGAACGGCGGCTGGTACAATACCGCCAAGGTTCACGGCACGCTTGGATTTGATATAACCTTTACCACGAGCTTTGCCTTTGCACCGGATGATGCCAAGTTGTACGATATCAGTCAGCTTGCCCTGGATGCGGTGGTAAGCGGTGGACCGGATGCCCCCACATTTTCAGGGGAAAAAGGCCTTGGTCCGGTCCTGAGCTACCAGCAGGATGTTACGGGGTTCCCGCAGCCCATTACCATCGTCGAATACGACCATCCGGGCGGTACCGGTCTCGGTTTTATCCCTTCTCCCATGATCAATGCCGGTATAGGGCTGCCAAAAGGATTTGAGATCATCGGAAGGTATATGCCCAAGGTTAAATTCAAGGGAATGCAGAGCGGTCTATGGGGAGTGGGACTGAAACATGATATCGGGCAGTGGATCCCCTTTGTTAAACGAGTTCCCGTTCTTCATTTCACCCTGATGTACGGATACACCAACCTCAATCTCAACGCCAAGCTGAACCCAATTACTCCACAGGTGCTGAGCGACATATCCCCGGTGGACATCCAGGACAACACCACGGGCATCTCATGGGATGATCAGAATTTTGACCTTCTGACCCAGGGACATACGGCTAATTTCCTTGTCGGCGCCAATCTCCCGGTGGTTGCATTCTATGGCGGAGTGGGTATCTCCATTACCCAGACCAACCTGAAGCTGAACGGGTATTATCCCATTCCCGTTTTGAACGTTTCCAATCCCCTGAATCCATTCTCAGAGGTTACCAATGCATCTGCCATGGAGAATCCCATTGACATCGAGATCAAGAATTCGGATGGATCCGTGACCAAACCCAGGTTCAACGTGGGTATTCGCTTTAAATTCGCCGTGATCACCCTGCATTTCGATTATACCTACGCGAATTATTCCGTAGCTACCGGGGGACTGGGAATTTCCTTGCGGTAAATTCACCGGCAAAGACTTTATTTAAGCCCTCTCGGCGAAACGAGGGGGCTTTTTTCTTTAGTTCGCCCGGCATGGGCGATAA
>CAZVLG010000259.1:0-10059 GCA_964627835.1 uncultured Bacteroides sp.
GTGGACTATACGGTGGATTATGCATCCGGCAGGGTTACCATCATAAACCAGGGACTCCTGGAATCCGGAACGCCTGTGCGGATATCCCTCGAAAGCACCTCCCTGTTCGCCATCCAGACCAAAACCCTGGTGGGCACCCACCTGGATTATCGTTTTTCGGATGATTTCCGCCTGGGCGGCACGATCATGAACCTCACGGAACGCCCCCTGACCCAGAAGGTGAATATCGGCGATGAACCGATCTCCAATACCATCTTGGGGATCGACGGCTCCTACCGGACCGAATCCCAGCTCCTGACCACCCTGGTGGACGCCATCCCCCTGATCTCCACCCGGGAACCATCAAACATAACCCTTACCGGAGAGTTTGCCCACCTGATACCCGGGCATTCGCGGGCCATAAAAAAGGAAGGAACGGCCTATATCGATGATTTCGAAGGCAGCCAGACCTCCATCGATATGAAAAACTTTGCCGCCTGGGTGTATTCAAGCACCCCGGCCGGGAGGTTCCCGGAAGGCATTCTGGTGAACAACAGGGCCTACGGGTACAATCGGGCCAAGTTTTCCTTTTATGTGATCGACCCGCTGTTCCTGAGGAACAATTCCCTGACCCCTCCCCATATCAAGAACGATCCCAATTCCCAGTCAAGCCATTTTGTGGAGGAAGTATTTGAAACGGACATTTTCCCGAACAAGGAAAATCCGAGCGGAGTGCCTACCAATATCTCTGTGCTGAACGTGGCCTTTTATCCACAGCAGAGGGGACTCTACAATTATTCACCGGATGTTGACGCCAACGGGAACCTGCTCAACCCGCAGCAAAGATGGGGAGGGATCATGCGGGAGATCATGACCAATGACTTTGAAACCTCCAACGTGGAATTCATCGAATTCTGGCTGATGGATCCCTTCGTTGAAGATCCGGATCATCCGGGAGGGGAGTTATTATTTAACCTGGGGGATATTTCAGAGGATATCCTGAGGGATTCACGCAAGGCCTTTGAGAACGGGCTTCCCCCGGGCGAGGAGGTAAGCCTTGTTGACACTTCCGTCTGGGGAAGGGTGCCCCTGGTGCAATCCCTGGTCAACGCCTTCAACAATGACCCGGGTTCCCGTGTATACCAGGATGTCGGGCTCGACGGACTGAACGACGAGGAGGAAAGGGATTTCTTCAGCGAGCTCCTGGATACCATCAGCACCCTCCACGGAACAAATTCACAGGCTTACCAGATCGTACTCAACGACCCGTCGCAGGACAATTTCCATTACTTCCGGAGCAGCAATTTTGACCAGGCAGAGGTCGGCATCCTTGACCGTTACCGGGATTATAACAATCACCAGGGCAATTCCCCCACCTCTGAACAGTCCACCGAAGCCTACCCGACCACCGGGTCCACACTTCCGGATATAGAGGATATCAACCGGGACAATACCCTGAACGAAAAGGAAACCTATTACGAGTACCATGTCAGGATCACTCCCGCCAGTCTCAGGGTGGGCCAGAATTACATAACGGATAAGGTAACCAAGAATTCCGATTTCCCGAACGGTACGAAGTCTTCGGTGGACTGGTACCAGTTCCGAATCCCCATTAACGATTGGGAATCGAAAGTTGGCCCCATCCAGGATTTCAAATCGATCCGTTTCATGCGTATGTACCTGACCGGATTTGAACGGCCGGTCATCCTGCGCTTTGCCAAGCTTGACCTTGTCAGGGGAGAATGGAGACGTTACCAGTTCCCGCTGACACAGGGCGGTGAGGACCTGTCAACCCCGGAACCTTCCGATGGTATCCTGGATGTATCGGCCGTCAATATCGAGGAGAATGCCGGCAAAACCCCTGTGAACTATGTCCTTCCCCCGGGTATCGACCGGGTGATCGATCCTACCAATCCCCAGCTCAGGCAGCTGAACGAACAATCCCTTTTGATGAAGGTTCAGGACCTGAATGACGGGGACGCACGAGCGGTCTATAAGAACATCTCCCTGGATATCAGGCAATACAGGAAGATCCAGATGGAGGTCCATGCCGAAGCCATCGAGAACTGCAACATCCTGGACGACGACGACCTGGTTGCTTTTATCCGGTTGGGTTCGGATTATAAGGACAACTACTATGAATACGAGGTTCCCCTGAAAGTCACGGAACCTGGGCGATACGAAAATGACCTCTACGATGACCGCCTGGTCGTATGGCCGGCTGAAAACCGATTCAATATCACACTCGAGGTTTTCCAGGATGTCAAGCAGGCAAGGAACGACCAGATGCGGGTGATCGGTTCGACGGTTTATTACAACACGGCCTTCAGCATCGTGGATGGAAAGGGCAACAAGGTAACCGTAAAGGGGAATCCCAACCTGAGCAATGTACGCACCATTATGCTCGGGATACGAAACCCGAAGGCCGGGGATAATCCGGGGCAGGACGACGGCATGCCCAAATGCGGGGAGATCTGGCTGAATGAACTTCGTCTTACCGATTTCAACGAGGACGGTGGATGGGCAGCCAATGCCCGCATGACAGCCAAGCTTGCTGACCTGGGAACGGTTACGGTTGCCGGTAACACCAGCACACCCGGATTCGGGAGCATCGAGAAGAAAGTCAATGAACGATCCAAGGAACAGGTCCTCCAGTACGATATTTCCTCCAATCTTGAATTGGGGAAATTCTTTCCCGAAAAATCGGGTGTAACCATTCCCATGTTCGTCGGGTTCTCGGAATCCAGGATCAATCCGCAGTACAACCCGCTTGACCCGGATATCCCCCTTAAATCTGCCCTGAATAATGCCGAGACCAAGGAGGAAAAGGATTCCATCCGGCACATTGCCCAGGATTACACCAGGCGTAGAAGCATCAACTTCACGAATGTCAGGAAACAGAAACTACAGGGGACACCGCGGTTCTATGACCTGGCTAACTTTTCCGTCTCCTATGCATTCAGCGAAACCTATTCCCGGAACATAAATACTGAATACGATATCCAGAACCGGCACCGCGGGGCGCTCAATTATAACTTCAATACCCGCCCGAAAAATGTTGCGCCATTTGCCCAGGCCAACATTTTCACTTCCCCCACACTCCGGATCCTGAAAGATTTCAACTTCTACTTTTACCCATCCAGGTTCTCATTCCGTACAGACCTGAACCGGAATTACGGGGAACGGAAAATACGCAACCTTTCGAATCCATACCTGCAGATCGATACCATCGTAAACAAGAACTTTCTTTGGAACCGCTATTACGATGTCAAGTTTGACCTGACCCGTGCACTTAAAATTGATTTCAGCGCCACCAATACATCCAGAATTGATGAACCCTACGGAGTATACAACAAAGACCGGAGTGATTATGAGCAGAAACGGGACTCGCTCTGGCGCGAGATCCTCACCTTTGGCAGGAATGTTCGGTATACCCATAACCTGAATGCATCCTATACCGTGCCGATTAACAAAATCCCGCTGCTCAACTGGGTAACCCTGAATACACGCTATGGTGCAACCTACAACTGGGATGTGGGTCCCCTGACAGTCGATACCCTCGAACTTGGAAACATCGTCAAGAACTCCAATAATTTTCAGTTGAACGGGCAGCTGAACATGACCAACCTCTACAACAAGATCACCTATCTCAAAAATGTCAACGACAAATTCCGGAACGGATTCAGGCAGCCTTCCGGTGAATCCAGGACCAAAGAGGTGACTTACAACCAGGAAGGGATCACGATTCGTGCAGGCAGGGCGCGTTCGATCAACCATAAGTTGAAAACGGAAATGGTAACGGCAAGTTTTTACGATGAGAACGGACAGGAGATCGAAGGGGAACTGGAAATCGTCAGTGAGAACCGCATCACCTTTACGACTGCGGAGGACCACCGGAATGTTCGGGTTGAGGTTGTCGGCACGGTTGACAGGGGAGAAAATCCACTGGTAATAGTAGCGGACTATACCAGCCGCCTGCTGATGAGCGTCCGGAACATCTCGGTTTCCTATAACCAGAGCAACGGGTCCATGCTGCCCGGCTACAAGCCATCCACCGTCCTCATGGGCATGCAGAACTACCAGGGTTCGTATGCCCCCGGCTGGCCCTTTATACTCGGATGGCAGGATGAAAATTTCCCCATCCATGCCATCGAAAACAACTGGCTCTCCAGCGATCCGTACATCAACAGTCCCTATACCATGAGTCACACCAACACCCTCAATTTCAGGAGCACGGTGGAGCCCCTTCCGGGACTGCGTATCGACCTGACGGCCAACCGCAATTACTCGGAAAACATGAACGAATACTATATTGCGGACTTCAACGGCAATTTCCCCGACAGCACCCGAAGCAGGCAGATTACAGGCAACTTCTCCATGTCTTACATAACCCTCGGAACAGCTTTTGAAAAAGTATACAGCAACGAAAACTTTGCCTCGGAAACGTTTGACCAATTCAGGAATGAATACCGCCTGATCGTATCGGAGCGCCTGGCAGCAGAGCGTGCAAACGGCGGCGATTACCTGCCCGCGGTCAATGATACCACAGGATTTTACGAGGGCTATGGTCCCAGTTCACAGGCCGTTCTCATACCCGCTTTCCTTGCCGCCTACAGCAAACGGGATATCAGGAGGATCAGCCTAAGTGTAATTCCAGGCCTTTGGGAGATGCGGCCAAACTGGCGGATAACCTTCGATGGATTAACCAAAATCGAATTTCTAAGGAAATACTTCCGTTCCATCAATTTGAACCACTCCTACCGGTCATCCTACAATGTCGGGAGCTTCATTTCCAATCCGTTCTATGCGGTTAATGAGGACGGCTTTGTTGACCTGGATGCACGCGATATGAACAATGATTTCCTGAATGATAAGGATATCGCCTCTGTTTCGATAAGCGAACAGTTCTCTCCTCTGATCAGCTTTGATATGAACTGGGTGAACAGCCTGACCACAAGGATCGAATTCAAGAAATCCCGGGCCCTTGCACTCAGCCTGGCCAATAACCAGCTCATGGAAACTTCAAGCAATGAAATTGTTGTTGGGGCCGGTTACCGGTTCTCTGAACTTCCCCTGATATTTAACCTTCCCGGTGGAACACAGACATCCATGACGAGCGATCTTAACGTCCGGGCAGATTTCTCGATTCGTGACAACCGGACCATCATCCGGAAACTTGAAGAAAATGTAGACCAGATCACTGCGGGACAGCGGGTGGTAAAGGTCAACCTGAATTTTGACTATGTCCTGAGTGACCGTTTCAACCTGCGCCTGTTCTTCGACCGGATCATCAACAAGCCGTTTGTGTCGCTTTCCTATCCTACGGCCAATACCAATGTTGGATTCAGCATCCGGTTTACACTTGCGCAGTAAAATTATACCGGTGACAGTCCAGACAAAACTAAAAAATAGCTAAATTTAATGGCTTGAAAGGTTAACTATTAAAACAGCAGACATCATGAACATACCCGAAAATTGCAAATACTCCGAAAAACATGAATGGATCCGGGTCGAGGGCGATGAAGCTTTTGTTGGTATAACGGATTATGCCCAGGGAGAACTGGGTGACATTGTTTATATTGAGATAGAGACGGTAGGAGAGAAACTGGCCAAAGGAGAAATTTACGGGACCATTGAAGCCGTTAAAACGGTATCGGATATGTTCATGCCGGTTTCAGGCGAAATCCTGGAGTTCAATACGAAGCTTGAAGAAGACGCCGAACTGGTAAACAAAGACCCTTACGGGGATGGCTGGATGATCCGTATCAGCATTGACAATCCCTCCGATCTCGATGACCTGCTCAGTCCACAGCAATACGAAGAACTGATCTCCGCATAAATAATAACCCGGCGCCTGCCGGGTTATTGCTTTCCCTTAAATCTAACCTGAAATCCCAATGTTCTTTGAGCGAGCATTACTGTCTAAGCTCCCCGTAATCGGGGAGCGAGTTGTATTGTGAACGACTGAGAAATATTGATGTTGAAGGCTAGAGCTTTTTCATTACTTCCACTTCCTGGTAAGCCTCGATCATATCCCCGACCTTGATGTCGTTGAAATTCTCAATGTTGAGTCCGCATTCGTACCCGGAAGCCACTTCCTTGACGTCTTCCTTGAACCTTTTCAGAGAGCCAAGTTCACCCGTGTAGACGACGATGCCATCACGGATTACGCGTATCCTTGAATTGCGGTGGATTTTACCCTCCTTCACAATGCAGCCTGCAACTGTGCCGACCTTCGTGATTTTAAAGATCTCGTGGATCTCTACCGTGGCCATGATTTCCTCCTTGATATCGGGCGACAGCATACCCTCCATGGCCGCCTTAACCTCTTCAATGGCATCATAGATGACCGAATAAAGCCGGATATCGATTTCTTCCTTTTCAGCCAGTTTGCGGGCACCCAGGGAGGGGCGCACCTGGAATCCAACGATGATGGCATTGGATGCGGCGGCAAGCATAATATCCGCCTCCTTGATCTGGCCCACGGCCTTGTGTATGATGTTCACCTGGATCTCTTCGGTCGATAACTTGATCAGGGAATCACTGAGGGCCTCTATGGAGCCATCCACATCTCCCTTGACAATAATATTAAGCTCCTGGAAATTACCGATCGCGATCCTTCTCCCGATCTCATCCAGGGTAATGTGTTTATGTGTCCGCTGATCCTGTTCACGCTGTAATTGCTCTCGCTTGTTGGCTATTTCCTTGGCTTCCCTGTCGCTTTCCATGATGTTAAACCGGTCGCCTGCCTGGGGTGCGCCATTGAGACCAAGAATCAGGACCGGCATGGATGGTCCGGCGGACTCGATTTTCTTTCCCCTTTCGTTATACATGGCCTTGATATGACCGAAGTGTGCGCCTGCCAGCATCACATCTCCCATCTCAAGGGTGCCGTTCTCAATAAGTACGGTTGTAACATAGCCGCGGCCCTTATCAAGGGTCGATTCAATGACCGAGCCGCTTGCGCTCCGGTGGGGATTGGCTTTCAGGTCAAGCATTTCTGCTTCAAGCAGGACCTTTTCAAGCAATGCATCGATGTTGATCCCGTTCTTGGCCGAGATCTCCTGCGACTGATACTTACCTCCCCAGTCCTCCACCAGGAGGTTCATATTGGCAAGCTTTTCCTTGATCTTCTCAGGATTGGCAGTGGGTTTGTCAATTTTGTTGATGGCAAAAACAATGGGGACACCGGCTGCCTGGGCATGATTGATGGCTTCCACTGTCTGAGGCATGACTCCGTCATCTGCGGCAACAACGATGATCACCACATCGGTGGCCTGTGCCCCACGGGCCCGCATGGCTGTAAATGCTTCATGTCCCGGGGTATCCAGGAAAGTAATATATTTCTCTTCGTCCACGCTGACGCTGTAGGCCCCGATGTGCTGGGTTATGCCCCCGGCTTCACCCGCCACCACGTTTGCACTGCGGATATAATCGAGAAGTTTTGTTTTTCCATGGTCAACGTGCCCCATTACCGTCACAATGGGTGGCCTGGGTTCAAGTTCGTCCGGATCATCTCCTTCTTCGGCAATGGCTTCCTGGACTTCAACACTGATGAACTCAACCTTGTAATTAAATTCATCGGCAACCAGGGCCAGGGTTTCAGCGTCAAGGCGCTGGTTAATGGATACGAACAGGCCCAGTTCCATGCATTTGGCAATGATCTCCGTGGCGGATACATTCATCATGGAAGCAAGTTCCTGGGCGGTAACGAATTCCGTCACCTTGATCACATTCCGGTCTTCCTCTTTCTTGACGGCCTCCTCCTGCATTTTCTGGGAAACGGCATCCCTTTTTTCCCGCCTGTATTTGGCAGCTTTTGATTTGCCCCTGTCCGTCAGGCGGGCCAGTGTTTCCTTGACCTGCTTCTGAACATCTTCCTCGCTGACTTCAGGCTTCAGGGGCTTCCTTCTCTTCTTAAGGCTCTGTTTTTTCTGGGTTTTTCCCTTTTCTGTAACTTCCCTCTCTGACTTATCGCCAAGGTCCACTCTCCGCTCGGGTTCTTTTTTGATCCGCTTGCGTTTTTTCTTCGACTCCTTGTCAGCGTCCCTTTTTTCCTTGATCGGTAATTCGATCTTACCTACAACCGACGGACCATTGAGTTTTTCGAATTTTGTTTCGATGAAATTCTCATCCTCCTCCACGGTTTCTGTTTCCTTAACATCTTTCGGAACGGTTTCAGTAATTTCTTCGGCCACCGGCTGCTCGGAAGCATCTTCTGCTTTTTTCTCTTTGGCGGCTGCGGTGGTTTTTTTATCCGGTGTTTTGACTTCCTTCTTACCGGACACCTTTGCATCGGCTGCTTTGGTCTCTTTTCCGGCCCCTGCTTCAGCCGCCTTCTTTGTGTCTCTGGGTTCCGTTGTTTTTTCTTCGGCCTTTTCCGGTTCAACAGGTTTCTTTCTGACTTTTCCGCTTACGGCATCCAGGTCAACCTTGCCAACGACCTTTAATTCAACTTCCTCTTCCGACAGGTCCAGTTTACTCGGTGCGGTCGGGTCCTTGATAAAAACTTCCTCCTCGGCATCTTCCACAGCCGGTCTTTGCTGATCGATATCGTTAATCGATATGGTGTCCTTTTTTTCCCGGAGATTTTTCAGGCTCAGGCGGTCCGATTCCTTCTTCACACTGATGTCGGAACTGTATTCATGCACAAGGATTTCGTAGATTTCCTCGGTCACTTTTGTATTGGGATTCGGATCTACAGCATACCCCTTCTTCTTCAGGAATTCCACGATCGTGGAAATCCCGACATTAAACTCTCTTGCAATTTTGCTCAACCTTGTCCCTGTACCTGCCATGTTTCTTAAATAATTTGCTAATATAGTATTTCTAAGATGAATTATTCAAATTCCGCATTCAATACTTTGACGACTTCCTGTATGGTTTCTTCCTCAAGATCAGTCCTTTTCACAAGATCCTCAATACTGAGGTCGAGGACCGATTTAGCCGTATCACACCCGATTGATTTCAGCTCATCAATGATCCAGTCTTCAATCTCATCGGCAAATTCTTCCAAGTTCACATCTTCCTCGTCTTCTTCAATACCTTCCCTGTAAACATCTATTTCATAGCCGGTTAGCTGGCTGGCCAAACGGATGTTCAGTCCCCCTTTACCAATCGCAAGCGAGACCTCCGTAGGCTGCAGGTATACCTCAGCTTCCTTTGTCTCATCGTTTATTTTGATGGAGCTGATTTTTGCCGGACTCAGAGCACGCTGTATGAAAAGCTGGACATTATTGGTGAAATTGATCACATCGATATTTTCGTTCTTCAACTCCCGAACGATCCCATGTATCCTGGAACCCTTCATCCCCACACAGGCGCCAACCGGGTCGATCCTTTCATCATACGATTCGACAGCCACCTTGGCTCTTTCACCCGGGACCCTGACGATCTTCTTAATGGTGATCAGGCCGTCAAATATCTCCGGCACCTCGAGTTCGAACAATCGTTCCAGAAACACGGGTGATGTCCTCGAAAGCACGATCAGCGGATTGTTATTCTTCATCTCCACCTTGATGACAACGGCGCGTATCGTATCTCCCTTGCGAAAATAATCCGAAGGGATCTGTTCCGATTTGGGAAGGATTAACTCATTCCCTTCGTCATCCAGGACCAGTATCTCCCTTTTCCAGACCTGGTAAACCTCTCCGGTCACGATCTCCCCGATCCGGTCCTTGTACTTTGCATAAAGATTGTTTTTTTCGAGGTCCAGGATCCTTGAGGTAAGGTTCTGCCGCAGAGAAAGGATGGCCCTTCTTCCGAAATCGGCGAGTTTAACCTCATCCGTCACCTCTTCACCGACCTCGTAATCCGCATCAATTTTCTTAGCTTCTGAAAGTGCGATCTGAAGATTGGGGTCTTCCAGCTCAGCATCTTCAACCACCTCCCGGTTTCTCCAGATCTCGAAGTCCCCCTTATCGATATTTATAATAATGTCAAAATTCTCGTCCGATCCGAAATTTTTAACCATGAGTCCCCTGAAAACATCCTCCAGGACGGTCATCATGGTAGCCCGGTCAATATTCTTCAGTTCCTTGAACTCTGAAAAAGTGTCAATCAAATTAAGCGATTCCATTT